>DASYIM010000028.1:0-7895 GCA_035997625.1 Gemmatimonadaceae bacterium
TTCGGCAGCTCTTTGTCGATCTGCGCCTTTACCTCAGGCGTAATCCACGACTGCTCGAGTGCGGGTCGCATCCTATCGTCGAATCGTCGCACCAGCACGACACCGAAAACGGCGATCGCCAGCAGCCCGGCCACGCGCGCAACGGTGTTGTTGATGCCGGATGCCACTCCCGCATGGTCCGAAGGAACCGCCGCCATCACCGTCGTCGTGAGCGGCGCGACGGTCACCGCCATACCCAACCCGAGCACGACCACCGCGGGAAAGATTCCACTCCAGTAGGGATCCGTCAGGCCAACGCGCGCGAACAGAGCGAGCCCGACCGCGGCGACGAGAGGACCGACGGTCAACGGCAGTCGGGCGCCGGTGCGCGTCACAAGTCCGCCCGACCATCGTGAGAGCACCAGCATCAGGATCGGAAACGGGAGGAAAGCCGCTCCCGCCGCCGTCGCCGAGTAGTGCTTCACCTGGATCAGGAGCAGTGGAACGAGGAAAAAGACCACGCCGAGCGCGCCGTAGAGCAGCAGCGTCAGCAAATTTGTCAGCGCGAACACTCGCGACTGAAATAGATGGAGCGGCATCATCGGGCTCTTCTCCTTGTGCTCCACTACGATGAAGAGCGCGAGACACACGACTCCAATTGTCAGTGAGCCGATCACCAAAGGATGGCCCGGCCCGAGCGGTGGCCACTCGAGCAGTCCCAGAACGATTCCGCCGAGACCGCCGACTGCCAGCAGCGCTCCGATCCAGTCAATGCGACCCGATCTCGACGGATCGCGGCTCTCGTCCATATACCGTAGCGAGAGAAACACTACGATCGCAGCCAGCGGAGCGTTGATGAAGAATGCCGCTCGCCAGCTGACGTTCTCGATTAGCCATCCGCCGATCACCGGTCCGACCGCCGTGGTGATGGCGCTGAATCCGGACCAGGTGCCGATAGCGCGTCCACGCTCAGCACCATCGTACGTCGCGCTGATGATGGCGAGACTGCCGGGTACGAGAAACGCGGCACCGATTCCCTGCAGGGCACGGCCGATGATCAGCACGCGAGGACTGGGCGCGACGGCGCACCAGACGGACGCCGCCGTGAACCAAAGGACGCCGACGAGAAAGACTCGTTTGCGGCCGAACTGATCGCCCAATGAACCGCCCACCAGTATCAGCGCGCCAAGAAAGAGCGCGTAGGCTTCCACGACCCACTGCACGTCGGTGATGGTGGCGCCCAGCTCTTTCTGCAGCGCGGGGAGGGCAACGTTGACGACCGTCTGGTCGATGAAGGTCATCGACGACGCGAGGATCGTCGCGATGAGTGTCCAGCGGCGCCTGCTCGACGCCTGTGTTTCGGTCACTCGGCTCGATCCAGACCGCGCATCACTGCTTCGCGATCGGTGCAGCCGAAATACTATCGGGCGCGAAGTCCGCCGGCGTGCAGTCTGGCTCGACGTCGTAGCCGAGGTAGTAGTAGGCGTGCCAGCGCCGCGGTGCCGTCAGCGGCTTCCCCGACCAAGCGGTGGCGTGGATTCCTTCCTCGCTGGCGCAGGTCCGGAATTGCCAACCGGCTCGCCCGGGCTCGATAACCAGGGTGACGGTATCCCCATGCATTTCCGGATTGGGAAGCTTGCCGAGGATAATGATTGGAACGCCACGGCGTCCAATGGTGTCGCCCGGCGCATCGACTGAGTACATCATGCTGTCGCGTGATGCGCGCGGCGCGGGGAAGCACGGACTTTTGGTACGTTTCCCCAGCCTTCCCGGCGTGGAAAACTGGGGAAACGCGGGATGGACGACGGTTACGGCAGTGCCGGGAGCGAGGCCGAGATCAGGTGCCTCGAAGCAAAGCCGCGTGAACGATGAATCCTGATCGGCAACGAACATGCGTGCTTCGCCGTTGGGGCCGAGCGGGCTGACGTTATCGCCGGCTGACAGCTCGTCGTTTCTGGGCTCGTGACCACACGCGAGAGATACCGTAGCCGCGGCGACTACCATCCGGATGACTTTCAAGTATCTCTACCTCATGTCTTCGATCTCTTTGTCTTCTGTAGCGCTCCGGTCACTCTGCAATCCTGCGGCCGGAAGCTCCGGGCAAAAGAGAGGAGACACGTTCGGCGGCGTGGCCACATCCACGATGGAGACGCGGCCGCTATAGACTTCAGCAGTCTCCTACATCCATTGCCCATGCTACCCAAACGTTCACTCGGTACTCAGGGACTCACCGTCTCCGCCATGGGCCTCGGCCTGATGGGAATGAGCCAGTCATACGGAGCCCCGGAGGAGCGCGACGAGCGCGAGTCCATCGCCACCATCCGCCGCGCCATCGAGCTCGGTTGCACCTTCCTCGATACAGCCGAGATCTATGGCCCGTACGTCAATGAGGAGTTGCTCGCTCGCGCTCTCAAGGAGCTCGGAGTTACGCGCGCGAGCGTCGTGATCGCCACCAAGTTCGGTTTCAGGATCGAGAACGGCACAATAAGCGGAATCGACAGCCGGCCCGAGCACGTACGCCAAGCCGTCGAAGGGTCGCTTCGTCGCCTGAATACCGACTACATCGACCTCTATTACCAGCACCGCGTCGACAAGTCAGTCCCGATTGAAGACACTGTCGGTGCGATGGCTGATCTCGTTCGCGAAGGGAAGGTCCGCTACCTCGGTCTGTCCGAAGCCGGCGAGCAGACGATCCGCCGGGCGCATGCGGTGCATCCCATCTCCGCCTTGCAAAGCGAGTATTCACTGTGGGAGCGCAACCTCGAGCCACAGATCATTCCCGCACTTCGCGAGCTCGGCATCGGGCTGGTCGCATTCAGCCCACTCGGCAAGGGTTTTCTCACGGGAAAGATCAACGATACGACGACTTTCGACAGCACCGACTTCCGCAACACCATCCCGCGTTTCACGCCGGAGAACCGGAAAGCGAATCTGGCACTGGTCGATCTGGTGACGAGGATCGCGGAACAGAAGCAGACAACTCCCGCGCAGGTTGCCCTCGCCTGGCTGCTTCACAAGGGCCAGGACATTGTTCCGATTCCCGGCACCAAGCGGCGCAAGTATCTCGAGGAGAATCTCGGCGCTGCCGTTGTGTCGCTGAAGAGCGAGGAGATGGCCGCGCTCGACGCGGCCGGTGCTCCCGGGAAGGTGTCCGGTGTTCGCTACGGCCCGGTGCAGCAAGCAACGATCGACCGTTGATCCGTCGCGCCGTCCCAGCCGATCTCCGCGCCATCGGCCGGCTCGGCGTTCTTCTCGTGAAGGCGCACCACGAGTTCGATCCAAAACGCTTCATCGCCCCAACTGCCAGGACCGAAGAGGCATACGGATCGTTTCTGGTCTCACAGCTGGAAGAGCCGAGCGTCGTAGTACTCGTCGCGGAGGAGGACGGCGACGTGATCGGCTATACCTATGCGGGCCTTGAAGGGCGCGATTACATGTCGCTGCGGGGACCGGCCGGCGTCCTCTATGACATCCTCGTCGACCCTCCGCACCGCGGCCGGGGCATCGGCCGCCTGTTGCTTGAAGCGACGCTCGAGACGCTCGAGCGGAGCGGGGCGAAGCAGATCGTACTCTCGACGGCCGAGCGCAACGAGACCGCGCAACGCCTTTTCACCCGTGCCGGGTTCCGGCCCACGATGATCGAGATGACCCGCGATCAGATGTCAGAACGCTCGACGAAAAGCGGAAAATGATCTGACGCCGTCCGCGTGACGCGACGTTCCGCTGTCGGCGACGCCCCGGCGGGTCCTCTACCCACTCATCAAACCGCGTTGCAGATTGGCGTGTCGCTATCACGGCCGTCACCTGTCGCCCCGGACTGCAAATGCAACGTCTCGCCGTCCTGATTGCCCTTCTCTCCGCTTCGCTCGCCGCGCCCCTCGCCGCTCAGGCACAGCAGCCTCGCGTACTCGTGTTCTCCAAGACCGCCGGATTCCGTCACAGCTCGATCCCGAACGGGATCGCCGCAATCCGAAAGCTCGGACAGGAAAACGGGTTTGCAGTCGACGCGACGGAAGACGCGGGCGCGTTCACCTCCAAGAACCTGGCGCGATACCGCACGGTGGTCTTCATGAGTACCACGGGTGACGTCCTGGACCCCGCGCAGCAGGACGACTTCGAGCGCTACATCCAGGCCGGCGGCGGATACGTTGGTGTTCATTCCGCCTCCGACACTGAGTACGACTGGCCGTGGTACGGCCGGCTCGTCGGCGCCTGGTTCAACGGCCATCCCAACAACCCCAACGTTCGAAAAGCGACCTTCCGCGTCATCGACAAGAATCATCCATCGACGGCCGGACTGCCCGACACCATCTATCGCGAGGACGAGTTCTACAACTTCAAGTCGATCGATCCGACGATCCATACGCTGGTGGAGATCGACGAGAAGAGCTACGAGGGCGGAACGAACGGCGCCCACCATCCAATGAGCTGGTATCACGACTTCGATGGTGGTCGCGCGTGGTACACCAACATGGGCCACACCGAAGCCACCTACACCGAACCCCTCTTCCTGCGGCACCTGCTGGGCGGATTGCGCTACGCAATGGGGAGTGGCACGACGGCGGTCGACTTCGGTCGCGCCCGTCCGGAGGAGAATCGCTTTACCAAAGTCGTTCTCACTGAAAAGCTGGACGAGCCTGTGGAGCTCGCCGTCCTTCCTGACATGCGCGTCCTCTTCGTCGAGCGCCACGGTTTCGTAAACCTCTACAAGCCATCGTCTGGTCGCGTGACGCGGATCGCCACGATTCCCGTCAGCAACAAATACACGGACAGCAGTCAAGCCGAAGATGGTCTGCTCGGGCTCGCGGCCGATCCAAACTTCGGCAGGAACGGCTGGGTCTACATGTACTACTCGCCCGCCGGGCCCGACGCGAAGAACGTTCTGGCGCGGTTCACGATGAAGGGAGACGCGCTCGACCTCGCCTCGCGGAAGATCGTCCTCGAGGTACCCACGCAACGCCTGAAGTGTTGTCACACCGGAGGCTCCATCGCCTTCGACAGAAAGGGCAATCTCTACCTGTCGACGGGCGACAACTCGAATCCGTTCGCATCCGGTTACGCGCCACTCGACGAACGGCCCGGCCGCATGCCTTGGGACGCACAGAAGTCATCCGGCAATACGAATGACCTGCGCGGCAAGATCATCCGCATACATCCCGAGCCCGACGGCACCTACACGATTCCGGAGGGGAATCTCTTTCCGCGGGGGACAGCGAAGACGAGGCCGGAGATCTACACCATGGGCCACCGGAACCCGTATCGCATCTCGGTCGACTCGCACACGGGCTTCCTCTACTGGGGCGACGTCGGCCCCGACGCAAACGTAGACTCCGCCGGACGCGGTCCGCGCGGCTACGACGAAATCAATCAGGCGCGCAGCGCGGGCAACTACGGCTGGCCGTACTTCGTCGGCAACAATCAGGCGTATTACAGGACGACATTCGCAGATTCGACGACGGTGATTCCTGGAGCGGTGTTCGATCCATCGCATCCGATCAATCAATCGCCCAACAACACCGGCCTCAATGACCTGCCTCCGGCGCGAGGGGCATATATCTGGTATCCGTACGCCACGTCGCCCGATTTCCCTATTGTCGGAGCCGGAGGACGAGCTGCCGCGGCAGGGCCGGTCTTTCACCGCGACGATTTCCGTGGCGCGGCCCGACCCTTCCCGCAGTACTACGACGGCAAGCTTTTCATTTACGAGTTCATGCGCCACTGGGTCATGGCGGTGACGATGGACACAAAGGGTGATCTCGTGTCCATCGAGCGGGTCATGCCCAATGAAAAGTTCAGCGCGCCAATCGAGATGGAATTCGCGCCGAACGGAGATCTGTACATGCTGGAGTACGGGACTGCCTGGTTCCAGGGCAACCCCGACGCCCGGCTCGTGCGCATCGAGTACAACGCGGGCAATCGGAAGCCGATCGTGGCTGCCGCGGTCGATCAGCACGCCGGGGCGCTGCCACTGCGGGTGAAGCTCTCGTCGGCGGGCACCCTCGATCTCGACGAGGATCCGCTCCGCTACGCCTGGACAATCAAGCGCTCCGACGGAACGGTGGTGCGTCGCCTCACCGACCCCAACCCGTCATACACTTTCACTCAACCTGGTACGTACACCGCTTCGCTGACGGTGACAGATTCTCACGGCGCGCGATCGACTGCGTCGGTGCCGATTGCCGCGGGAAATCAACCACCGACCGTCGATGTGGATCTCGTCGACGGCAATCGCTACTTCTTCTTCCCGGGAGTTCCGGTGCGCTATGCGGTGCGTGTCGCCGACCGTGAGGATGGCTCGCTGACCGCCGGAAGCATCCCGGCACAGGGAGTAACAGTCAGCGCGCAATACCTGAAGGATGGCGTTCCTTCGGGAGGTGTGGCGGCGGCCTACGAGGCCGGGAAGAAGCTGATCGAAGGCAGCGATTGCCTCTCGTGCCATCAGTTCAACCGAAAATCAATCGGCCCCGCCTACGCCGACGTGGCGCAGAAGTACCACGGCGACAGCACGGCGACGGCGCGTCTGGTGAGGAAAATCCGTGAAGGGGGATCTGGAGTCTGGGGCCAGGTCGCGATGCCTGCGCATCCCAACCTCACCGACAAACAGGCCTCGGCGATGGTCGCCTACATCCTGAGCCTCAATGATCGGAAGACGAATGCTTCGTCACTGCCGACTAGCGGCTCATACGTGCCCGCCGCCGGGTCAGGCAACGAGCCAAACGGTGTCGTCGCGTTGCGCGCCGAATATGCGGATCGAGGCGCCAACGGGATGCCGGCCCTCACCGACGAGAGAACCGTTGTACTCCACTCCCCGACCGTGGCGGTCGCGAGTGGGGAGCTCTCGGACGGAGTGTCGAAGCAGAGCGTGCCGGAGCTGCCGGTAACGGTCACAGTTGTGAATCGTTCCGGTTCATCGGTAGGGTTGAAACAGCTCGACCTGACAGGCGTACCCGCTGTGATATTCACAGTCGTTGCGCCCGCTCAGTATCAGGCGAAGGGCGGCAAGATCGAAGTACATCTCGATTCGCCGACCGGAACGCTGCTTGGCGAGAGCGGTCTAATTCTGCCAAGTACCAGTATGGCCCCGCTACAGCTCCGCACAACCCTCCGCGCAACGACGGGACTGCACGATGTGTATCTGGTTTTCCGTGACCCGGAAGCGAGGGCGGATCAATTCATGTTTGGGGTGTTGACGGCGACCTTCGAGGGGCCGGGAAGCCAGTAGGCGTAGCGACGTTGCGAAGAACCACTTCCGCTCTCGCCTGCGCTCTCCTTTGGGCGCTCTCGGCGTGCAGTCCTCGCGCTCCGGAATCAGCAAATCAGGGCGACCCCTGGATCAGAGGCCGTCTCGCCGCGCTGCCGGAAACGAAAAACAATTCGGCGCCGCGGAAGGTTTCCTCGGGACTGTTCCCCGTCTTCGCGGGCAAACCGGACGACGCGTGGGTTTACGCCCCAGCCAGCGCCGCGAAAAAAGCAAACCCTCCCCTGCTCCTGCTGTTGCACGGAGCCGGCGGAAGCGGATCTCGATTCATCACGCGGTTCACCGATCTGGCCGACCAAACCGGGATAATCCTCGTCGCACCCAAATCGGCCGGCGTTACCTGGGATGCGATGAATGGGCCGATAGGCGTCGACGTCGAGAAGATCCATAAGGTGCTGAGCATGACCTCCGACTCGTACGGCATCGATCCAGCGCGTGTCTCAGTCGCGGGGTTCTCGGACGGGGCGACCTACGCGCTCGCCCTCGGTCGCCTCAACGGCACTCTCTTCAGAAACATCGTTGCGTTCTCACCGGGGATTCTGATTCCGGTCGCTCCGCGCGGCTCACCACCAATATTCATCTCCCATGGCACGCTCGACACAATCCTGCCCATCGACATCACCAGTCGACGATTCGTTCCCGAGCTGAAGCGAGAGGG
>DASYIM010000029.1:0-9516 GCA_035997625.1 Gemmatimonadaceae bacterium
CCCATTTGCCTGAGCAGACGCTCTCCTCCGCGGCGTCTGCTCACGATCAGCAGCACCGCTCCGAAGATCGCATACGCGGCTGTGACGAGTGGAGGCCAGATCGGATCCAGGACGTTCATGATTACGACCAGCGACGTCAGGTAAGTCAGTCCGGCCAGCACTGCGCCCTGCAGTTGCTCGGATTTGTCGGCAATCAGCTTCCGGCTCACGACGCCGCTCGCTGCAACCGTCACGATTTCAGCAATCAGCCATCGCCACCTTATCAGGCCTGTCTGCGCGAACGACAGGCCGTGACCGGCCACGACCGTCAGCGCAACGGCGATCGTTACCTTCGCGATCGTGCGTGCCCCGATGAGCGCCTTCCGGACGTAGATGAGAATGAGCGATGCGTAAATGGCGACGATCGCAGTGTTCTCCGGTGCCGGGGCGATCTTCAGGATTCCAAGCAGACTCCACAGCGCCGCGCCAGTGAGCACGACTTGCTGAAATTCCGTATCGGCGATCTTGCTCATCCCGAATGAGAGCGCGGCCGACCCAATTCCGACCAGGATCAGACCCGACACCTCCGCCGGCACGCGCAGCCAGATATTCGCCAGACTGGCCACCGCGAGTATCGGGGTGAGCAACGTCATCACCCACAGCGCCAGGCTGTCGGGCGCGCTCTTTCCGCCGCCGAGGATCTTCGACAGCGAATCGAGTCCCTCCATTATTCGTTGGGATGCTTCGCTGACAGGAGCCGGCGTGTAGCGGTTGGATCCGGTCGCCAGCAGCTGGCGGCGCAGTGAAGTAACCCGTGTGAAAGCCGCTCCTGCCACAACGAGCAGGAGTGAAACCGCGATCGAGCCCGGCGCTCCGGCCCGAATCACTCCTCCGGAAAGAGCAGTGCCGTTCACGAGAACCCAAAAGGCGAGGAAGGTGATCCAGATCGTCGATTGCCATCCGCGCAGCAAATAGATGAACAGACCAGCAGCCGCGACCGCGCCGAGGTAGATCGCGAATGGCGTGAGCGAGGTGACCGGCGCGAGCAGAACGAACGGAGTCGCGAAACCGGTGACGATCGCGATGAAAGCAAACAGCTCACTTCGCTCCTGCAGGGATATCCACGCCGACAGGATCGTCAGCAGGAAGAAGAGAAGCCGCGCGGACGGAATCGATATCAGCCCGTACCACACCGATGCCGCATACGCGGTGAGATACCATACGGCGAGGGCTCCTCCGTAGAGGACCTGCCGCAGCCCGTATCCTGTCTGCGTTTTGACGTCTGCCGCAATCCTCGTGGCCGCGTAGAACAGTCCGCCACCAACGACAGCTCCGAACACGACGCGAAGCGGCGGAGTGATCCAGCCCTTGTCGACCGCATAGCCGTAGAGAAAGAGAACCGCGATGACGACGAAGCCGATACCGAGGCGGCTCAGCCACCACTCGGGGCTGCGCGACGAGAACCAATCAGATATGGTCGCGCCCAAATCATCTTTGGAAGTCGCGCGTGCACGCGACGCGCCGGGCTGGGCAGCAGAGCCGAAGCGCGCGCCCGTCAGCGAGTCGACCGACTGCTGAAGTGCGGCTATGACACTCTCGATGCGCGAGAGCCGATCGTCGATCTCCCGCTCTTTCCTTGCGTCCATCGGTCTCCGTGGTAAAGCCTACCTAGGAGACGGCGGTTTTACCCCTGGCGCAACGCCCCGAACACCGCCGGGAGCGATCCAATCAGCCAGGTGAGGGCCGCCGCAATCGTTGCCTGCTGCTTGCTGACCCTGCCCACCACGTAAATCCCGATTCCCAACAGTACTGTTACCCAGATCGTGAACAGATCGAATCTGCTCGCCAGGGCAATTGCGAAAGGCGAAGCGTGGTCGGGATCCATGAACCGGGCAGGGTTGAATCCGACGCTGTTGATGGCGTTGAGCTTGTCCGGGCTCATGAACAGGGCCTGCGCCGCGTTCACCAGGATCTGCACGATACGGGGGACCTCGGAGTACGTCGCGATCATGAACGCCGCGGTGAGCGTTTCCTTGGCGTCGAACAGCTTGCTCACCAGCCACAGAATGAGACCGGTGCCGAACACGCTGATTGTCAGGCCGATCGCGAAAAAGAGCGGCGCTACGGTCTCGAAGAAGTTGCGACTTCCCGCCATCTGCTCGGCGGTAATGTTCGGATTTTTCCGCATCGCCGCCGCGGTCTGTCTCGCGAACTCCGAATCCATGATCGGCTGCATCGCGTTCTTGGTGATGAAAAAGAGCACCGCTCCGACGACTATCAGCAACAACAGGGCAAGACCGAACTTCCCGTCTGCTCGGCGCGCAAACACGGCAGAAGGCGCGTAAAAGATGTCGACGAAGTCTTCCCACAGGCTCGTCTTCGAGGGCGCGGGTTCGACGTCTTTTACTGCGTCAGTATTAATCCCCATTGACTGAGCCTCGCGAAAGAAGAATAATCGCCACAAGATTATCATCCCCTCCCGCCCACCACCACCCGGGGTCTGGCATGCAATCGGATTCGAAATCGCTCCGCCCAGTGATTGTGGACCCGCTCGTCCATCCCAAGGAAAAGATCTATTTCGCCATCTGCGCCGTCGTCAGCATCGCCATCTACCTCGTCCTGGCGCGGGTCGTTCTCTCGGGAGCAGAAGCGGGCGGAGTGATCCTCTTCTACGTAATTGCCGGAATCATCGCCGTCTTCCTTTTCCATGGAGTGATGCTGGGGCAGATCCGCGGCAACGGCATACGCGTCTCCGATCGACAGTTCCCCGAGTTGATGGCGATGGCGATCCAGCACTCGCGCCGGCTTGGAATGGATGAAACGCCGGACATCTTCGTGCTTCAGTCGGGCGGCGTTCTCAACGCATTCGCAACACGTTTCCTCGGACGCAATTTCGTGGTGCTTTACTCGGATGTGCTCGCGCTCGCCACCCAGAAGGGCGAGAAGGCGGTCAGCTTCGTCCTCGGACACGAGCTCGGCCACGTGCGCCGCAAGCACATGACACGTCGGGCGCTCCTTTATCCGGCAATGGTGTTCCCTTTCCTTGGCCTCGCATATTCACGTGCCTGCGAATACACATGCGATAGCGTGGGCAACGCCCTCGAACCGGAAGGTGGCGTGGATGGCCTGTTGGTTCTCGCCGCCGGCCGTGAGCTTTACACCCAGGTGAACGCAGCGGTGTACAGCGATCAGCGCGAAACCGAAACCGGCTTCTTCGTGCGATTCGCCGAGATTCTCTCGACCCACCCCAACCTGACCAAGCGAGTCGCGGCCTTGGCGGCGCGGCGTCAGCGAGAGCCGAGCGCGTCGAGACCCATCAACCCGGACGCAGCCATCGCCAGCTAGAACTCATTGTTCATAAGCACGAGCGCTCGTCTGTTGCAACTATCGTTAGCAAGCGGCAGGACGTCACCTGATGCCACCTAACGCCCTAGTTCAGCTGCGGGCGATTCTACTATAAGAAAACACAACCCAACGACTTGGTCGCGACCGTCTGCTGCAACGTTCGTTAGATCGCACGGGCGGCATTTTACCACAGTCCAGAGACTAATCCCGACGGAGAGGTGGCCTCCATTGCTCCGTCGTAGACGATCACCCTGTTTATTAAGTACTGTGAATTCCTGCGGAGAGTTTGTCAGCCCCAATAGGCCGAGAGGTGCGCGGGGCGCTCGTTGACACGTTTTGCCTTGGTGCAGCGATAGATTCCGGGCCTGACAAATGCTAGTTTCATTCAGTTCGCGCGTCGTTGCCCTGCTCGGGTCGTGCAAGAAAGAAAGATTGGTGAAGCGCTTGAGCGCAAATTTGGTGTGAGGTACGCATGAAGCGACTGTTGCTATGCGGGTTTTCCCTGAGTGTGTCGACCCTCGCTTGCGGGACAACAACAGAACCTGTTCGCAAGGCTGCCACGTTGCGGCCAAGCGCGGTCTCGATCCTGGACGTAAGCGCCGGCGACGGCACTGTCGCGATCACGTTCACACAGACGAACTCTGCGGCTGCGGCTTCAGTGCAATACCAGGCCACCTGCCAGTCGAGTAGCGCGAAATACACCGCAACCGGTAAGGCGAGCCCGATCGCACTAACTGGATTGACGTACGGCGTCCGCTATAGCTGCACCGTTACCGCTGTCGATGCCATCGGCACCAGCGATCCGTCGCCCGCTGTAGTGATAACGTACAACCCTGAAATGTTCTTCCTGCTGACTCCGGGTAACGGCAGCGCGACCGTTGCCTATGACTTCACGGCGGATTCGCGGCCCTGGTTAGTCGCAGTCACGTGTCATGCCCCGGGATCGGTACCAACGACGACGACGAGGGCTGACAGTGTGGTCGGTTTCATCACTATCACAGGGCTGCAGAACGGGGTGAACTACTCGTGCGGATACCGCATTACGAGCGCATCGGGAGTCGCGATATCGCGGCAGCTCGACGTGGTTCCAGGGACCCCGGTGCGCCCGCTCGATCCGAGGCCGACGCCCGGCAACGCTGGCGTTACCCTCAAGTTCGAACCTTCAGCAGACAACGGTTCCCCGGTGAGCGGTTACACCGCGACGTGCGAAGCAGCGGGGCAGGAAAGCAGGACGGTCAATGGCGCTTCCAGCCCAATCGTCGTTACCGGCGTAGCGAATGGAATTGAGTATTCGTGCAACGTGTATGGCACGAACGCGTTGGGGCCGGGCGAGAAGTCGGCAACAATGCTCGTGACTCCAGGCATCCCGGGTGCTGTGACATCGATCACGGTAACCACCACCAGGAATAGCGCGACCTTCTCATTCTCCCCGCCCGACTCTGACAACGGGTCCCCAATTACGAGTTACACGGCATGGTGCGACCCGGTTGGTCCGAGCCCCGGCACTGGGTCGTCGGGGCCTGCGAGTCCGATTACGATAACCGGGTTGTTCTCTAACGCGCTATACCAGTGCTCTCTTTACGCGAAGAACGCTAATGGCATCGGGGCGACGACGTACATTAGCGTATTCACCCAGCCATAAGGTCGCGGAGACACTACGACCTCTTTCCGATTCCAACCCGTTCGGCTTCAGTTCCCCGAGGGTACCTCTCTACATCGGTGATCAGCCTCACGCCAGCCTGCGACGTGAAGTACGCGTACGCCCACTCAGTCAGCACCACCACGCGATTGCGGAAGCCTACCAGATACATGATGTGCACGAAAAGCCAGAACACCCACGCGAACCATCCTGAAAACTGAATCCAGCCGAGATCGGCGATCGCACGCGATCTTCCGATAACCGCGAGATCGCCCTTGTTCCAGTAACGAAACGGCTTTCGCGCCTCGCGTCTCAGATCGCGTAAAATATTTTTGGCCGCCGCTCTCCCCTCCTGAATCGCCGCTGGGCCAACGCCGGGAACCATCCGTCCATCCTGGGTCACCGACACCAGGTCGCCGACGATGAAGACCTTGGGAATTCCCGGCACCGACAGATCCGGACTCACCGCAATCCGACCGGCGCGATCGAGCGGAACTCCCATAAACTTTCCCAGCGGCGAACCGAGATTCCCCGCTGCCCAGAACGCGGTGCGCGCGCGAATCGTCTCCTGACCGACGCGCACTCCTGCGGCATCGACGCCCGTCACAAAGGATCCCACTCGCACTTCGACCCCGAGATCCTCGAGATCCTTTCTCGCTCGCGCGGCGAGCGGCTCGGGAAATGTCGGCAGAATGCGCGGGCCCGCTTCGACCAGGACTACTCTCGTGCGACTGGTATCTATGCGGCGGAAATCGGGCGCCAGCGCCTTGCGCGCAATGTACGGAAACGCACCCGCCAGCTCGACACCGGTCGGCCCGCCTCCGACGATCACGAATGTCAACAGCTCTTCGCGCTCCGTTTCATCGTCGGTCTTCTCGGCGTTCTCGAACGCCAGCAGGAAGCGTCGCCGGATTTCCGATGCGTCCTCGATCGCTTTCAGTCCCGGCGCGTATGGCTCCCATTCGTTGTGACCGAAGTACGCGTGACGCGAGCCGGTCGCCACGATCAGGTAGTCGTAGGGAATCTCCCTGAGCTCGTCATCGATCCGCACCACCCGCTTCTGCGTGTCGATCTCACGCGCTTCCGCCATCAGCACTTCGGCGTTCCGCTGATGGCGTAGCACCCACCTTATCGGCGCCGTGATGTCGCTCGGCGCCAGCGCCGCCGTCGCGACCTGGTACAGCAGTGGCTGGAATGTGAAATGATTGGTGCGATCGATAACCGTCACCGCGACGTGCGCCCGCCTGAGCGCCTTCGACGCGGCGATCCCGCCGAATCCGCCGCCAAGTATGACGACGCGCGGACGATTCAGCGGGTCAGGCAAGCCGCTCCTCGAAGGAGCGCGCGACAAGTGTCATCATCAGCACCAGCCCGATGAGCAGGACGCTGTAGGCAGCGGCCGTTCCGAACGCCAGCGCCCGCAACTGAGCCAGAATTTCCATCGAAATCGGTCGATTGGAATGCGTGTAGAGTACGACGCTCGCGACGAACTCGCCCACAGCCGTCACCGCGGCAAGCAGACCGCCGGCGACGAGGCCCGGCCTCGCTGCCGGGATAATCACGCGACGCATCGTCATCAACCACGACGCGCCAAGTCCCCGCGCCGCATCCTCGAGTGACGCATCCATCTGCCGCAGCGATGATTCGACCGCCGACGCAACCAGCGGAATGTCACGAATAAAATAGGCGAGCGGCAGTATCCAGAACGTGCCGACCAGCAGGACGCGCGCTGTCGCCAGGTCGTTCCGGTTGAAGGTCGCGGCGAGCCCGAGCGCAATCGCCGTCGCCGGAATCGCCCACGGCAAAGCGATCAGCAGCTCCAGCAGCCCACGCCCGCCGAATCGCCTGAACACGATCAGGTAAGCCGCAACGAAGCAAACTATCAAATTACCGGCCGTCGCGATCAGCGCCATCGACACGCTGTTATAGATCGGCCGCCACAGCTCGTTCTCCGAGAACAGCCGGCGATAGTTTTCGAGCGTGTACTCGGGTGGCAGAACCTGGGTCGTCCACGAGCCGTCCCGCGCAAACGACACCAGCACCACCATCAGATGCGGGAGCACCAGCGCGATGACGATGGCCGCCGAGAAAATCGTCGTCAGAATCTGAATCTTTCGCGAGCGGATCGTCTTGCGCACCCGGCCACCCTTGCTGGAGAGCGTGTATTTCCTTTTTCTCTCCAGCCAGCGGAACAGCCCCAGGCCCGCCACCGCGCTGAGTGCCAGCACTGTAGTCTCTACGTAAGCCAGCCCCATCGCACCGTTCGTCTTCGACGCCAGGATCTGCGTCGACAACACCCTCAGCCCACCGCCAAAAACGTACGGCGCCGAGAAGGAGCCGAGTGCGTTCATGAACACCAGCAGCGCCGATCCCGCGACTGCTGGCATGAGCAGCGGAAGTGTCACGCGCCGCAAACGCTGCAGGTTGCTCGCCCCCAACCCTGATGCTGCCTCGTCCAGCGTCGAGTCGAATCTCTCCAGTCCGGCCGACACGAACAGAAAAACGTAGACGTACATCGTATACGCGTGGACGAACACGATCGCCCCCACACCCTGCAGCCGCCACGGCGCCTCGGCCATCCCGAACGTCCGCTGAATCGCCCGTGTCACCACACCGCTCTCGCCGTAGAGAAACAGGAAGGCGATCACGCCCACCAGTGGCGGCAGCGCTGCCGGCAAGGTTGCGACCGCTCGCAACAATCGACGTCCCGGAAACTCGAATCGACCCAGCAGAAATGCGAGCGGCACGCCAATCGCCAACGATGCGAATACCGAGGCCACTGAAATCACGATGCTCGTGCGCAGCGCCTCGCGATCGGCGGGACTGGCGATGAATTCGCGCCAATGGCCGAGTCCATTCTCGAAGCTGCCCACGATCACAGCCACGTTCGGGTAGATCACACTCCAGAGAAGGAGCGCGATCACCGGCACGGCGATGATCCAGTTCTGACGCTGCTTGGACGTCATCCGGGCACGAGGGGGAACGGTCCCTTGAGCGGCGATACCGAGACGACGTCGTCCTCGTGGACTTTGGCGGTGTTCGATTCGACTTCGACCGTCACACCGTCCGAGAGCTCCACCCGGTAAACCTCCATGCCGCCCGCGAATCGCCGGTTGGTGACGCGCCCCCGCCAGGCGAGCACGCTGGCGCCACGCGAAAGCTCGAGTGCATCAGGTCGCAGCACGACAAAAGCGCTCTCGACTCTGGAAGCGGCGCCTTTCGGTCGCGTCACCGCCAGCTCACGTGCGACGCCACCAATCGTGACCTTCGCCTTCTCGCCCGCATCCTCCGCCGCCACGATGCTGCCACGACCGATGAAAGCCGCTACTTCGCGCGATACCGGCGCGTAATAAAGATCCTCGGGCGTTCCGCACTGCAGCAGCTTCCCCTTTTTCAGGAGCGCAATTCGATCGGCGATCGCGAAAGCGTCCTCCTGATCGTGCGTCACGAACAACGCGGGCACTCCCACCCGGCGCAGCATCGCGCGCAGATCGTCGCGCGTAGATTGGCGAAGCGTCGGATCCAGATTGGAGAGCGGCTCGTCCAGGAGCAGCGCCTGCGGCTCGATCACCAGCGCGCGGGCGAGCGCGACGCGTTGTTGCTCGCCGCCGGACAATGATTGGATCGGTCTCGATCCAGCCCCATCGAGACCGACGCTGGCAAGCGCCGCGCGCGCCTTGACCAGGCGATCGACTTTGTTGACGCCGCGAGCCTCGAGCCCGAACGCGACGTTCTGCTCGACCGGCATGTGCGGGAAAAGCGCGTAGTGCTGGAACACCATCCCGAATCCGCGCCGCTCGGGCGGGACCCTGGTGATGTCCTTGCCGCCGAGTGTCACCGTCCCCGCGTCGGGAATCTCGTAGCCGGCGGCGATGCGCAGCGTCGTCGTTTTGCCTGAGCCCGATGCGCCAACCAGCGCCAGCAGCTCGCCCGGGCCCACCTCGAACGAGACGTCGTCGACGGCGGTGAAATCACCGAAGCGGCGAGTGATTCCGTTCAGCGCGAGGGTTCCACGCTCGCCACCACTGTCTCCTTCGGATCGCGCCCGCGGCGCGGCGGTCACTGTTTGTTCCCGCGGTTCCTGATGTTCGCGTCCCAGTACTTCATCCACTCGTCGAGATGCGCGGCCATCACTTCCCGATCGACGGGCATCGGCTTGATCTTCGCCATCGCATCGCGGATCCATGAAGGAAGCTTCGACACCGGAATGTCCTTGCGCGCCGGAATGCGGAGAAACGAGTCGGCGGCCGCGATCATTGCCTCGGGCGTCGTCACGTACTCGTAGTACTCCTGCGCCTCTTTCGGATGCTTGCTGCCTTTGACGATCGCGATGCCGTCCACCAGCAGCGGTGTCCCACTCGCGGGAATTACGTAACTGATCGGGATGCGCGTCCGCTGCTCGAGCGTGGCGAAGTCAGGCATGTCCCACATCGTGACGACACCCTCCTGGCGGCCGAGCTTCTGATACAGGATCGTCGGATTCAGCGTGTACTCTCGCGTGTTCGCATCCAGTTTCCGTAGCCACTCATAGCCTGCGTCCGGCTTGCCGGTCT
>DASYIM010000030.1:0-7364 GCA_035997625.1 Gemmatimonadaceae bacterium
TCAGCCCGTCGCAGAACGTGACGGTTGTCATTACGAACCTTGCCGGCCCGCCGCCTTCGTGGACTGGTACCGCAACGCACTCGCAGTCAGCGAAGGTGTGCGACATGACCAACGGTGTGATCACCTGCGTCTAAGCAAACCTTTTGTTTCCAGGTTGATCGAACGGGGACGTCTGACGACGTCCCCGTTTTACTAAATGGAGCTAAACGGCTTGCTTAGACGCAGGTGATAACGCCTGGGGCTGTCACGCCGAAGTTACAGAGCTTCGCCGACTGCGAGTGAGTGGCAGTCGCCGTCCACGAAGGCGGTGGCCCGACAACCGCGGTCGCCACAACAGCAACGTTCTGCGAGGCCGCAAAACCCTGTGCCGTACCATTCCCGGAAAAGTACGCCCCGTTGTTGTCCGCGGCATACTGCTCTTCGTAGGTCGCGAGGTTGCGAAGGTCAGACTTCATCGCTGCGACGTACGCCTTGTCCTTGGTATTCGCGAACTTCGGAATCGCAATCGCGGCGAGAATGCCGATGATGACGACCACGATCAGAAGCTCGATAAGGGTGAAACCCTTTTTATTGCTCATTAAATCTCCGGAATGGTTAGTGACGGCGAGAGCCGCTGCCGTCATCAACCAAGAGACGAGACGGATTGCTCTAGCGTAGCCGGGTATAAGGCAGGGTCGATACCAAACTCTGCAAACGGTGTAAGTGGTTCTGGTATCAGCAGATACAGGTGTGTCTGCAAGCCCTTTCTCGAGCAAAACCGCCGCATTTCGCAAGCTGGAATGCACTCTGCTATTAGGTAGTCAAATGACTTTCTGGCGTGAGAAGTGCCCCCCTTCAGGGAGGCTTAACCCCTACACGAGGAACCCCATGCGTATGAAGCGCTTTACGCTCATGGCCGGCCTGGCCGGGACGACTTTGTGCCTGTTCGCCATTTCGGGCTACGCCCAGAACACGAGCACGCCCGGCACATCCGATCCAACCACAACTGGTGCGGTCACCACGCCGCAGGCAGGGACCGACGCTGCCGCACAGACCGCCGCCCCGCAGACGCCTACGACGACCGGCGGTACCGACGTAACGACCGGCACCGCGACGCGCACTACGGACGCCACGACGACCACGACCACGACGACCACCTTCCCGGGGGGAGTCCTGGGAATTCTGGCGGTCGCGGTTCTCATCCTGCTCGTGCTGTTCGCTTTGTTCCGTGGCCGGGACACGACGGTCGTTCGGGAAACATCGACGGCTTCGACGACAGCGGTGCCAAGCGGCCGCTCGACCACCACGACAACGACGACGGCGGACGATCGAATGAACGTTACTCCGCGCGCCGCTTCGGGAACGGGAACGACTCAGGGCGGAATGAACGACCCCAACGCACGCCGCTGAGCAAAATGCCTTGGCAATAGAAAACGGCTCGACACAAAACGTGTCGAGCCGTTGTTTTTTCTCATCAATCGGGGCGCCCGGATTTGAACCGGGGACCTCCTGCTCCCAAAGCAGACCGACAGCCTTCACAACTCAGACAAACTGTCGGCTTATGGAGGGGAATCGAGCGTCGGGGCCGATCCCTTCCGACATTCAGTGCCGGAACGTGCAGGCACAAACAGACCCCCAAACAGACCCCCAGCCGCACCTCAGTTAGAACGAGTTCACGACGGCCTTAGTTGCTTCGGCCGAGTACACGACCCCGAGCCCGATGCGCTGCGTTGTGCCAAGAGCACCATCTGTAATCGGAATGGACGCAGAAAGTAGTCCGAGAACATTAGGGATCTTTTTGGCCGCGCTTATTACCGGCTCCCCACTAAATTCAAGCGTTGCAACAACAACGTCCATCCACGAGCTCGTTGCGCGGCAACAGGAGCAGTGGGGCTACATCAAGGTCATGCACTGACTTACGTCGACAGCGGCGGACCCATAGTCGTGATCCCGTACTTCTGGTGCAGTCCCTCGAGCACATCCATCGAGGGCATCGCGCCAGCCGGCGTTGCGGCTGACATTTCCTCGAACATTACGCCGAACGCACCGGGTGTGGCGGCGATCAGTAACCGCGCATTCGACTTGGTAAAGTTCTGGTAGGCATGGACGACGCCGCGGGGTGAGTAGACCGTTCCTCCCGCGCCGACAGTGTACCGCACGCCATTGAGCTGGACGACGATCTCGCCGTCGAGCACGTAGAACAACTCGTCTTCGCGTGAATGTTTATGAAGTGGTGGCCCGGACATCGGCGGCGCGACGAAGTCGAACAGGCAGAGCAGTCCGCCGGAATCGGTACCGCGGACCTTCTCGAGGGCCATCTCACCAACGACATTGAGCGGCGCTGGCGTCCGTCCTTCGCGGGCGGTGAGCACGAGTGGATCAGCGCCAATTGTGGTCGTATCGGGCGCCACCGCGCTCTGAGCACAGGCTTCAAGCAGGAGATTCTGCGCGACCGCTCCCAGAAGGAGCTTTGGAACAGTCGAAGCTACAAAATCGCGGCGCTGCATGACGGACCTCCGAACGTTCAGTGTGATTTGTCTCTCAGGTCATCGGTGGCCCGAGTGTCGTGATGCCATACTTGGCGTCGAGCGCCGTGAAGATTTCGGGTGCGGGGATTCCACCCCTTGGCGAGGCAGCAGAAAGCTCGACGAAGAAATCGCAAAAGCGGCCCGGCGTGGTGACGATCAGAAGTCGCGCGTCGGTCGAGCCGTAGTTCTGATAGGCGTGGACAACGCCGCGACGAAGCCAAACGGATCCGCCGGCGCCGATAGTGCGGCGACGACCGTCCAGCTCGAATTCCAGTTCACCCTCCAGGACATAAAACCACTCGTCCTCTCGGCTGTGCACGTGACGCGGTGGTCCGGACATCGGCGGAGCGATGAGATGAAACGCGGCGATCTGTCCCTCTGAGTCCTCAGGCGAGACTTTCACCAGCGTCTGCTCGCCCACTACGTTGAGCGGCGCCGAGGTACGTCCCTCGCTCGGAGCGAGCGTGAAGTGCGTCTCGGTTGGAGCGGAAGCCGAGCTCATTTTGCTCTCCGGGTTCGTGAGTCACGGCCGCCTGCGACGCGCGCGTGCGACGCGGTTATCACCGCCTGGATCGCCGCGGCGCCGGCTTCGCGCGCATCGGCGGGAGCCAGCTGGCCACGGTCGCGCAGCATCTGCCAGAACGGAGCACTGTAAATCGCGAGGCAAGACGCGACCAACCGGTCACCCTCTGCGCGAGGCAACTGATCCAGCAGCGGTGACAGGCTCAACTTGAACGCCGCACGCCCTTCAGCGGATCCGTGGACCGGGTAGCCTGTGCTCGCTGATGCCGTGATCGACGCGCGAATAAGCAGCGCGTTCTCCTCGAACTGCTGGAAAAGAACCCGGATTGCGGGAACTATCTCCTTTTCAGTGCTGGGCCACCGCGTGCCCATCGAATCGCGGAGGCGGACCCAGAGCGCGGTCGTGAGATCAACGCGTGCCGGGAAATGTCGATAGACCGTGCGCGGCGCTACACCCGCACGTTGAGCAACGGTCTCGTGGGAGAATGGAGTGCCCGGCTCCTCGCGGAGCATGCGGAACGCCGCGTCGAGGATTGTCTCACGGGTCGCGGCGCGCTGCCGTTCGGCAGGAGGTAAGGCAGATTGAAAGGTCATGACAGTAAACTGTCACCGTGTCAGTTTACTGTCAAGGCCCTCTAAGTTCTTGTCCTATCTCTAAGTTCTTGTCCTATTCTAAGTTCTTGTCCTATATAGTCGGGGCGCCCGGATTTGAACCGGGGACCTCCTGCTCCCAAAGCAGGCGCGATACCGGGCTACGCTACGCCCCGTGCACCGGCAAATTACTATACCCTGCCTTCGGCGCGCAACGCGGCGAGCAGGCTGTGAAACGCACGACTGCGATGACTGGCTCTCGCTGTTTTCTCGATTGGTGATTCGGCGAAAGTACCTTCCAAATCAGGCGCTTCGAAGTATGGATCGTACCCGAATCCGCCCGTTCCGCGCGGCGTCAGAATGACGCGGCCCTCGATTTCGCCCCGACGCAGCGCTTCGCCAGCCCCATCCTTGAATGCCGCGACAGCAACGTAGCGCGCCGCCTCGGTGAACCGACTGCCCTGCTCCGCGCGCGCCTGGCGGACGCGCCGCACCAGCTTATCGTTGTTGGCGGCGTCCAGCGCGTTTCCGGTCAGGTCGTCCCGCCCCGACCATCTTTTGCTGTAGACACCGGGCTCGCCGCCAAGCGCGTCGACGCACATACCCGAGTCGTCGCCGAAGGTCGGCATTCCGCCGGATGCGTCGTAGAAGTAGCGAGCCTTGGCGAGGGCGTTTTCCTCAAAGGTTTCGAACGCCTCGAGGTTGTCCTCCGCGTCGAGCTTGGGAATTCCCAGCGACGACAGATCGACCACCTGGAGACCGAACGCGGTAAATATCTCCCGCAGCTCACGCAACTTTCCATCGCTGCGAGTAGCGAGCAGAAAACGGCGGACCGTCACCCCTTGAGCGCGTTCGTCTGGCCGGCGTCCAGCGTTCGTATCCCGCCAATGGCGAGCTCCAGCAGCTCGTCCAGCTGCTGCCGGTCGAAAGTGCCGTGCTCGCCAGTGCCCTGCACCTCCACAAACTTCCCCTCGTTGCTCATGACGACGTTCATGTCGACCTCGGCCCTGACGTCCTCCTCGTAGTCGAGATCGAGACGTGGCTCACCGTCGATCACTCCGACGCTCACCGCCGCCACGCGTCGCCTGACCGGCGTCGTCGAGAGTTTGCCGTTGGCGACCATCCAGTCAAACGCATCGACGATGGCGACGCACGCACCCGTGATCGCGGCCGTGCGCGTGCCGCCGTCGGCAACGAGAACGTCGCAATCGAGCTTGACGGTGAACTCGCCGAACTTGAAATCGTCGAGCATCGCGCGCACGCTACGGCCGATCAGACGCTGGATCTCCTGGGTGCGCCCTCCCAGCTGAGCGCGCTCTCTGGCGGTGCGGGTTCGCGTGGCGCGCGGGAGCATTGCGTACTCGGCGGTCAGCCAGCCCTCGCCGCTTCCGCGCTTCCAGCCGGGGACCCCTTCCTCGACCGAAGCAGTGCAAAGAACGCGTGTCGCGCCAAATGAGATCAGGCAAGACCCTTCCGCGTAAGGCGCGACGCCTCTCTCGAAAGTGATCGGGCGCAGCGCATCCGATTGCCTGCCAGTCCGTTTCGTTTTAGCCGATTTCACTGAGCTTCCGAATGATTGCGGTGGTTGAATGGCCCGGCGTGAGTGGGACGACAACGACGCTACCGCCCCAGCCCTTCACTTCGGCGGCGCCTACGATCGTTTCCTCGGTGTAGTCACCACCTTTCACAATAACGTCAGGCTTGAGGTGCTTGACCAGGTTGAGAGGAGTGTCATCCGGGAAAATGACAACGAGGTCCACGCACTCGAGCGCGCCAAGGACGTAGGCGCGCTCGGAGTCACTGCGCACGGGTCTGGTCGGACCTTTGAGCCGTCGAACAGAGTCATCGCTGTTGATCCCAACAACGAGCGCATCCGCGGTCTGTCTGGCCGCCCACAATACGTCGACGTGCCCTGGGTGGAGCAGGTCGAAGACTCCGTTGGTGAACGCGACCCGGCCCTTCCTTCCCGCTCGCCAACGTTCAGCCTGCACCCAGGTCGCAACCTTGTCCGCTGGACTGCGAGGTTTCAGAGTCTGCTCGCGGCCGAGGGATGAAAGTGGAGCACGCGCTCTTTCTTCAGCGGGAGCTTGATCACTTCGTCGTAGTCGCTGGAGATCGTGATGACTGACGTTGACCGCTGTATCGAGATCAGCTCGGCGCCGGGCGGCAGCTGAAGCGAGTCAGCGAGGGCTGCCAGGCGTTCCGTGATCTGATCGTCCGTCTTGGTCGTCGCAAACCGCGCTTCCTGCCCCATCGCATCCTTGAACTGGTAGAACCGGAAGTAGGCCTCGCCGAAGTCGACGGCGACAAAGAGGGCGATGGCAAGAATCAACAGCGGGATCAGGCAGCCCAGCCTGCTGAAGCCGCCACGCCTTACCACTGGGATTGCGCCCCCTCGATCATGTCACTGACGATGCGATCGATAGCCTGCTTGCGGCCGACGCTTTCGCCGCGCTCCTCGTATTGACCGTCGGAAACCAGGCCTTTACGCTGCCAAAGAGTCTTTCCCGTCAGCTGATCGACCATTTCTATATCGACCACCAACTGCAGCATGCGCTTGGACGTGTTTGTCTGCTTGTTGCTCGCGCTGTATCCGATCGGGATGTCGATCTCGTAGCGCTGGACGGTTCCCCGGACGATGGCGTTGGCGCGCGATTCAGCGGCGTCGCGCAAACCGAGCCGATCGTGAAGACCGGTGCGGAGAGCATCGGTGAGCTCCCGAGGGAGGTCCGGCGTCGCAGTCTGGTTCTCGAAAGGAACGATTGCAACCGTCCTTATGTGAGAGGGCAACCCGCCCCCTGTGAAGCCGTATGGGAAGCAGGCGGTCAGCGCGACCAGGACAAGACTATAAGCGCCAGATCGTCGCATCGAAAGATCCAGGTTGTATTCGCAGGACGGTGAGGGCCAGGCGGCGTCGGGATCCCGGCTTCTCGTAAACTACTTCTCCACTGGCCCGGCGGGTCAGGCTTTCGATGATCTTGCCGCCGGAGATGTGCTGGAGTGAAACGAGTGTGTCGCCGTGAATCGCCACGCGCCACTGGACAGGAGTGCCGACGTCGGCACGAAGCAGATCGCCATCCATTCGAACTACTGTGTCCGCCAGCGCCGGAATTGCCAGCCTGCCGAGCGCCGCCCACATCATAGGAGACGGCGGGATGTAGCGGCGGGCCAACTCGGGATTTGGCGACCGCAGGGTGTCCCCGATCAATATGGCAGCGCCGGCGCCCAGACCTCCGCCAAGGAAGAAATCGAGCCGTGCGCTGTCGGGGGCCGCCGTGCGTACCGAGCCATCGCCTCGCGCGGCGATGTCACCCTCCTGGAAGTCCCATTTGAAGACGAGGTGCTGATGTCCGGGCGGCAGCGCGGGTCGAGGAAGCGAGCGGTCAGGCGTCAACACTCCCGGAAGCGGCTGCGCAGTGGGGACGCAACCGAGTACAACAAATAGCAAAACGAAGGAACGTTTCATTTGATGGTGATGCTTGTTATGAGATCGCCCTGAACGATGCGGTCGAGGACGTCGAAGCCGCTGATGACTCGCCCGAAGACTGTGTAATGACCATCGAGGTGGGGTTGGGGCGAATGAGTGATGAAATACTGACTGCCGCCAGTATCGGGACCCGAGAGTGCCATGCCGACCGCGCCACGGTCGTAACGACGACGATTCATCTCGTCCCGAATGGCGTAGCCAGGCCCACCGTTGCCGTCATCTCTTGGATCTCCGTCCTGCGCTACGAAATTGGGAAC
>DASYIM010000031.1:0-7030 GCA_035997625.1 Gemmatimonadaceae bacterium
CAAACAAAAAGGGCCGCCAGAGGGCGGCCCTTTCTTCAGGTGACCATCGAGCTAGCGTTTCTTGCTGGAGCTGCTCTTCCTGGCCGTGTTTTTCCTGCTGGAGCTGCTCTTCTTCGCGCTGGCGCGGCTCTTTGAAGTGGCGCTGGCAATCGTGTGATGCTTTGACGAGCCATGGCGACGTCTGGAAGCGCGCGGCGGCGGGGGATTCCAGCCGACCTCGCGATCGGCACGGAAGCTCCGGGATCCCGAGGCCAGCTTGGGTCCATCGAGCACAGAGAGAACCGCCGCGTCGGAAAGATCCGCGCGAACGTCGGAGATCACTTTCGCCGGCCGCAGCGCGCGGGCGGCATGGACACGATTGGTGAGCAGGATTACGAACATCTCGCGCTCAGGATCGATCCACATCGAAGTACCGGTGAAGCCGGTGTGCCCGTAAGCAGTGGGCCCAAGGAAGCGTCCGGACCCGTAGTCACCCTCGGCCGTGTCCCAGCCCAGTGCGCGGTGTCCGAAGGCTCTCGAAGTGAACAGTTCCACGGTCGGCTTGCTGATGATCTGAACGCCGTTGTATTCGCCGCCATTGAGCATCATCTGCGCAAAGACGGAGAGATCGGCGGCGGTGCTGAAAAGCCCGGCATGGCCGGCGACCCCGCCGAGTGCGTAGGCGTTTTCGTCGTGGACCTCGCCCTGGAGCGGGTAGCCGCGAGGAGGGGTCACCTCAGTCGGGGCAATCCGGTAGCGGAGGGAATCGGCGGGGCGATACATCGTCTCGTTCATCCCCAACGGCTCGAAGACCCGCCGGTTGAGGAACTTGTCCAGCGGCTCGCCGGAGACCACTTCTACGAGCAGTCCAAGGACATCCGCCCCCAGATCGGAATAGATGTACTGGGCGCCAGGACGACCCTCCAGCGGGGTGCTGAGAACGAGGGCGCGCGCTTCGAGCGGGGTCTGAGCAATACGCCAGATGTCTCTGCCGGCGGGCAGGCCGGAGGTATGTGTGAGGAGCTGGCGGATGGTGACTCGGTCCTTGTCGCCGCCACCGAAGGTGGGGATGTAGTTCACGACCGGGTCATCGAGCCCGATCTTCTTTTCGTCGAACAGGATCATGATGGCCGTCGTGGTTCCCACGACCTTGCTCAGAGAGGCGACGTCGTAGATGGTGCGCTGGGCGTCCACCGAGGTGCTGCTCGAGCTCCAGGAGAGTCTGCCGAACCCCTTCTCGAACACTGCCGCACCCTTCCTGCCCACGACCACCGACGCGCCGGGATACCCGCCAGCCTTGATTCCGCGCTCGACAACGCGCTGGATTGCAGCCAGACGGCTGATGGACATACCAACTTCCGTCGGGGACTTAACGGGCAGGCCATCGCCGGCTCGTGTCACCGTCAGGGCAGTGAGGATCACTCTAAGCAACTCTAACTCCTTGGACTACATTCATTTATACTAGCCGCAAGAGCTTAGGTTCCCGACTGCCGAAACGCAACCATGCAACTCTACGGAGGGACGAGGCGTACAGTTGCAAACGATTCCCAAAAGGGAACGTCACCGGTTTTTTTCGAGGAAACTTCAGCTACCCGTGGTGTGACTAATCAGATGTCCGAGATGCCATTCGATCAGCTCGACCTCAAGCGTGCGATAGCTGGCGACGAGAGGGCGATGCAGCGGCTTTGGTCGCAGCACGCGCCCCACATCGACGCGGTCGTTCGCAGGCTGTGTGGAGATCCAGAGCTGGCTGCAGATGTCTCGCAGGAGGTCTGGATGCAGATCTTCAGGGCACTTCCCAGCTATAGAGGTGATTCTCAGTTCGGAACATGGGCCCACCGGATCGCGGTGAACCGCACGCTGAACGCTTTACGCAAGATAAGGCGAATCGCGAAACTGGAAATAGACATTGAGGACGACTCCGCAATAACCGAGAACGAGGCGGACCGCACTTTCATGGCCGAGTCGATCGAGCAGGCGATGGTTAAGCTGTCGCCGGGTGCCAGAGCCGTCTTCGTTCTGCACGACATAGAGGGATATACGCACGGCGAGATCGGCGAGGAGCTCGGAATCACGGCGGGCGGATCGAAATCGCAATTGTTCAAGGCGCGCGCCAAGCTCCGTACTCTGCTGGCGCATCTTGTGGATGACTCACCAACTGCAGTAAAGAGGAAAGGACATGTCGCTGTCTGAAGAACAACTCGACCAAGTCATCGCCGCGGAACGCCGGCGCGAGCAGGAACCGCTGAACGACTGGCGCACCATCGCCGCGCGGGCCAGAGAAGAAGGCCTCCTTCGGGAGTCGGATTCATCGGGGTCTCGCGGATCGAGCCAGCCCTGGTTGCAGGCGGCGGCAGCGATACTGATCCTCATCGGTGGAATCGCGATCGGCCGGACGACGATCGGACTGCCGAGCGTGACGCCGAACCCGTCGAGCAACCTTGCAGCTGCCAATCCGGTGCCGACGCCGGCACCGACGGCGAGCAGCGTCCCGACTGCTTCCCCCGCACCGACCAGCGATGCCAGCTTCGCCTCGGTAGATGATGCAGCAGATGCTCTCAACCGCGCGCTCCGCGACTACCAGCGGGCCTCCCAGTACATCGCCGCCACCAATGTTCTCACGAAAACCGGAGACAGCGCTGCCATTTACACCGCTCGCGCGGCGGCTTTCGATAAAATCGTGAATGCCACTGAAAGCGCGTTGCGTACCGCACCCCACGACCCAGTCATCAATCAGTACTACCTGGCGACCATGGGCGCCCAGGTTGCGACCCGGCAGATGGCGGCGGTCGGGATGAGGGGGTTCTAGTCGTGCGCGGCAGAAGGGAAGTGTTCAAAACGAGGGCGGCGTTGCAATTCGCCGCGGTGGGAATCGCCGTCTGTTGCGCTTTCCAATCGCGCGTAGAAGCTCAGGAAACTCGCACCGTCAAAATCAGGCAGGCACCGCCCACCGGATGGTTCGGAGTAAGAATCAACGATCAGATGATGTTCGACGAGCGCGGCAACGCCTTCTTCGACTCTTATCCGGTGGTTACGGCAGTTGATTCGGGCTCGCCCGCCGCACGAGCGGGAGTGCGTCCTGGGGATGTGTTGATGACTTTCAACTCGCACGACATGCGAGGCGGCTCCGTCGAGTTGGCCAAATGGCTCAGGGTTGGCGCTCCATTCGTCCTGAAAGTCCGCCGGAACGACGCCACCAGGGTCATCAGGGGCACGCTTGGCCGACGCCCCGAGAACTGGGATACGAAGCTCACCGTCGTGCTCACCCCAACGGAGATCATAGAGAGGCAGACTGGATCCATCAGCCGCGTCCCAACGGAACGCGTTGGTGGAATGATGCGCGTTCGCCAGCGGGTCCCCGCTCCCGAACCGTTCACGGTTCTGCCTCCCGCGCTCGGATACGGTAGCGTCGTTTACCCGTTTGCGGGCGCTGAATTCACCGCGCTCAATGCCGACCTCTCCGACGCCATGGATGTGAAGGTCGACGGTGTGTTCGTCACGAATGTCGTCGATGGCTCGTCGGCGCGAAATTCGGGATTGCGCGGTGGCGACATCATTCTGAAGGCGAACGGAAACAAGATCTCCACGCCGATCGATCTGGTGCAGGCAATCAGAAGCGCGGAAGAGGGAGATCGTACGTTGGCGCTTCAGATCATGAGGAAGCACCGGCTCCAGGCGCTAACTCTCAGCTGGTAACAGCTGGGGAAGCTTTCTCGATTCCGGTAGCAGCGATGCGTGAATCGCGATCGCCGCGACCGCTCCGCTAGCCGCAGCCACGATCGCCATCTGCGGGCCCGGCGCGATGTCCCCGGCAGCGTAGACGTTCTTCACTGAAGTGTGGTTGCGATCGTCGATCACCAGCCGCCCCATCGGATCGCGCTTGCACCCAAGCTGGGCACCTAGGTCATCGGCTGGATACTGCCCGATCGCGAAATAGAGGCGTTCGCAATCGAGGGACATTCCACCTTTGAGCTCGAGCCCGCGAATCTCCTTGTCCTTTGACAGGACGCAGGTGATCGGCTGGTCGAGAACCGGAACGTTGAGCGCCTTGAGCTGGTCGAGCAGCTGCTGGTCCATGTCGGGCGGCTGACCATCGGTACAGATGACTATCTGCCTGGTCCAGGTCGTGAGGGCGAGCGCCATGCCGACGGCCTTTCGCCCCGCACCGACTACGACCGTCTTCTTGTCGCGCGTTTCGTAGCCGTCGCAGTCCGGGCAGACGTGCACCGTCTCACCGTAGCAGTCTCCAAGGCCGGGGATCGCCGGCCAGACGTCCTTGATGCCGATCGCCAGCAGAAGCCGCCGCGACTCCATCACGCTGCCATCCCTCAGTTGCACCGCGAACAGCTCGCCGGTCTCGTTTACCGCTGTGTCCACGATGCCGCTGACGAACTGCACGCCGTAGTCGGCGCACTCGGCACGGCCGATTTTGCGCAGCTCGGGGGACCGTATTCCCTGATGGCCGAGGAAACCGTTGACGCCGCGCGTCTCCCAGTTGCGGGGATCGCCCGAATCGATCACGACAACCTCATGGAGATAGCGAGCCAGCCAGAGTGAAGCGCAGAGTCCGGCAGGCCCGCCTCCTACAACTACGACGTCGTACTTTTGGCTGGGCATGGGGAGCGCGGGGTGCAATTTCGATTCCCCACTAAAACGCTCCCAAAGTTCAGATGACTTCCGGGGGGTGCCGGCTACAAATGCGTCGACACCAGAACACGGAAGGAGCGTGGTGCTCCGGGCGTGATGTTGTTGTTCCCGGTCGCCAGCGGGTAGTACTTCCGGTTGAAGACGTTCTCGAGATTCAGCTGGGTGCTCACGAGGTCAGTGAGCGAGAAGTAAAGCCCGCCATCAACGCGGGTGAAGGCAGGGAGCCTTACGGTGTTGCTGATCGCGGCGTACATGTTCGCCTGGTGCACCACGCCCAGCCCAAGGCTCAGTTGTGGGAGGACGCGGTACTTGTTCCAGAGAGAAAGCGTCGTTGCCGGAACAAGTGGGACGGCGGTGCCCGCCTTCGCCGCGGCGGTGGTGCTGCTGATGACGGCGCGCTGCCTGGTGAATCCACCCGCGACGTTCCAATCGCTGGTGACCTGGCCGGCGACTCCGAGCTCCCAACCCTGGGACCGCTGGCTGCCCGTCTGAATGGTGACCGAGGGATCAATTGCGGAAGGCGCGCGCGTATTCGAGCGATCGAGCCGGTACAAGGCGGCTGAAAGCGCAACTCTGTCGGCTACATCCCACTTTGCTCCCGCCTCGATGTTCTCGAATTTCTCGGGCTCCAGCGCCGCCGTCACATTGGTCAACGAGGAGAACTGGTCACCGGCGCTCGGCAGGTACGATACGCTGTAGCTCGCGTATAGCGACGCCGGTTCCGCGGGCTTGAGAACAACGCCAACGCGCGGCGAGATCATTTTGTCGTCGCGAGTCAGGGTGGAGTTGGAACGGTTATCGTGGTAGCGAATGCCGAAATTCTCATAGCGCAGGCCGGCGATCAGCTGAACGTGATCGTTCAGCTCGACCTGATCCTGCGCGTAGATCGAGCGGGTGGTGTTGACCACACGATTGTCCGCGTCGGTCGCGCTTTGGCGGAACGAGACGGGCGTCGAGACTATCGGTGTTGCAACGGGCACCAGGATCGCGGTCGCGGTGTCGTTGAAGTAGCCCGTGTTGCGGAAATTGTCCGTTCCCTGCCGCCCGATTTCGCCCCCAATCAGCAGCGTATGCGCCAACGACCAGCTGCGCGCGGTGTAGGTGACATCGGTCTGATTGAAGATGTTGGTGCGCTGATGGGCGTTGTTGTACGCCGACATACTCACGTTGATGCCGCTCGCGTCCACCGCGCCGGGTAGCACGTTCTGGTAAGTCTTGTCGTAGCTGGTGAAACGGGTCTGATTGTGCACATTGACCCCGGCCGATGTCGCATGCGAGAGCGACGCAGATCCTCCGTTCACCCGTGTGCGAGAGAAGTTCACTTCCGGATTCCCGAAGAAAGTCGAGATGTCCGTCGCTACGGGTGCCGTGCCAAACGACGGGATTCCGCGATCCGCGGTTCGGTAGTCGATGAAATTCTCGTAGCCGAGGTTGATCCGCGTCTGCTTCGACGGTGACGCGATCGACACCGTCGGATTCATTCCCTGACGTTTTGTCCAGACGTTGTCGCGGAACGTGTCGGAGTTCTCGTAGACGCCATTGAATCGCGCCGCGACATTGCTGCTGAGACCGCGACCGACATCGAGGCTCGCGCGCCTGTTCTCGTAGGATCCGCCCTGAAGCGTCAGCTCTCCGGCGGGCGACCAGCCCGCTTCCTTTACAACGCGGTTCATGACGCCACCGCCGCCGCCGCGACCGAAGATCATGGCGTTGGAGCCTTTCAGTGCCTCTACTCGCTCGACGTTGTACAAATCGCGGAAATACTGTGCATCGTCACGGACGCCATCAACGTAGAAATCGGCGGTGGTCGAATTGCCACGAATCGTAGGCTGGTCGCGGTTTCCCTCGCCTTGCCCCATAGTGACGCCGGGGACGTAACGAGCGACATCGGCCATGTTCTGCATCGCCTGATCCTTGATCAGCGCGCGGTTGATCACCGTCACCGCTTGCGCAACATCGCGGAGGAGCGTGGGCGTCCTGGTGGCCGAGGAGCTTTCAAGACGCAGGTATGATGAGGTGCGCGTGTTGTTGCCCGTGACGACGACCGATTTGAGCCGGGGTGCTACGAACTGTGTGGTGTCGCTGATTGCCGTCGTGTCCGGGTTTGTCGCCGGATGGCGGGGAACGGTATCACGGACAACGGTGTCGCGTGGTGAAGCAGGTGATGGCGGGGACTGTGCAAACGCAAATGCCGTCGGTAACGAAACGAGAAGGACCGCGGCACGAATATGAACTGCAGGAAAACGCATTGAATCGGAGTGGACGTATGACGAAGTTCAGGTCGGATAGTAGCCGTGATGCCCAATCCTGACAAGTCCACTCGGGATTAGATTAAGTGCTATGAAGGTTCCCCATGTACTCTGAGATTCTTCACAGACTTTGCCTATGAAGATCGCGATTCTGG
>DASYIM010000032.1:0-12806 GCA_035997625.1 Gemmatimonadaceae bacterium
CCGCTTCCCACCAAGCGTGCGATGCGTGGGCTTCTCCGCAGCGGATCCCAGAAAGGCTCGAGGCGGAGGGACTCACTTGGCGATTTTGTCCGCAATCAGCTTCGCGACTCGCGGATCATCGCTCTGCCCCAACCAGAACAAGGCCTTCGCGCGCATCTGGCGGTCCGGGTCGCTCTGCGCAATCCGCATCAGCTCGTTCAACGCAGCTTCATCCTTTCGCTGAGAGAGGACGAAGATCGCGTGCTCCTTGAGCGACTCGTCGGTCGAAGAGCGATAGATGGAAGCGAGATCGCGGGTCGGCGTGTCCTCATTCTGGCCAGCCCAGAACAACGCCTTCCGTCGCACGTCCACTGACTCGTTTCGATCGCGCGCTTTCTCGAGCAGCCAGCTTGATCCGCCGGATTTGTCCTGACCCATCGTCAGAAAGATCTGCTCTTTCATCCTGCTCGAAGCGCCGGCATAGATCGACTGCAGGTAGCGAAGCTGTGACGGATCCTCCCGCGCCGCCTGACCCAGCGAGAACACGGCGTGCGCCCGCACACGGTCGTCCTCACCGCGATTCTCGATTACTCTGTGCAGCGTCGCGAATGCGCGGGGATCTTCCGTCTGTCCGAGCCAGAAAACAGCGGCACTTCGCGTCGACAGCGCGCTATTCCGGGCAAGCTCGATCAATGACGGCACGCCAATCCCGTTTTCCATCTCGGTTAACGCGGCCATTGCCGTCGTGCCAAGGCCTTTCTTGCCGGGTTTTTCGTCGTTGTCATCAATGTCACCGCCGACCGGACCAGCGCCGCTGCCGCGGGCGAAGGCGACGAGCGTTGGAATCACCCTCGAATCACCGAGCAGGCCGAGCCATATGATCGCCTGGCGTCTGGTATCATTGACGCGGGCGTCATCGCGTGCAAGGGACGTCAGTTGCGGGACAACATCTCCAGCGTCGGCGAGCACCGCGGGCAGGAGAATCCTCGATTTATCTCTGCTTCCGACGCGCTCGATTCGCGGAACCAGCCCAAAGAAATACGACGACGCCTCGACCGGCGAGACAACCCCAATATCCGTGAGTCGTTCGGTTGTTCGCGCCCAGGCACCGCCAACCGAGGTCTTGATGCGCGTCACCTGGCCACCCGCTACCGAGAGCACGACCCGAACCGGTCCGGGCACGCACGTCGGCGCATTCCAGTTCCCCATCGACTGAAAGTTTTCACCAAAGAAGGCTTTGCGAAATCCGATCGCGTCGCGGCCGTCGCCGCACGTACCTGAACGGCTAGCGAACTGAACGCGCACGTCGCCATCGGGTGCGCGGGCAACGCGCCCAGCGAGGTCTTGCGCCCAAGCCGTCGAAACGGACGAGACCGCGACGGCGGTCACGGCAAGGGTCTGAACGAGGGTTGAGAATCGCACTGGGAGCTCCGCGAAGGAGGTAGCTCGCCCGTACTGGCACGGGCGGGACTACCTTCTGACAACGGACCGGCGGTTTTGGTTGAACCGGCCTTGGCACATGACACGAGGATTACCCTGATCCGGCCGAGAACGCAGCGCCTTCCCTCGCGGCGAGACGGCAGTATCATATAGTAGGCACCTCTGCCTGAGCCTCCCCAAGCTCGCTATCGAACCCGCAGGACATCGGACGGAATGAGAAAATCGTACACTCGCGGCATCGCCACGGCCTTCGCCGTGATCGCCGCGTCGGCTTGCGCCACGGCGAGCCACTCGACAAGCAGCGCGGCACCGGTCATCAGCCAGCCGACGATCAACCCGCAAAGCGAAGCAGCCGCTATCCAGCAGGCGCGCACCGACAGCCTGCGCCGGCCCTACACCGAGGCGGACATCCGCTTCATGTCAGGGATGATTCACCACCACGCCCAGGCGATCGTCATGTCGAGTTGGGCGGCGAGTCACAGCGCCAGCGCATCGGTTCAGAGGCTGGCCGATCGCATCATCAACGCCCAGCAGGACGAGATCCTGACCATGCAGAACTGGCTGCGCGACCGGCAGCAGCCCGTTCCGGATGCGACTGCGACCGGCATGACCATGACGATGGGCGGCATGCAGCACGAGATGCTCATGCCGGGGATGCTCACCGCAGCCCAGATGAAACAGCTCGATGCCGCGCGCGGCCCCGAGTTCGACCGGCTTTTTCTCACCTACATGATTCAACACCATCGCGGCGCCGTCAGTATGGTGAAGGAGCTCTTCGACTCCTACGGCGCCGGTCAGGACGAGGTGGTCTTCAAGTTCGCGTCCGACGTCAATGTCGATCAGACCACCGAAATCGCCCGAATGGATAAAATGCTCATCGCGGTCACGTTGGGCATCCAGACGCAGTAGGCCAACCGCAGTCCAGCTTCTTCCGCACCACTCCGACCCAACAGAGGAATCGCTCATGGAACCAGTGCATCGACTTCACGTCAGATCGAACTTCGCCGTCGCATCGCTAGCATCGCTCACCATCGGCGTTGCGGCCTTGATGGCAGCTTGCGCACCGGCGACCTCATCGTCGCGCGCCAGCAGCATCCCGCCGGTCAACATGTCGCCCGGCGAGCCGCTCCCGGATCCGCGTGTCGGACTGCGCGCGGGAAAGATGGATGCGGCGCAGGCGGTGTGGAATCTTCGCGTCGTCTCGCAGACTCCGCCGGCCGAGCATTTCGTGGGTGTCACGAACTCCGACCTGGCCTTCGTCGGCAATTACGCGATTCAGGGTAATTACAACGGCTACCAGGTCTGGGACATCAGCAATCCGGCTCAGCCGACTCTGAAGGAAGGTTATGTCTGCCCGGCCTCGCAGAGCGACGTCTCGGTATACCGCAATCTCCTTTTCGTTTCCGGCGAAGGAACGAGCGGACGCATCGACTGCGGCACCACTGGCGTCAAGGACACAGTGAGCAAGGATCGCCTACGCGGCCTCCGCATCTTCGACATCACTGATATCTCCAATCCGAAGAACGTCGGGAATGTCCAGACCTGCCGCGGCTCGCACACCCACACGGTCGTGGTCGATCCGAAGGATCCGGATAATGTCTACGTCTACATCTCCGGCTCCGCGGGAGTGCGCTCGCCCAACGAGCTCGCCGGGTGCATTCGCGCCAGGCCCGAGGAAGATCCAAACTCGGCGCTCTTCCGCATCGAAGTCATCAAGGTTCCGCTCGCGCATCCCGAGCAGGCGGCGATCGTCAGCTCTCCCCGCATCTTCAACGACCTGACTGCGCCGGCTCGCCATGGCGAATCGCCGGAGGATGTCGCTGAGAACAAGAGACAGGTTGCCGAAGCGAAGGCCAAGGGTGGATTCGTAGCGACGATTCGCGGCACCGAGCAGGTGTTGCCGGGCTTCATCATCACGCCGGTGCTCGACAGCATTGTCAAAGCGCGCGGCGGAACAGGAGCTGCCGCCGCCACAGCGGCTGACAGCAATGCCTTGCGTGCAGCACTCCCGGCCATGATCGCCCGCAGGATCGGACCAGAGCCGCCGGCGGGCGCCACTCGTCCGGGACCGACGCAGTGTCACGACATCACGGTCTACCCGGCAGTCGGACTCGCGGGCGGCGCGTGCGAAGGTTATGGCTTCCTGCTCGACATTCGCGACCCCGCCCATCCGGTCCGCATCGCCGCTGTTGCCGACTCGAACTTCTCGTACTGGCACTCGGCAACATTCAACAACGACGCCTCGGCGATTCTCTTTTCCGACGAGTGGGGCGGCGGCGGCCAGCCGAAATGCCGCTCGACCGATCGTCGTGAGTGGGGCGCCGATGCGATCTTCCGCATCGTCAACAATCAGATGCAGTTCCAGAGCTACTACAAGCTTCCCGCTGCGCAGACCAAGTACGAAAACTGTGTCGCTCACAACGGATCGCTCATTCCGATTCCGGGCCGCGATATCATGGTTCAGGCCTGGTACCAAGGTGGGCTCTCTGTATTCGACTGGTCGGATCCGGCGCATCCGCATGAGATCGCCTACTTCGATCGAGGCCCCGCTGATTCAACACGGATGGCAAGCGGCGGTTTCTGGTCGACGTACTGGTACAACGGCAACATCGTTGGCTCGGAGATCTCGCGCGGCCTCGACATCCTCGAGCTCACGCCGAGCCAGTACATCAGCCAGAACGAGATCGACGCAGCGAAGTCCGTGCACCTCGACTACCTGAACACCCAGGGTCAGCCGAAGTTCACGTGGCCCGCCACCTCGGCTCTCGCCCGGGCGTATGCTGACCAGCTCGAGAGATCGAAAGGTCTGAGCGCAGATCGTCTGTCGCAGGTTCGGCAGGCGGTGGGCGGAGCGGCGAGCGGCGCCAATGCAATGCAGAACAAGGCGGCGCTTGGTGCACTGGCGGCGCAACTGGATGCTGACGCCGGGACCTCGAGCGATGGCGCAAGAGTTCGGCTGTTGGCGGCGACGCTGAGACAGCTGGGCGGTTGATGGCCAACTGCGAGCTGAGCTCGCGGTTGCAGTGCGAGAATACAAACGCCCCTCATCTCGAAATCGGGATGAGGGGCGATTTTTCCTTTTTTGATTGCTGGTTGGCTTTCCGCTTCCCTGCACCGAGGGTAATTTTTCGGTCCAACATCCGAGTTACGAGGCTTTATATGCGTCGCGTTTATTGCTCCATGCTGCCGGTTGCCGCCATGATCGTTGCAGCCTGCAACGGCAAAGCTCAACAGAATGAAACCTCACGCCAGGTCGCCAACGGCGGTGTATCCGTCAGCGGCTGGACGGGCCAGATCGATCCGGGCGAAGCCAAGCGCGGGCAGGTCATCAGCAATGCCAAGCTGACCCAGGAAGGAAAGGACTTTCATGTAACAACCGGGCCGGCAGTGGCGTACTGGAATCCAGCGAACACCGCCAGCGGTGACTACACGGTCAAGGCGACGTTCACCGAGCCCAAGTACATGAACCTGAACGACCATCCGCACCCATACGGAATCTTCATCGGCGGTAACGACATGGGCACGCCGAATCAGAGCTACCTGTACTGCGCGGCTTACGGCAGCGGAAACTTCATCGTGCGCGGTTTCGGTCCGGCTCCGTTCGCGTTGAACGGAGGACACGGCGAAGCCAATGCCGCCGTGCACAAGGCAGCCGCGGCGGGATCCCCGGTGACCCAGGACATAGCGGTGTCGGTGAAAGGCGGAGATGTTACCTGCACGATCAACGGGACCCCGGTCGGGACTTACAAGAAAGCCGATCTCGTCAGCGCGGGTAAGCTGAAGTCGACCGATGGAGTGTACGGGATCCGGTTCTCGCACAACACCGAAGGGACGGTCAGCGGACTCACGGTCACCAAGCCATAGCGTCTGGCATCTGGTGGCTGAAAGTTTCTAACTGCAACAGAACGGGTGCGAGCTTCTGGCACCTGGTGCCTGAAAGCATCTAACTGCAACTGAACGGGTGCGAGCAGCGAGTAACTAACGCTGACAGATCCGAGTTCACTACGTCGGGACGTCACCAGGTGCCGTTCGGGGCACAGGCAGTAGCTCTCACGCCACTGAAGTACGTCCCGGCGTAGTGAACTCGTTGCTTGCAACATTGGTTACTGACTGCTCGCACCCGTTCTGTTGGAGTTGTAGTTGATGTTTGGAGTTTCGAGATGCGAGACCCGTTCTTACCGCCCGATGTCTACTGCGATCGTCCTCCACTTCCCCTGATTGAACCGCCACACGCTCAAGACGCACCGTGTGGCGTGCCCAACGAGGATCGCGATCCAGATGTCGATCGGATCGAGCCGGCCCGTGCGCTGAATGAAGAAGCAAATGCCGAGCGGCACGATGATCTGCGAGACGATCGAGATGTATAGCGGGCTCTTCGTGTCGCCGGTTCCCTGGAGCCCGCCGGTGTAGGTCAGCGCCACGGCGATCAGCAAGCCTGACACGCTCAGGATCCGCAGCAGCTCGACCCCGATCTCGACCACGTCGGGGTCGCGCATTCCGAAAATTGCCAGTAGCTGGTGCGGCAGGAACATGAACAGAGCTCCGACGATGGCTGCGCTCGTCACGCCGATGCGTGCCGCGACGTGAACCGCGCTGGCAGCGCGATCGGGATTTCCCGCCCCCAGATTCTGGCCGGCGATCGCCGCGGCCGCTCCCATCAGCCCGACGGACGTCCACGTCACCAGCGAGAACAGCTGGCTGTAGCAAACCGCGAATGCCGCCTGCGCCGCCGCACCCCTGGCGACCGAGCCGATGAACGACAGCATCAGCACCCCGCCGATGTTCATGGCGATCCCCTGAAATCCGGTCGGCAAGCCGAAACGAAACAGCGCCCGAATTATCTCCCAGTCGGGGCCCCAGCCTTTGCCGCGCGGGAACGAGACCACCCAGCTCCCGTTCCACAGCTTGTAAAGCGAGTACAGCGCGAGCAGCCCTGACGCGATCGACGTGCCCATGGCCGCGCCCTTCGTCCCAAAGGCCGGAATTGGTCCAAGCCCGCGAATGAGAATCACGTTGAACACGACGTTCAACACCGTCAGCGAAATGCCGAGGATCATCGGCGTCCGCGCATCGCCCGCCGAACGCAGCGCACCGCCGAGCATGAAGAAAACGAGCATCCCGCTGCTGAAGACGAACATGATGCGCAGGAACGGCAGGGCTTCCGCTTTCACATCAGGCGCGGCGTTCACGAAATCGAGGAGCGCGGGCGCGCTGAAGTAACCGATCGGCGCCATGATGAAGAGAGAAATGCCGATCGCCGTGATGAATGCCTGGTAAACCGTGCGATCCACTCGCTCGTGGTCGCCCTGACCGGCGAATCGGGCCACCAGCACGCTCATCCCGCTGAACAAGGAGGCGATGAAGATCACGACGATGAGAAAAATCTGGGAGCTGACGCCGATGGCGGCGTTGGCCTTGTAGCCGATGAGGTTACCTACAAGGGCCTGATCCACCATTCCCTGCAATCCGCCGACGACGTTGGTAAGCATCGTTGGCCAGGCCAGCTTCCAGACCGCCGGGAGAAGCGGCCCCTCGATTATCGAGCGGTCGTACTTCCTCCGTCCCGGCTTGGCACCCTTTTCGGCCGCGGCAATCGGACCTGCTGCAGTCGCCGCCGTGGCATCAGCCAATTCGAGTCACCGCGCGCCGCCGGGCGATGATGGCGTCGACACTCCACGGACCCGCACCGGCGAACATGAAGTACAGGAAGAGAAAACAATAGAGAATGGCGGACGTGCCCCAGTTCACGGTCGGCCAGAAGGACAGAGGAAAGCTTATCTGAAAGTACGCAACGGCCATCTCACCGGCCAACAGAAACGAGATCGGACGGGTCAAAAAGCCCAACGTGAAAGCCGCTCCCAGATACGTTTCCAGGATTCCCGCCAGATGAAATTCCCACATCGGTGGCATGGGCAGGTTGGGGCCGCTGGTCGGAAAAGGAGGAAAGCCGAACAGCTTCATGGTACCGGTGACGAAGAAAACGAGCCCCGCCACGATTCGCAGGATACTGAGCATCCGCGCCGTCCACGGCGACGGTGAGCCTTCAAAGATCGACATGATGGAGCCTGATCATGATGATGGATTAGTCATTTCGAATTCAGGAACGGAGTGACCATCGACAACAGCCAGTCGGTGCGTCCGATGATCGTGACGTGCGTGGTGCCCGGCAGGATCGCCAGCTGCGAGCGCGGAAGCCCGACGATGTCGCCCGGCACTCCCCCGCCGAGCAGATGCAGCATCTCGACTGCATGCTCTGGTCGCACAACATCGGCGTCGCCGACGATGAGAAGGGCCGGCGCTTTGATCGCGCGCAGGTCGTCATCACGGAGGCCACGCCAGTTCAGGTCCAGCTGCTTGATTTTCTCGACCAGTTGCGGCCAATCGCGCGGGTTCGGAGCAATGCGGGCGTACGCCTTTTGCCAGGGCGTACCCTCCAGATCCCTGGCCGTCATTTTCTCTTCGCCTTTCATCAGCTCAGGGTAGAAACCATCGGGCTTGTAGGACGCGCCGCCGATGAAAATCAGCTTCCGAACCAGCTCCGGATGACGAACCGCGACGTAGAGTCCCGTCGCGCCACCCATGCTGTAACCCATGAAATCCGCTTTCTGGACCCGCAGCTGGCGCAACAGCTCGGCGGTGTTATCCGCAAGACGCTCGTAGGTGAGCGATGAATCATTGTCCGGCGTGTGACCGTGCCCCTGCGCCTCGATGGCGATGACCATTCTGTTCTTGGCCAGCGCCGGCATCAGTTTGGAGAAATCTGTCTCGATGTTCGAAAAAGCCCCGTGCATCAGTACCAGCGGAACCCCGCCGCTGCCGCGTACCTCGTAGTAGGTCTTGAGGCCGTTTATCATCGCGTAGCGGCCACCGACGCCGCGGCGCGTCGACCTGCTCGTCGTCTGCTGAGCGTCCGATACCGAAACGCCGACCGCAAGCGTTAGCAGCACGACCGCAACAAGTTTCGTCACGCGAGCGTTTGTTCCCGTCATCGCACCTCTTCGATTAGTAGCTTCGCAATGGGATCAGGCGGCGAACTCGATCATCACGCAAGTATAGCCCACCCCACAACAGCAGCGCGATGTAGATCGGAAACAGCATGGTGCTGAAAAGCGGAGCGGCGACTCTCACCTGCGCCGCGATCGCGCCACCCAGATACCCTGTGAGAAGGATGGCGCCGAGGACCGAAGTGCGCGGGATGAGATACAGTACGACACAAATCAGCTCGATCGCACCCAGAGGACGGGCTACGTCCACCGGATAGCCGAGCTTCGCAAACCCCTCCACGACCGGCGGGATCTTCATCAGGTGAATGGTTCCGTCGAAGGTCATGAACAAGACGCCGAGTCCGCTGAGTATACGTCCGGCCCACAGCCTTCTTGATGATACGGGTTCAGCAATCGTTGACATGCATTGATCCTCAGTTCTTGGCGGCGGCCTCTGCCTTCCGTGACCGATCCAGCAGCAGATCCCGCTCGCGTGCATTCCGCGTCAGCGAAGCGGCGCGGTCGAATTCCGATTTGGCTTCACTGAGACGTCCGAGTTTCTCCAGCAGATCGCCGCGTACACTCGGCAACAGGTGGTAGGATTTGAGCGCCGGCTCTGATCGCAGCTCATTCACCAGCTCGAGAGCGATCGCCGGACCGTAGGCCATCGAGACAGCGACAGCCCGATTGAGCTCCACGATCGGCGAGGGAGCAAGCTCAGCGAGCGCATCGTAGAGCGCGACGATTCGCTCCCAGTCGGTCTCGTCCGCGGCGCGCGCCCGCGCGTGACACGCCACGATCGCCGCCTGCAAAGCATACGGCCCGCGCGCACCGCCCAATTGCTCTGCCCGCGCCAACGCGGCGAGACCGCGGCGAATAAGCAGCCTGTCCCATTTCCCGCGATCCTGATCGAGCAGCAGAATCGCCTCGCCCGAGGGCCCCGTGCGCGCGCGCAATCTCGACGCCTGAATTTCCATCAACGCCACCAGCCCGTGAACTTCGGGTTCGGCCGGAGCGAGCTCGGCGAGGACTCGTCCGAGCCGCAGCGCATCCTCGCAAAGCTCTGGGCGCGTCCAGTCCTCGCCCGCCGTCGCGGAATACCCCTCGTTGAAAACGAGATAGATGACGCCAAGAACCGACGACAGGCGCGCGTTTCGATCGGCACCGCGCGGCACCTCGAACGGAACGCGCGCCTCGGACAGGGTCCTCTTGGCGCGGACGATCCTTTGCGCAACCGTGGCTTCCGGAACGACGAAGGCCCGGGCGATCTCGTCGGTGGTGAGACCCCCGAGCAGACGAAGCGTCATTGCCACCCTCGCTTCGGTGGAGAGAACCGGGTGACACGCCGCAAAAATCAGCCTCAGCAGATCGTCACCGATGTCGTCATCGAGAGCGGTGTCGAGATCCGACACGCTCATCTCCCGCTGGGCATCAAGCTCGTGCCCGATCTCTTCGTGCTTCCGCTCGATGCGCTTGCTGCGCCTGTGCATGTCGATTGCTCGATGCTTGGCGGTGGCCATGAGCCAGGCACCTGGATTGTCGGGCACTCCTGTCTGTGGCCACCGCTCGAGCGCGGCAACGAGCGCGTCCTGGGCGAGATCCTCCGCAATTCCGACGTCCCCCGTGATCCGGGCGAGACCCGCGATGAGTCGCGGAGATTCGATTCTCCAGACGGCATCGATCGCGCGGTTGACGTCGGACACGACTGCGTACTACCGCGTCGCTTCAGCGGAGCGCGACTGCCCGGCTCTGTCGAACTGGCTCGCCGAGCGCGCGTCGTATGCCGCCTGGTCATGCATCTCGCGGATCTCGCTCTCGCCGCCGCCGGCGACCTTGAGGAATCTCTTGGTGAGCTCGATCGCCTCGGACTTGGATTTGACATCGACGATCGCGTAACCGCCGATGATCTCCTTCGCCTCGGTGAATGGTCCATCGACGACCTTGAAGCTGCCATCGGCGTTCATACTCACACGCGCGCCTTTCGCACTGTGCACGAGGCCGTCCGTCTGGAGGAGCGCGCCCGACTTTGCGAGCTCCTCGATGAACTTGCCCATCGCTTCCATGTGCTCAGGGCTCGGCGGAGTGGTCGACTCCTCGCCCGGCTTGTATATCGTCATGAATCGCATTGATGGAATCTCCTATGCTCTGGCCGCGTTTTCTGCGGCTTGGCGTGCGACGCGCTCTTCTCTGGCCCTCGTCTCGGGCGTGAGATTGGCGCCGAAATCCTCGGCCTCGAAGACCTGACGAATTTCGACCTCTTCGCCGCCGCCGAATGGAGCGCGCTTCAGCCACTCGATCGCTTCGTCGCGCGACTTGCACTGCCAGAGCCAGAAGCCGGCGATCAGCTCCTTGGCTTCAGCGAAGGGTCCATCGATAACGGTCTTCGTGTCGCCTGGACCGAATTTCACGCGTACGCCCTTGGACGACGCCTGCAGACCCTCTCCGGCCAGCATCACACCCGCCTTCACCAGCTCCTCGTTGAACTTCGTCATTGCGCTGAGAGCCTTCGCATCGGGAAGCGCGCCCGATTCACTTTCCTTGTTGGCTTTCACTATCACCATGAACCGCATTGTAGTGTCTCCTTCTGTTTGCGTTTGGGAGCCGCTTTTTCCGGACCGACCGGCTCACTCTGGGCTCTACTCATGCGACGAACGGTCCCAGCCGAAATCGACACGGAGTCCGGATTTTTTTTTGGGGAGGGAAAGTTGTTGAGGGATCGTTACTTACCGTGGGCCTCGGATAGGCGAGTGGCAGAAAAGGGTGACTGCAATTGAGCGCAACGGCGACCCGCTAGCGGGTAGCCGTTCAGACGTAGTGCCGTCCTCGCGCCACACTCTTTCCGCCACTACCTGCTAACGAGCGCATGAATATTTCCATCCGGGTCTTTGAGCCACGCCGCCTTCATGCTGCCGGAGACGTGCACATCACCCTTTAACGTCATCCCGGGCATGTCGTAGTGCTCGAACACGACTCCTTTGCCCTTGAGCGTTTGGGCGATGAACTCGACGTCGTCGACCGTCCAGGTTACGGTGGTGGCCTTGTTCGTCCCGGCGAACTGCGATCGGTAGACGAGGAGAGTCGTCTTCCCAGCTTTGAAGTTGGCCACCTCTGCTTCGCTCGACGGCAACGCGCTGAGACCAAGCATCTCGCCGTAGAATTTTTTTGCCTTTGCCAGATCGCGCACCGCGACCGTGGCGACGGCGTCGTTATCGCCCAGCATTCTTGCCTGCCCCTCCCCTGACTCGCTCGATGTAAGTGGCGAAGCGGTCGAAGGTCTGCGACCAGCCATCCTGGTGGCTCTCGCGATCGGCGGCCGACTTGAAGCCTTCCTGGGTAAAGGTCATCTCGGTTTTGTCACCCTTCGCTTTGAAAATCACGGAGACCAGCATTTCGTTCTCCGGCTCCGCGTCCCAGATGAAGGTATAAACGGTTTTCTCGGGCGGGACGATTTCGCGATAGACACCGTGCTGCCAGAGGTCCTTTCCGTCGGGCGAGCGCATTTGGGCGCGCCACTTTCCACCCGGCCGCTGATCCATCTCCACGAATGGCAAAGTGAAGCCGTTGGGTCCCCACCATTCTTTCGCGTGCGCGGGATCCGACCAGACCTTCCAAACCAGATCGCGCGGTGCGTTGAAGGTTCTCTTGATGATCAGAGCCGGGGCGGGCGACGCCTTGTCCGAGCTTTTGCCGGCGCGACGAGACTTATCTGCGGTTGCGTTTTTTGCGGGCATTACTCTTCTCCTTCTTTTGAAGTTGCTCCAGGTAGTCGTCGAGCCGCACAAATCGCTCCTCCCAGAACTTGCGGTACCGATCAACCCAGTCCGAAACCTCTCGGAGCGGGGCCGCTTCCAGGCGCGCCGGTCTCCACTGCGCATCGCGCCCACGAGAGATCAATCCGGCGTTCTCCAGCACTCCGAGGTGTTTCGAGACTGCGGGCAAGCTCATGCGAAATGGCTTGGCGAGCTCCTTGACGGGCACGTTCCCTCTGACAGCGAGCTGCGCCAGGATGGCGCGCCTGGTCGGGTCGGCAAGGGCGGACAGGACTGTGGAGAGGCGGTCGGGGCTCACGTTGTATTTAGCCGTATGGTTAATTAACCTACACGTTAAATACAGCTTGCGGAATTGATTGTCAAGCGCTTGGATTCCGAATTACACGAGGGCGGCGACGGCAAACCTGCTGGGCAGGTTTGCCGTTTATGGATCCTCTTGACCACCAGGTTAGCCGTTTTTTGTCGATCTTCTTCCCGACAGAGGCCTGCCGTTCTCAGTCGATTCTCTCGACCCAGGCCTCGACCAAACTCGCGATCCCCTCGAGCACCTCACCATCCGTAGTCCCCGAGGATTTCGAGACGTGGAAGCTGTGATCCGCGCCCTCAACCCAGTGCATCTCCCAATCCGTCTTGA
>DASYIM010000033.1:0-4665 GCA_035997625.1 Gemmatimonadaceae bacterium
GTCACGCCTGCGCCGCGATCACTCCGATCTGCCTGCCCTTATCGCCCGCCCGGTGCGAAAAAAACCGATCGTTGTCGCACTTCGTGCACGACATGCTGACGGTGATCTTTTGAACACCAGTCTCGGTCGCGTGCTCGGCAATGAGGGAGCGAAGGTCGACGTGCCCCGGTCGAGTCACTGGTTGGCCGGTCAATTGTTCTCGAACGTCAGCGCTGACCTCGTAGCACCTGCCGCAGATCGCCGGGCCAAGATGGATCGCGAGCTCGTCCGGAGGTAATCCGTAACGCGCCAGCGCGGCGATCGCCTCGGTCGTGATGTGAGCGGCCGTCCCTCTCCATCCTGAATGAAGGAGGGCGACGATGCCTGAGGGGTGAGCGATAAAGACCGGGACGCAATCGGCGACCCCGATGGCGAGGGCGATTCCCTTCTCCGAGGCGATGTGCCCGTCGGCCTCCTCGCCACGCAGAAATCCTTCCCAACCGCCGGTGTGCACGAGCACCCGGGTCCCGTGGATCTGCCTGATCGTAGCAAGGCGCCTGGCGGTTTCGGACAACTCGCGCTGGACCGCCGTCCACCTGCCCATCACTTCATTGACGGGATCGGTTCCGGAAAGGCTGAACGATCCGGCATCCCTGGTCGTGGTGAACGCGCGAATCCCCCAGCCTTCGAAGTCCGGAATGACCTCCTTGGGAACTTCGGAGACGCTACTGCCGGCGATCGTCAACGCGAGTGATGGATGCGCCCAGCTTGTTGAGGCGCTCGTCGATGCGCTCGTAGCCGCGCTCGATCTGGCCGACGTTATTGATGAAACTGGTGCCATCGGCGCAAAGTGCGGCGAGGAGCAGAGCCATTCCCGCGCGAATGTCCGGCGATTCGAGAAACGCTCCGCGAAGCCGGGACGGTCCGTGGACGAGGGCCCGATGTGGATCGCACAGCACTATCCGGGCGCCCATGGTCGAGAGCTTGTCGACGAAGAACATTCGCGACTCGAACATCTTCTCGTGCATGAGGATGAGGCCTTCGCACTGAGTTGCGGTGACAATGGCAATCGACATGGTATCAGCCGGGAATGCGGGCCAGGGCTGATCCTCGAGCTTCGGCACATGGCCGCCCATATCAGCCTGGATCTGGCGCGACTGCTTGGCGGGGACGATCAGATCCGCACCATCTACCTCGCACTCGATGCCGAGCCGGGAAAAACCCATGCGGGTAGAGCGGAGGTGCTCAATACCCGCGTTCTCGATTCTCAGCTCCGATTTCGTAACCGCGGCCAAACCGATGAACGACCCGACCTCGATGTGGTCGGGACCGATGGTATGGGTGACCTCCTTTGTCCCCAGCGCTTTTCCGCCGTGGATGGTCATGGTATTGGTACCCACACCTTCTATCTCGGCGCCGAGCGTGATCAGGAAACTGGCCAGATCCTGGACGTGCGGCTCGCTCGCCGCGTTCCGTAATACGGTCGTTCCTTTCGCCGCCGATGCCGCGACGAGGGCGTTTTCCGTGGCGGTGACGCTGGGCTCGTCGAGAAAAACATCCGCGCCTTTGAAGCCGGCGACCCGCATCTCGATCATCTTCCCGTGAGTGAAACTGGCACCGAGCTGCTCGAGTGCGAGGAAATGGGTGTCCAGTCGCCGGCGTCCGATCACGTCTCCGCCGGGCGGGGGCAGGGTCACCTGACCGCAGCGGGCGAGCAGCGGAGCGGCGAGGAGGATAGACGCCCTGATCTTGGCGCAGAGCGTGGGATTCAGATCGGCCGGACGGAGATCCCTGGCGTGAACATCCAGCTCATTTCGTCCCACCCACTCCATCGACGCACCGACGGAGCGAATGAGCTCGACGAGGGTCTCGATGTCGCGGATGCGTGGGACGTTCCGCAGGTGAACAGGATTCGGGGAGAGCAGCGCGGCGGCAACTATTGGCAGCGCCGCGTTCTTGTTTCCAGAGGGACGAATAGATCCGTTGAGGGTCCTTCCACCCTCGACGACGAACTGAACTGCTGGCATGTTGAGTACGGTCAGTTGTGAATGCGTGTTGCGAAAATATATCGCAGTGAGCACTCTTTGTACCGTTCGCTGAATGTCCCCGCAAAATGGCCTCTCCCTTGCACACTTCACGCACATGACGGGATGGATCGGTAGCGGTACGGAGCTGCTGCTGCAGGTTGCTCGCGCACTTCCGGACACGCTCTATACGAAAGTGATCTCGCCGGAAACGGGATGGTTCGAGAGGGTGACGGGCGCGGCGAGCGCGATCATGACCATCACCATCATCGTGCTGTCGGCAGCGCTGATACCGGCGGCGTGGAATTTTCGGAAAAGCTACAAGAAAGTCAGCGACATGCTGGACAAGATCTACGGCGACGTGAATCCGCTTATGCGCCACGCCAGCGCGATCGCGGACAACGTCGATTATATCTCGACAGCGATCCGCGTCGACGTGCAGCAGGTGAGTCAGACGGTGGCCGCGGTGAACCAGCGGTTGCAGCAGGCCGTGGCGGCAGCTGAGGACAGAATCCACCAGCTGAACGCGCTGCTGGAAGTGGTTCAGGAGGAGGCGGAATCTGTTTTCGTGACGACCGCATCCACCGTTCGCGGCGTGAGAACGGGAATCAATCAGGCTTTTGACGAGGAGGATTGGACCGATGGGGACTACGACGAAGACCGAGCCGACGGTTGGGAAAAACCGCGCCCGCGCGTCCGACCCAGAGATGGAACTGGACGAGGACCGTGAGCAGCAATACGACCTGCTGACCGCAGCATTGATTGGCGCCGCCGTGGGGGCCGGGGTAACGCTGCTTCTCAGGCGCGGGCCATCCGGACGCCGGCCAGTGGGCCCATTGGTCCGGTACGCCGGTCGTGGAGCGGCGCTGGCTGGGCTGGCTGGATTCGAGGGCGCGAAGTGGGCCGGTGGCCGTGGGATGGAAGGCGCCCGCTGGGCCGGAGACCGCGCCATGGAAGGCGCCCGCTGGGCCGGGCCGCGCGCCAAGCGCGGTTTCAGAACCGCGGTGGATCGCGGCAGTGAGCTGGTCGACAGAATCCCCGTCGACGACATGGTCGATCAGGTGAGAGACTACGTGGACACCGCCCGCGAGGCCATCAACGACGTGGTGAAGGACGAGCTCGACGATCTACGCAAAGCAGTACGCCGGCAGCGTAAGCGCGTCGGCATCTAGGGCGCGCGGAATGCCGCGCGCTTCATCGCGCGGAGTCTCCGTGGCCAGCGTGATCGCAGCAGCCGTGCTGCTGCTCATGCTGACGCCGTCGGTTGCCCATGCCTGGACTCCGGGGACGCACATCTTCCTCGGAGAAGCGGTGATGCGCTCGCTGGCGCTGCTTCCCTCCAGCATCGCGGAGCTTTTGTCCGCTTTCCCCTACGATTTCCTGTACGGCTCGATCGCCGCCGATACGAGTATCGCCAAGAAGTACGCGGCGGCGGGACGCCACTGCCACTCGTGGAACGTCGGCTTCGAGATCCACGACAACGCTGAGTCGGAACCACTCCGCGCCTTTGCGCTCGGCTACCTCGCGCATCTGGCCGCCGATTCAGTCGCCCACAACTACTTCGTGCCGCACCAGCTGACGATCACATCGTCCACCGCCGCGCTCGGCCATAGCTATTGGGAAAGCAGGTTCGACATGCACATCGGTGAGCGATTCAGCCGCACCGCCAAGCAGTTGATACTGCGCGACCATTCGCACAGCGATGAGCACCTCGATCGCATACTCAGCCCCACCATCTTCAGCACACCGACCAACCGCCGGATTTTTCGCGGGATGGTGTACGTCGCCGACACCGAATCATGGCAGCGGATCTTTCATCTCGTCGAGGAGAAGAGTCGCTGGGATCTCGCCGAGAGCGAAGTCAGCGACTACATGGGACGCGCATTCGATTACATCGTTGATCTGCTGGGTCGAATGGACCGCGCCGAGACGTTCAAGCTCGACCCCGCCGGCACCGTCGCCCTCCGCGAGGCGAAGAAGGTGAGAAGAGCGGCGTTACGTCGCGGCGGCGAGGAGCACGTGCTGGAACAGGCGCAGCATCATTTCGGGATGCCCCGCTCGGGGCTCGTCTTTGCGAGGGGGTTGCCCGAGCCTCTTTATCCGCCGCGCGACGAAAGCAACTGATTCACCCTCTTCGGATCGGCACGGCCTTTCGACTTCTTCATCACGAAACCGACCAGCACGCCCTGTAGCTTCTTCTCCCCGGAGAGATAACGCTTCGCTTCCTCGGGATGCTCGACGAGAACTTCTTCGACCCAGGTGGCAATCGCGCCCTCATCGCCCACCTGAGTCAGTCCCTCGTCGGCAGCGACCTGCGCCGCCGTCTTCCCGCTCTCGAGCATTCCCGAAAAAACCCTCTTCGCTGCCGTGTGACTTACCGCGCCGTCGCGGACGAGATTCAATAGTTGGGCGAGGTCAGCTGGGCGAACGCGGAACAGGCCGATGTCCTGACCAGAGGCGCGTAACGCGGCCATGACTTCGCCCATGACCCAGTTGCAGGCGACTTTTCCGTCGCCGGATACGCGGGCAACCGCCTCGAAGTAGTCGGCGAGCGCGGGCGTGGCCATGAGCTGGTCGGCATCGCCAGCAGAGATCACGTACTCGGCGGTGAGACGAAGCCTTCTCGCCTCCGGCAGCTCGGGAAGATTCTTGCGCGCCTCGT
>DASYIM010000034.1:0-1858 GCA_035997625.1 Gemmatimonadaceae bacterium
GTTTGCCCTCGTCGTAGTGAGCTTCGTGAGGCTTGGTGGCGTGCTGCTCACATTCTCGTATCTGATCGTGCCGGCCGTTTGTGGAACCATTCTGGCCGTCGATTGGATGAAGCGGCTTGCGATCGGCTGGGTCGTCGCAGCTGCGGCCAGTCTCCTCGGATTGTGGGCTTCCTACAAGATGGATCTGCCAACGGGTGCTGCAATCGTCGTCGCCTCGGGGGTGATGTTGGCGATCGTTGGCGTCTTCAAGTCTGTTCGGCAGACGTAGCGTCTCGCCGTGTAATGGGGATGAGTCGTCGTGACGGATAGGCTCAGCGGCCCGGCGCGGCGGCAATCGGAGGGGGTCCGCCCATGTTGGCGAGACCCATCGCCCGTGCCATGGCTTTCCACTCGTCCATGCTGATGATCGACGACTTGTCATCACGGTAACTCGCGGCGGCCTCCAGTATCTTTTGCCGTTTCTCGTGGCGTGAGATGTTCTGGTCCGCCAGGATGTCAGAGACGACGTCGTGCAGCGAGTGGAGGTTGTCGAAGATAATCGCGGCCTCCGGATACCGACTCGAGAACGCAGGCGCGATTTCCGGCGCTTGCGGCATCACTGTCGGCAACGTCCCCGGCGCGCTGTCGAGAAGCGCCCAGAATCTGGCGACCACCGCTGTCACGTTCTCCTTTCGCTGCTGTGCGTCGCCGGGTGCCATCAGCGCCTCGTACACCGCCATCTGCAGCCAGTGGTATGACCAGATCAAGCCGTTGTACTTGGGGTAACGCTTTCGGAAGGCCAGAGAGTATGACTGGCCCTCCATCAGATTCATGTTCTTTGGCAGCGAGCTGAACGCGAGGCTGCGGCGGGAATTGTAGTAGGCCAGCACGGCGGATACCCTCGTGTCCTTTGCCGCGGGGGGAATGCGATCGTCGGTCCAGACATCGTAAAGCTGCCGGTGAAGCATGTGGGCCCAGTCGAACATCGCCGCAACTTCCGGGGCGAGCTTCTCCCACTCCGGCGCGATGGCTCCTTCATCCAGCGGAACGCCGGGTGGATGTCGCAGCAAGTCGCGGGTGATAAAATCGAACTCCCGGTGGTCGAGCACTTCGTTCGTGGCGCCAGGTTCGCGCCAGAGCGTCTCGTACAGTTTTGCGTGCCCGTAATCAAAGGCGTTGAACAGTGCGTCAACGCGTGGGAAATCTTTGCGGAAGGCCCAGTTGTGGGAAGCCGCCAAATAGGCCTGATCGTAATACGCGGCCGGGCCGGGTGACGTCGATCCTCGCGCGCAGCCGATCATGGCGATGAGGATTGATATCGCGAGGACGGGCGAGTTTCGCCTCGTGACCAGGATCTTCAGACGGACTCGGGATCTCACGGGTCGCCTAGAACTGAAGAGCGTGACTGAGCGTCATGCCGAGGGTAATGAACGTGGAGAACCCCGCGCCTCTGAAATGCCGGCCGAGCGCTCCGTTGATCACGACCTGCGGCCTGAGCTGGTGACGCGCGCCAACTTCCGCGGTCATGTCGGTCTTCCGGTTGATCCCCTCAAACTTCTCGGCGAAAAAGTCCGCCAGGAGTAGCGTCGAGGACAACGGCAGCGCCTTGTCGACGCCCATTCCGAGAAGCCAGTGATTGTGGGTTTCAATTTCCCCCGGCCGAGCCTGGGTGATGATGACTGGTGCGGGCGCAGCGCAGCTGAGCGACGCGCCGAGTGTTGAACCCGAGCCAATGCTGCAAGGTCCGTCGAGCGGGGGAAGGGAAGAGCCGCCGCCGCAGGACGATCCGGGCGGGGTTTGAGGCGGACAGGTGACTATCAGCGTTGGTCCGGCGCGTATCGCGTACGTTGCGAGGCTCGCGTTCAGATGGACGCGACCG
>DASYIM010000035.1:0-13039 GCA_035997625.1 Gemmatimonadaceae bacterium
GCGTGATCTGCTGCGGAGAGTTCACGGAAACTCTCGGCATATCGGACGCCGCTACGTGGCGCCACTGCCGACGGAGCTGCCACACGTGTCGAGCGCGACGGAGCTTCGCGACCGTCTCAAGAGGGCGATCGAGACCGAGCAGTTCGAGCTGGCCGCCGACATTCGCGACAAGCTGCGGGGAATCGAGTAGTGCTCGACCTCTCGCTGCTTCCGGACGGCGGTGCCAGCTGGCTCGACGCATCGGGCGAGCACTCCGACATCGTCATCTCCACGAGAATCCGCCTCGCGCGAAACCTGGAAGGCTACGCGTTCACGCCGAGGGCGCGCGACGGCGAGCGCCTTCGAATTCTCACGCAGGTACGCGAGGCGTTCGCAAGTCTGCGGTCGATCGAAGACGGCGTCCTGGTCCGGGTGGATGAGTTGCCGCCGGAAGACAGACTGCTCCTGCACGAGCGTCATCTCGTCAGCAAGGAGCTGGCGGGACTGAACGACCAACCCGTGCGAACTGGTGCCGCGGTTTACTTATCGCGCGGTGTCGGGATCATGGTCAACGAAGAGGACCATCTGCGTCTGCAGGCGCTCCACTCGGGATTCCACGTCGCGGACGCGTTCGGAGTCATCGAGCGCCTGGACTCGGAGCTCGGGAACAAGGTGCCGTACGCATTCCACAACGAATTCGGCTATCTCACTGCCTGTCCGACCAACGTCGGAACCGGGCTGAGAGCGTCGGTCCTTATACATCTTCCCGGTCTGGTCCTGACGAAGGAGATCGGAAAGGTACTGGCCGGCCTCCAGCAAGTCGGTCTCACCTACCGCGGTATGTACGGGGAAGGAAGCGAGGTCGTGGGGAACTTCTTCCAGATCTCGAATCAGACCACGCTCGGAAGATCGGAAGGCGAGTTACTTGATTACCTCGTGCGCGTCGTAAGACATGTAATAGAGCGCGAAGAAGAGGCGCGACGAGTCCTGTTGCGTGATGCGGGTTATATTATAGAAGACAAGCTCTGGCGTGCCTTTGGCACGCTGCGATATGCACGCAGCTTGAGCTTCGAAGAAGCGATGAATTATTTGAGCGGCGTGCGACTGGCTGTCGGTTTGAAACTGATAAGCGGTCTCAGTGTATATACTCTCAACAAGCTCCTGATTTTTAGTCAGTTGGCGCACCTCGGACATACCGAGGGACGAGCGCTGACAGAAAGCGAAGCGAACGTCGCACGCGCTCGATACGTGCGGGAGACGCTTTCTACAGAGGCTTAGTAAGGGGTAGCGGGTAATCACGCGCGCCGCAGTGTGAGACACACTGTCACGCACGCGAAGGAACTAGCTCCCGCACTGAGGATTGCAGAGATGAACGGGTACAACTTCACAGAGCGAGTACGAAAGGTTCTCGCCATGGCTCGTGAGGAGGCGGCAAGACTCCATCACGAATACGTCGGCACCGAGCACATACTGCTCGGACTAATCCGCGAGGGCGAAGGCGTCGCCGCAGCAGTCCTCCAAAACCTCAGCGTCGACCTCGACGAGATTCAGCAGAAGATCGAGGAGACGGTAAAGAAAGGGAAAGCCGCAGCCGCGACTGGTCCTGATCTCCCGTATACGTCGCGCGCGAAGAAGGTCCTCGAGCTCGCCATGGGCGAGGCTCGCGACCTGAGTCACGGCTACGTCGGCACCGAGCACCTGCTGCTCGGTCTGCTGCGCGAAGAGAAGGGAATCGCCGCCCAGGTCCTGACCGACGCCGGCGTGAACCTGGACGCCGCCAAGGCGGAGACGCTGCGTCTGCTGGGCACCGAGATGCCGCAGGGTGGCACCCCGGCCGCCGCTCCTGGAGCGCCCGGCCAGCCGCAGCCACAGACCGGTAAGGGCGAGAAGAAATCCAAGACCCCGGCGCTCGACCATTTCTGCAGGGATCTGACCCAACTCGCTGCCGATAACCAGCTCGATCCGACCATCGGACGCGGCAAGGAAATCGAGCGCGTGATGGAGATTCTGACCCGCCGCAAGAAAAACAATCCGGTCCTCATCGGCGAGCCTGGCGTCGGCAAGACGGCCATCGTCGAGGGACTTGCACAGCTGATCGCCAATGGCGAGTGCCCCGATTCTCTGCGCGACAATCGGGTGCTGTCGCTGGACATGGCGGCGGTAATCGCGGGCACCAAGTATCGCGGTCAGTTCGAGGAGCGCCTCAAGGCGGTCATGAACGAGATCGCCCAGAACAAGAACATCATTCTCTTCATCGACGAGCTGCACACGCTGGTCGGCGCTGGTGCCGCTGAAGGCGCCATCGACGCCAGCAACATGCTCAAGCCGGCCCTGGCGCGCGGCGAGCTACAGTGCGTCGGTGCGTCGACCCTCAACGAGTACCGCAAGTACATCGAGAAGGACGGCGCTCTCGAGCGTCGCTTCCAGACCGTAATCGTCGAGCCACCTTCGGTGGAGGAAACCGTAGAGATTCTCAAAGGTCTGCGCAAGAAGTACGAAGAGCACCATAAAGTCACGATTCCGGATGCGACCCTGCTCGCCGCGGCGAAGATGTCGGAGCGCTACATCACCGACCGCTTCCTGCCCGACAAGGCGATCGACGTCATCGACGAAGCCGGCGCCAGAGCGCGTCTGGCGACGCAGTCGCCTCCGCCGGCCGTCGCCGAGCTGAAGGGTCAGCTCGATGCGGTGAACGTGGACAAGGAGCAAGCGGTCCGCGACCAGAACTTCGAGCGCGCGGCGTCGCTGCGCGATCGTGAGCGCGAGCTGCAGGGTGACATCCGTCGCAAGCAGGAAGAGTGGGAGAAACACCGCCAGTCGCACCGTCCGGTGCTGGGTGAGGAGGAAGTCTCCTTCATCGTCAGTCGCTGGACCGGCATTCCGGTGATGCGTCTCCAGGAAGCGGAGACCGCCAGACTGCTTCGGATGGAAGAGGAGCTGCACGCGTCAGTGGTTGCCCAGGAAGAGGCGATCAAGGCGCTGGCTCGCTCGATCCGGCGCAGCAGGGCCGGGCTCAAGGATCCCAATCGTCCGATCGGCTCGTTCATATTCTCCGGCCCCACCGGTGTCGGAAAGACAGAGGTCGCGCGGGCGCTGGCGAAGTTCCTGTTCGCTGATCCGGCCGCGCTGATTCGCGTCGACATGAGCGAGTACATGGAGAAGTTCTCGGTGTCCCGCCTGATCGGCGCCCCTCCGGGCTACGTCGGCTACGAAGATTCGGGAACGCTCACCAAGGCCGTCCGCCGCAAGCCGTACAGCGTCGTCCTGCTCGACGAAATCGAGAAGGCGCACCCGGACGTCTTCAATATCCTGCTGCAGGTGCTGGATGAGGGACACCTGACCGACAACTACGGCCGCGTGATCGACTTCAAGAACACCGTTGTCATCATGACGTCGAACGTCGGAGCACGGGACATCACCAAGGGTCGTGGACTCGGCTTCCACGCGCCTGATCAAAAGTCGAACTTCGAGAGAATCGCCGAAAAGGTGAAGGAAGAGATGCAGCACACCTTCAACCCGGAATTCCTGAACAGGCTCGACGACGTGATCGTGTTCCACCCGCTGTCGCAGGAGAACATTGGCGACATCGTCGGTATCCTGCTGAAGGATGTTCAGAAGAGACTGGGCGACGAGGAGCTGACTCTGAAGCTCACCGACGCCGCGTCTGCCTTCCTGGTGAAGAACGGCTACGACGAGAAGTTCGGAGCACGCCCTCTGAAGCGGGCGATCCAGAAGTACATCGAGGATCCTCTCTCCGAGAAGATCCTGCTGGCCGAGTTCGCCAAGGGTGACGAGATCGAAGTCGACCTCGCGCCGGATGGCTTGAAGCTCGAGTTCCGCGTTCTGAGCGGTACGCCCAAGGCGTAAGCGAAGGAGCCACGAAACCCAACGGGGCCGCTGGAGGAAACTCTCCAGCGGCCCCGTTGTCTAATCAGTGTGCTCGCGCTCCGCAGGGACCTCCGGCAAACCCATTAGTGTATATTTGTGTGATGCGGAAAATTGTTTCAATTGCACTGGCGCTCATAGCGGCCAGCGCGGCTTCGTCGTATGCGCAAGAAGCCACGCCGGGAGCCTGCTCGACGCCTGAATCCATAATCGTAGCGGGTAATTCCCGCCTCGACAGCGCGACCGTTCGCGGCAACAGCACGCTGACGACGGGAACGACGCTCAGCGTCCAGAACATCCAGTCGGCGATCAAGGCGCTCTACGCGACGGGCCAGTTCGAGGATGTGCAAATCGTCTGCCGTGTTGTCCCCGGTGGCAAGGCGACGCTGGTGATCCAGGTGAAGGAGCGTCCAACGCTCACCGATTACAAGATTATTGGCGCCATTCGGGTCGCCCCCAAGGACGTCAAGGAGAAACTCGCCTTCGCCACCGGCAGTCCGGTCGACCCGGGCAAGATCGCCAAGGCTATCGCCAGCGTCGATTCGCTATACGAGAGCAAGGGCTACTACCTGGCCAGCGTGAAGGCCGAATCCACGATCACCAACGGCAACCTCTCCATCAACTTCACCATCGACGAAGGCCGCCGGCTCGCCATTTCAGGAGTCCGTATCAATGGCAACCAGCACGTCCCGGACGACGACATTGTCGCCGCGATGGACACCAAGCCGGAAGGCTTCCTGTTCACGCACAGCGGCGAGCTGGATGATGCCAAGTACGCGCAGGATCTGAGCGAGAAGATCCCCCAGCTGTATGCGAGCCGCGGCTACATCGATTTCAGAATCCTCAAGGATACACTCATCGTCGACCGCGCCCGGGGGAAAGGGCTGATCGACATCACGGTCAGCGAAGGACCGCGCTACCAGGTCGGCAACTTCGAGGTGCTCGGGAACCGGCGCTTCTCGTCCGAGCAGATCAAGGCCTTCTTTCCCTTCGGCGAAAACAACCAGACGACCGTCGTACAGAAGGCGACCCACGTCATCCGTCGCAGCTACGTCAATCCGCCCAACACCTTCGACGAGGGCAGATGGGCCGACGCGCAGCAGAAGCTGATGGAAGCATATAATGACGAAGGCTACATCTACGCGAACATCCGGCCGGTCACGGAACGAGTTCCGGGTACGGGGCCAGTGCGCACTGTGAACCTGCGCTGGGAGATAGATGAAAGATCGCCGGCCATCGTCAATCGCATCGAGATCGCCGGCAACGATTACACCCACGAGTCGTGCATTCGCGAGCAGATCGTTCTGGCGCCGGGACAGGTCTTCAATCGCAACTATCTGATCAGAAGCTATCAGAACATCGGAAACCTGAATTTCTTCGAGACGCCGATGGCGGCGCCGGAGACGCGCCCCAGCGGCGATCAGGGCGACGTGGACATCGTCTTCAACGTCAAAGAGAAGCGCACCGGCAACATCAACTTCGGCGCTTCCATGGGTCAGGGAACGGGGCTTGGAGGCTTCATCGGTCTCGATCAGCCCAATCTGCTGGGCCGATGCAAGCGGGCACAGCTCCAGTGGCAGTTCGGCCGCTACATCAATGACTTCACCGCCACGTACAGCGATCCCAACATCCGGCAGTCCCGCATATCGGGAAGCTTCACCGCCTATCATAGCAAGGCCCGCTTCCAGGTTGCGGAGCTTGGCGCCGCACTCAGAACCGGAGGCCAGATTCAGCTCGGCTTCCCGGTGCCACAATCGATCTACACGCGTCTCTTCGTGTCCTACGGCGGAGAGAAGGTTCGTTACGCAAATGACGGTCTGCTTGGCACTGTACCCAACGGATGCAAGGATTGCTTCCGATCAACGCTTGGGTTTACGGCGACGCACGACACGCGCACCGGCCTGCCGTTCGCGGCGGACGGAGGACTGCAGACCTTAAACGCTCAGTTCAACGGCGGGCCACTCGGTGGGACGGCCGCGTTCCAGCGGTACACGACGGAGTTCCGCTCATACTCTCCGATCGGCCGCGTTGGGGGCAATATCCTCGGCGGTGAGCCGATGATGTTCGTCGTCGGGCTCTCGGCGCGGGCTGGCGCCGTATTCGGAAGCACCGGCCCCTTCTTCTACTCCCAGGCGTTCTCCGTGGGAGGCACCCAGTACGGAGAGCCGCTCAGAGGTTACGACGAGTTTTCAATCACGCCTAGCGGCTACAATCCGAACGCCAGCGACACCCAGGCCAGCGTTTCCTCTTTCGGCAACGCGTTCTTTGTCGGCACCGGTGAGCTTGGACTGAGAGTAAACCAGTCGCTGTATATGAACACCTTCTTCGAAGGCGGCAACAACTGGCAAAAGCCGCGCGAATTCGACCCGACTCGTTTGTTCAGAAGTTTCGGATTCGGAGTCAGCACCATAAGCCCATTGGGACCTTTGGGCGTAGACATCGGGTATGGGTTTGACAAAATTGATAGAGCGGGGCGGCCGGCACCGGGCTGGAAGCTCCACTTCAAACTCGGACAATTCTTCTAACACTGGAGTAAATGAATGCGAGTGATTTTCCGTGCGACCTCCATCGCACTGACAACGTCGCTGATGTTCGTCGGGATAGCGGGAGCGCAGGGATCGACCTCGCCCATGCCGACCAAGATCGGTTACATAAACTCGGCTGTTATCCTGCAGCAGGCGCCGGGTCGGGCCGAGGCCGAGGCGCAGTTCGACAGAGAGGTCGGAGTCTATCGCCAGCAGATCCAACGCATGGACGACTCCCTCAAGACGATGATGGCGGCGTTCGACCGCGACGCGCCGAAGCTGGACAGCGCCACCCGCCAGAGCCGTCGCACGACGATCGGCCAGCGCGAGATCGAATACCAGGGGCGCGCCCGTGGTCTGGATTCCACGATGCAGGCGCGCCAGGCGCAGCTCGTGAAGCCGATCATGGAGAAGGTTCAGGCGGTGATCGAGACGATCCGTGCCGAGGATGGCTACGCTGTGATTCTCGACGTAGGCGCGCAGGTGAGCGTGGTTGTGGCGGCCGACAAGAAGCTCGATCTCACTGATCGCGTGCTTTCCCGCCTGAAGGCGCAGGGTCCGGCGCCGGTCACCAGCACTACGGTTCCCAAGCCTGCGGGAGTGACTCGGCCGAAGCAGTGATCGGACAAACCGATTCCGTCCTTTCGATCAGCGGTGATGGTGCTAGCACTATCACCGCTGAGGCTATTGCGGCACTTATTTCGGGAGAGTTGATCGGTGATGGCGGCGCAGAGGTCAGCGGAGTGGCACCGCTGGATCGCGCCGAAGCGAACGATCTGAGTATCCTCTCAAGCGGGAAGTACACGCCGATGATGGCGACGACAAGAGCCGGCGTGGTGCTGGTCGATCCCGAGTTTCGGCACGCTCCCGGCGCGCCTCAGGCGCGAATCGTCGTCGAAAAGCCTTTCGAAAAATTGCTCGGACTGCTGCCGCGGCTCTATCCGACGCAACTTCCAGCGCCAGGAGTCGCGCCGACGGCGCGGCTGGGCAGGGGAACGGAGATCGGCAGGCGCGCGGCTATCGGCGACTACGCCGTAATCGGCGCCGGCGCCAGCATCGGCGATGATGTCGTGATCGGGTCGCACTGCGTGGTTGGCGATGGCGTATCGCTTGGCGTAGGCGCCCGGTTGTGGCCCTCGGTCACGATCTACTCCGGGACGACGCTCGGCGCGCGGACGATCGTGCATTCAGGGACGCGCATCGGATGCGATGGCTTCGGCTACGTCTTCCGGGATGGGGCTCACCAGAAAATTCCGCACGTGGGGCGCTGCATCATTGGTGACGACGTGGAAATCGGCGCGAACACCACCATCGATCGCGGCAGCATCGACGACACAGTGATCGGCAGCGGCACGAAGATCGACAACCTCGTGCACGTAGCCCACAACGTCCGCATTGGCCAGAAATGCCTCTTGATGGCCCAGGTCGGCATCGCCGGCTCGTCAACCATCGGCGACGGAGTGATCCTCGCGGGTCAGGCTGGCATCGGCGGCCATCTTTCGATCGGCGCGGGAGCCCGGGTAGCGGCGCAGGCAGGTGTTTTCGGAGACATTCCGGCGGGTGAGACGTGGTCCGGCTATCCGGCCCGACCGCACCGTGATTCTCTTCGCGCATCGGCCGCACTGTTTAAATTGGCCGGGATGATGCGGCGTCTGGAGAAATTGCTCGCAGAACCAAGTCCACGGTGAGCCGGAATACACTGGCCCGTCCAGCTATGCTGGAGGGGATCGGGCTGCATCTGGGTGTCCAGTGCAGAATCACTTTTCAGCCCGCGGCGAAGAAACAGGGAATCGTGTTCAGGCGAACCGATTGCAAGGGTTCGCCGTTGATTCGTGCCCACGTCAACGAGGTCAGCGGAAGCGAACGCCGGACCCAGCTCGGCAGGGGCGATCATTCGGTTCACACCGTCGAGCATGTGCTGGCCGCGGTGACGGGATTGGGAATCGATGATCTGACGATCGACATGGACGGGCCCGAACCTCCGATACTCGACGGCAGTGCGGCGCCATTCTTCACGGCGCTGTCGGAGGCGGGGCTTGCGGCGGTGGAAGGGGAACCGGAGTTTTTGGAGTTGAGCGAGCCGGTGCGCATCATCGATGGCGCTTCCGTATATGAGGCGTATCCCTCCTCAAAGCTGGAGCTCGACGTAACGATCGAATTCCCGCATCCGTTGATCGGGAAGCAGTCACGCAGGTTTATCGTCACGGAAGAGTCGTTTGCCAACGAGCTTTCCCGGGCGCGGACTTTTGGCTTCGTTCACGAAGTCGACTCGCTTCGCTCGAAGGGCTTGATCAAGGGTGCCTCTCTCGACAATGCCGTTGTTCTCGATGAGAGCGATATCCTGAGCGGAGCGCTGCGCTGGAACGACGAGTTCGTGCGTCACAAAGCGATGGACTGTATCGGCGATCTGGCGCTCGCGGGCGCTCGGGTTCGTGCCCGAATCGTCGCGGTAAAGCCGAGTCACCGCGGAACGGTGACACTGGTGCGTGAGATGGTTAAGGCCGGTCGAAAGGAGAAGGGAATGAGCACAATAGAAGACATCATGAAGGTGCTGCCTCACCGTTATCCGTTCCTGCTCGTGGATCGGATTCTGGAGATCGAGGAGAAGAAGCGGATAGTGGGCCTGAAGAACGTCACCATCAACGAGCCGTTCTTTCAGGGTCACTTTCCAGGGCACCCGATAATGCCGGGCGTTCTGATAATCGAAGCGATGGCACAGGTGGGCGGTATGCTTCTGATGGGATCGGTCGGGGATCCGGAAAGCAAGGTTGTCTACTTCATGTCGCTGGACAATGTGAAGTTCCGACGGCCGGTAAAGCCTGGAGATCAGATCATATTCGAGCTCGAGATCGTCCAGATTCGCGGCCTGGTCTGCAAGATGCGCGGCGTCGGCAAAGTTGATGGCGAGGTGGTGGCCGAAGCCGACATGGCGGCAATGGTGCGCGACCGATGACGGCGCGGATCCACCCGACCGCGCTGGTGTCGTCGCGCGCGGAGCTCGCCTCGGATGTCGAGGTCGGCGCGTACGCGATCATCGGCGACAACTGTACGGTGGCCAGTGGCTGCATCATCGCGCCGCGGGCAACGCTGGAGCGAAACGTCGCTCTGTCCGCGAACGTGCAGGTCGGGATGGGCACCATTCTCGGCGGCCCGCCGCAGGATCTGAAATTCGCCGGCGAGGAGACGACTGTTGAGATCGGCGAAGGTACTGTGATTCGTGAGTACACCACCATCAATCGCGGCACGTCGCAATCCTTCAAGACCACGGTCGGCCGCAACTGCCTTCTGATGTCGTACGTGCACCTCGCTCACGACTGCCACATCGGCGATAACGTCATTCTGTCCAACGTTGCGCAGCTGGCTGGCCACGTTACGGTGGAAGACAGGGCGATCGTTTCGGGGCTGTCCGCTGTCCATCAGTTCGTCCGCATCGGCAGGCAGAGCTTTATCGGCGGGTGCTCGCGGGTGTCAAAGGACATTCCACCATTCCTCAAGGCCGTTGGCAATCCCGTAAAGCTTTACGGGCTGAACACAGTCGGTCTGCAAAGAAGTGGAATGGACGAATCGACGATAAGAGAGCTCAAGCGCGCGTACCGGCTCCTTTTCCGCTCGGATCTCAACGTCACGCAGGCGATAGAGCGAGCGCAGGAGGAGATCGAGGGGCTGCCGGAAGTGAGGGAGCTGATCCAGTTTGTCGAGGCCAGCGAGCGCGGAGTGGTGATTTGACGAAGATGCCGCGCGTAGGGGTCGTCGGCGCGGGGAGCCTCGGATTTCACCACATAAGAATTCTGCGCGATCTCCGAGGAGTGCAGTTCACCGGATTCTTCGAGACGCGATCGGACAGGCGAGCCGAGGTCGAGAAAGAGCTGCGCGCGCGCAGTCACGCAACGCTCGAAGACCTGTTGGACGCCTCCGACGCCGTGGTGATCGTCGTCCCCACATCGGCCCACTATTCAGTGGCGAACGCGGCGATCGAGCGCGGCAAGCACGTCTTCATCGAGAAGCCCATTACCACGACACTCGAGGAAGCGGACCAACTGCTGGAGCTCGCCCGGCAAAAAGGCGTCATGATTCAGATCGGGCACATCGAGCGGTTCAATCGGGCGGTTCGCGCAGCGCTTCCTCACGTCAAGAGACCGCGGTTCATCGACAGTGAGCGGCTGGCACCATTCAGCCCGCGCGGATCGGACGTGGCGGTAGTACTGGATCTCATGATCCACGACATCGACCTGCTGCTGACCCTCGTCGGCTCCGAAGCGCGGGATATCGCCGCCGTTGGCGTTCCTGTCCTGACGCCGATGCTCGACATCGCCAATGCACGCGTGACGTTCACCTCGGGCGCCGTGGCAAACATCACGGCGAGTCGAATCTCCCGGGAGAGAAAGAGGAAGATTCGAATCTTCCAGGAGCGGGAGTACTTGTCGCTCGATCTCGCCGCCGGCACCGGCGAGTATTATCGGTTGAAGCACGATTTCGATCCCGCCAAGATAAGGTCCGGCCCCGCCGACATCGCGGCGTTCGTGGACAGGGAAAAGCTGCACGCGCCCGATGGTGAGCCGCTCAAGCTGGAGCTGGAGAGCTTTGTCTCGGCGCTCAACGCGCAGAGCCCGATCGTAGTTACCGGTGAAGAGGGAAGGCTGGCGCTTGGTGTCGCGCTCCGAATCGTGAAGGAGATCGAGCTGACTCTTCCTTCTCTGGTTGGGCACGCGCACCATCATGCGTAAGGTTCTCTTCGTCGCCGGCGAAGCCTCCGGAGACCTTCACGCCGCCGGCGTCGCGGGCGTGCTGAGCCGGATCCGTCCGGATCTGGAGCTGGCAGCGGTTGGCGGTCCTCGTCTGGCGGAGCAAGGCGTCGAGCTGATCCACCGCGATCACCAGCTGGGCGTGATGGGCTTTTTGGAAGTGCTGAAGCACGTGCCCCGACATTTCCTGCTTTTGCGAACCATTCGCGGAATGCTGGAGCGGGGTGAGATCGCCCTCGTCATACTGATCGACTATCCCGGATTCAACATGAAGGTGGCGGCAGCCGCGAAGACCGCCCGCGTGCCGGTCCTCTATTACGTCACTCCTCAGGTCTGGGCGTGGGGAGCGGGACGCCTTCCGAAGCTCGCCCAGCTCGTTACGAGGGCGGCAGTCATTCTGCCGTTCGAGGAACCGCTTCTGCGCGGCCATGGAATCGACGCCACATTCGTTGGCCATCCACTTCTCGATCGCGCGCAGAACATGCCGACCAAAGAGGAGGCGAGGGAGACCCTGGGGCTGCCACTAAATGCGAAGGTTCTCGCGCTCTTTCCCGGCAGCCGCCAGCAGGAAATCGACAGGCACATCGACGATTTCGTGGCGACCGCCCGAGAGCTGCAGTCACGCGTCCCGGGTCTGCAGGTGATCGTGAGCGTCGCACCGACAGTTGCCCTCGATGGCGATCGCTGCCCATTCCGGCTGGTCCACTCCGCCTCGCTGAGTGTTTTGCGGGCGGCGGACGCGGCCCTTTGCAAGAGCGGCACGACGACTCTGGAAGCGTCCATCGCCGACTGCCCGTTGGTGGTCGCCTACAGAACGGGACGCATCTCGTTCGCCCTGGCCAAGCGGCTGGTGAAGGTGCCGAGCATCGGATTGGTGAACGTCGTCGCCGGCAGAGAGGTTGCTCCAGAGTTCATTCAGGATAAGATCGTTCCCGGTCGAATCGCTCCGGTCCTCCAGGACCTGCTCGACCCGACAAGCCCGCGGCGGCGTGAGATGCTGGCCGGACTGGCAGAAGTCAGAGCGCGGCTGGGATCTCCCGGAGCGGCAGAGCGGGTGGCGCGGATGGCCAGCGATCTTGCCGGTAGCGCGTGATGAGCGAGAGCGGCGAGTCGTTCCCGTGGCGATCAAAACTGCTGCTGCTTCTGGGGAGCGGTTTTCTGCAGGTTCTGGCGAGAACGTGGCGGATCCGCGTGTTGAACTACGGCCCGGTGGGAGATCTGCGCAACGCGAAGCAGGGCTTCATTTTTTCGCTGTGGCATGGGCAGCTGCTGCCGCTTCTCTGGTCTCACCGTGACCAAGGCTCCCTCGTGTTGATCAGCGAGCATCGCGACGGGGAACTCGTGGCGCGTGCCGCGACCTCACTTGGCTTCGGCCTCATTCGCGGATCTACCACTCGCGGCGCCGGTCGCGCGCTGATCTCCATTGGACGCGAACTTCGGGCTGGCCGCGAAGTGGGGATCACCCCAGACGGACCCCGTGGTCCGGCCCGGAAGTTCGCACCGGGGGCACTGGTCGCCGCTCAACGCGCCGACTCCTTCATAGTTCCAACGGTCGCTGTTGCCGACCGGGCGTGGCATCTCCGGAGCTGGGACCGATTCATGATACCAAAGCCGTTCGCGCGGGTGACGATTGCTTATGGACCTCCGACGAAGGTCTTGGGCTCAACTCCACGTGCCGCGGCCGATGAAGCGGAGCGGTTCGAGAATCTGATGAGCGAAACGATCCGGATAGCGGGTGGCTGATCTTCGCGGCGCGATCGAGGGGATCTGGGCGGCTCGCGGTAAACGCGCCCGCGCCGCGCGGGCGCTGCTAACGCCGGCTGAATGGTTGTATCGATCAGTCGTTTCTGGACGCGGCAAACTCTACGACTGGGGAGTCCTTTCGTCAGAAGAGTTTTCGGTACCCGT
>DASYIM010000036.1:0-17106 GCA_035997625.1 Gemmatimonadaceae bacterium
TACTGAGTCGACTATCTGGGCTACGAATCCAAAATAGAACAACTGGTCTACTGCAAACTGAACGGGATCCGAGATCTGAGAAGCGCAGATCTCAGTGTGTGGCCACTGCGCTACGACCGTTCGATGCGGCGAACTTGCCTAAAGCTTGAACCTGCTCTTCGCCGCGCTCACGATCAGCTGAGCGGATCCTTCGATCCCCAATCGCTCGGTGTTCACGCTTAGATCGTAGTTCTCAAGAGCGCGGCGGTCGCGCTCCCAATGCAGCCGCACCCACTGATCCCGCTGCTTGTTGGTGTCGTCGACGAGCCGTGCCGCTTCCTCCGCGCCAAGCCCCTCACGCTTCATCGTCCGCGCGATCAACGCCTTCCTCGGCGCGTAGCAGAACACGTGGAGCGTGTCCTCGCGCTCGGCCAGCATCTGCCACGTGCCACGTCCGACCACGACCAAAGGGCCGCGCGCGATTGCTTCTTCGATTACGTGTCGCGTGACTTCGATCAGCTGCTCGTCGGTCGGACGCTTTGCGTCGGCGATCGGCGACATCCACTCCTGCGACCCCATCGCCATCGCCGAAGTGAGCCGTTCAACCAGCGAAGGCACTCTCTCTTCGCGCGCTTGAACCTCGGCCACGCTCAATCCCATTCGGGCGGCCACGGCGTCCACGACCGCGTTGTCCAGCAGCGACCAGCCCAGAGCCTTCGCGACGATGGCGGCGACTTCCGACCCTCCCGACCCGTAAAGCCGCGAGACGGTCAGAATCGCCAATTGTCAGTCCTGATAGGGGCGGCGGCGCTTCTCTTCGACGGCCCGGCCGTATGTGCCCGCGTCGGACCGCGCGATTTTCTTGCGCGCGACGAGAGACTCGAGCACTAGCTCGCACCCGGCAGCAACAACGGGTAGATCGTCCATCGGCGCCAGACCCGCCGTGTTCACGACCTGCATCAATCCGGGGACACTTCCAAATCCCTCGACGACGGCGTCAACCGGAACATCATCGGTCACCTGGAGCGCGCCGCCGACGTCGAACCACATGATGATCTCGTCGGTGTTGAGGCCGCCGGCGCGGTCCTGATAAGTCGCATCGGCGGCGCGGCGAATCAGCTCGCGCGCGATGACGTGACCACCCACAAGCTCGCCTTCGTACTCAAGCTCGATCTTGCCGGTGATGGCCGGTAGCGCGGCGTAGATATCGGCGATGCGCGGGACGATGTCGCGCTCGCCGGTCTGAATCGCGCGCCGCTCCGCGTTCGACACGACGTTCTCGAGAACGGAAATCGGCATGCGCTGAGAAACTCCGGAGCGCTTGTCGATGCGCTTGTCGCCGCGCGCCTCGAACGCGACGCGCTCGATAACCTCGGCGATAAAATCCGGAATGCGCACCCTGCCGGCGCCGCGGTTGGTCCACGCTTCCTGATTCGTGATCGCGATGCCGAGCTCCACGGTCTCGGGGTAGTGCGTGGTCACCTCACTCCCGATACGGTCCTTGAGCGGCGTGATGATCTTGCCGCGCGCAGTATAGTCCTCGGGATTCGCGGTGAAGCAAAGCATGACATCGAGAGGCAGACGCACCGGGTATCCTTTGATCTGGACGTCGCCTTCCTGCATGATGTTGAACAGGCTCACCTGCACCTTGCCGGCGAGGTCAGGCAGCTCATTCAGCGCGAAAATTCCGCGATTTGCCCTTGGCAGCATGCCGTAGTGCATGGTGAGCTCGTCGCCAAGAATGTGCCCGCCGCGCGCGGCCTTGATCGGGTCGAGGTCGCCGATGATGTCGGCGACGGTGACATCCGGGGTCGCCAGCTTTTCGACGTAGCGCTGGTCGGGATTGAGCCACGAGATCGGCGTATCGTCGCCGGCCTCGTTGACCAGATTCCTGCCATACTTGGATATCGGCGCGAATGGATTGTCGTTCACTTCGCTGCCGGCGATTATGGGGAGCGCCGGATCGAGGAGCGTGGTCAGCGCGCGCAGGATTCTGGATTTTGCCTGTCCGCGCAATCCGAGCAGAATGAAATTATGTCGGCTCAGAAGCGCGTTGACGATCTGTGGCATGACCGTCTCTTCGTAGCCGATAACGCCGTGGAAAATGGGCTTACGAGTCGCGAGGCGCGTGAGGAGATTCGCGCGAAGCTCATCTTTGATGGATTGTTCTCTTCGCTCGGGCGAACCGAACGCGGAACGTTTCAGTGCGCCAAATGTTTCTGGGTACGTCGACAACTGATTCTCCGGGGGAATTCACAACTGCGTTTTTAATCTACCCCTTACACGAGGGGAAACCAGACGGTTCTACCCTTGACACTGCTTCCGGATGAGATAAAATTTCGCCCGCGCCAAAAACGGGCACTGCGACCGCGTGCACGGACCGGCGACTATCAACGTTTGCCTCTCAAGGAGATCGTAAATGAAGCGCCTGGTTCTCGTCGCCGCCATCCTCGCCCTGGCCGCCTGCACCTCGAAGAAGGATGAAGCCGCGACCGCCGACACCTCTGCTCCGGCAATGGCTCCGGCCCCGGCAGCGATGGACACCGGCATGAAGATGGACACGACCGCCAGCACGACTCCGGCCGCGACCAGCACGAAGAAGAAGTAAAAGTCGTAGCGATTCTTTAGATCGACGCGACGCCGCAGTCGCCGCGACCCGGTCTACCAATGAGAAGGCGCCACTAAACAGTGGCGCCTTTTTCATTTTGCTCGATCTGGACGCTGCACTCCCCGTCCGGCCAGCGGGCCTGCAGCGTAGTTCCAGGCAGCACCTCTCGCCGCACCATCCCCAGCGCAACGCCACCGAACCGCGGTGACAGTGCGGCGCTTCTGATCTCTCCGATCACCTTTCCGGATTCATCGACCAGCTCAGCTCCCTTGGGCGGTGCGGGACGCGTCACGAACCGCAGTCGGCGCAGAAATCGATTCACGTGTCCGCGAAAGTGCACCCGCGCAACGGTCTCCTGACCGATGTAGCAACCCTTGGTGTAGGAGATGGCGCCGAGCTCGTCGAGGTTCGCTTCCTGCGGCAGCGTGGTGTCGTCCATGTCGACACCCCATTGGGGCCGGCCGCTTTCGACTCGCGCGATTTCCCAGGTTTCGGCTCCGCCCTCCACCACTCCCGCAGAGTGGAACTTCGCTTTCAGCTCGCCGACGAGACCGGCAGGCGCGAAAATCTCGAAACCATCGAGATCGATCTCCGGAACGCGAGCGATGATCACCGTGGCGTCGACAAACGGCCGCCGAATGTGTCCGTACGGAGCGAGACCGGCCAGATCCTTGTCGTCGACATCGAGCGCGCGCGACACAACCGAGCGAGCGGCGCGACCGAACACCCCGAAATCAGCCATCTCCGTCGTCACGTCATGGTAGGGCGCGATGCGTGGATTGATGTACTTGCGCACCATCTCTTTCCAGCCCGCCGCGGCGGCGGCGGAGGTGTCGATGAGTAGCGCGTCGTCGAGGGCGAAAATGCGGAGATCGGCCACGATCTTACCCTTTGCAGTCAGCGCGGCCGCATACTGGCCTTCGCCCGGCAGCAGCGACGAAACATCGTTGGTGACCATTCCTGTCACCAGCTCCGCAGCCTTGGGTCCCGAAATCCGGATGCGCATCCGGTCGCTCCGATCAAAGAAAAGAGCACCGTTGTGCAGCACCGAATACTCGTTCAGCTCCGACATTAGCTGGAATTAAGTCAGTGCCACGAAAGGGCGCTACTGCCCGAACGCTGCGTACGATGCATCGAGGAGATCGACCGGATGAATGGAGCGCGCGGCGATCTCAGCGCGAATGAGACCGGCGCCGATCTGCATCAGACAACCGGGATTCCCCGTCGCCACCCATGGCGCGCGCGTCGCGCGGATGTTGGCGAGCTTGGGAGCCAGCACCGCGTCCGACGTGTCAGGCTCGATGAGATTGTAGATGCCCGCGCTTCCACAACACTGATCGGAGTCGTGCAGCGGCACCAGCTCGAGTCCCGGAATCGCCGCGAGCATTGATAGCGGCGGCTCCGTCACGCGCTGCGCGTGCTGCAGGTGACAGGGTGCATCGTAGGTGACCTTGATCGGCAGCGGCCCGCCTTCTCGCGGACCCGCCGCCGCCAACAGCTCGCTGACGTCCCGGACGCGCGCGCTCATGGCCACCGCTCGCTCGTGCCAATCGCGGTCATCCCTGAGCAGATGACCATATTCCTTCATGATCGCGCCGCACCCGGCGGCATTCACCGCGATGAATGCGGCACCGGACTTCTCGAACGCGGCGATATTTCGGCGCGCCAGGTCCCGCGCCGCGTCCAGATGTCCGGCGTGCGCGTGGAGTGCTCCGCAACATCTCTGGCCGGGCGCGCCGACCAGCGAGTAACCGTTCACAGCGAGAACTCGCTCGGTCGCGCGATTGGTGGTGGTGAACAATCCCTCCATCACGCAGCCGCGCAACATCGCTACCTGTCCGCGCTCGCCGCGCATCACCGGGTTGTAGCGCCCGCGCTCGATCGAGCGCCCGGTTGACGCCAGCATCGCCATCGCAAATCCAAGCCGCCCCTGGATGCCGGAGAGAAGAGTCGGGATGGGCGTCGCGGCGAGCAAGCGCGAAAGGAACATCGCTGGACGCAGCAGCCACTGGCGCGCGAATACGAAGAGAATCAGCCGAGCAATGAATGGAGTCGGTCGATATTGATAGAGAGTCGCGCGCGTGGCCTCGAGCAATTGGCCGTACGGAACGCCGCTCGGACACACCGGCTCGCACGCTCTGCATCCGAGGCACTGGTCGATGTGCTGCTGCACGCTGGCATCGTCGGGCGCGACTGTGCCTTCCAGGAGTGACCGCATCAGGAAGATGCGACCGCGCGGACTGTCGTTCTCATCCTCGAGATTCAGATAAGTCGGGCACGCCTGCAAACAGAACCCGCAGTGGACGCAGGCGTTGATCCCGGGCAGCGCGCCGGCGAGCGGCGTGCCCGGCAGCGCGCAGCCGGGCATTGAATCCGGCGGGAGCGGATCCGAATGCGCTCGCGGCGGTGGCGTGGCCGTCACGTCAGCTGCCAAGAATCCCGGGGTTGAGAACGTTGTGGGGATCGAATGCCTTTCTGATCCCCTGCGATAACGGATCCGCCACGACGCTCGGCGACACACTCGCCCAAAGGTCGGCCGGAAGTTTTTCGAAGACGACAGCGCTTGATCCGCCATTGGCGGCAAACTCGGGCGCCAGAGTCGTGTCGGTCCCCCCGTCGCCGCTGGCAGCGGAACCAACGAGGATGCGCATCACGCCGCGCCGTGGATCTATGCAGGTGTAGATACCGGGCACATCATCGCCGAGAATTCGCGCCGACGCGGCGGCGAACCGCTGGGGCAAGCTGGAGACCCTCACAGCGGTGTGGGCATCTCCGTCGAGCGCCCGCAACGAGATCCACACGTTGTTATCCACTTCGCGTGGCGTGGCCAGTTGGGTGAGTCCACTCACTTGAGCGTCGACGACTGCGTTGCTACCGCCGAAACGGAGCAAGGCGATTGGATCGTCCCCGAGCCCAAGGGCCCTTGCCATCGAACGGCTTATCAGCTGGAACGCAAACGGACTCAATGGCGACGTAATTATGCCCCGTACGACCGTCCCTACTTCGCGCTCCGTTCCCCCGAGTGCGATGGCGAACGTCCGGTCCGCCTGGGGCATCGCGTACAGACGCACGGTCACTTCTGTAATGACTCCGAGCGTCCCCCATGATCCGGTCACCAGCCGCGACAAATCGAAGCCGGCAACGTTCTTCACCACTCTGCCGCCGGCGCGGATTACCTCGCCGCGCCCGTTCACAAACTCGACGCCAAGCAACAAGTCTCGTGGAGGTCCGAAGCCCGATGCCAGAGGGCCCGCCGATGCGGTCGCGAGCGTCGCGCCAATGGTTCCGTCATTCGTTCCATGGGGATCGAGCGGCAGCCACTGACTATGCTCCCCGGTGATGCCTCCGATCTCCGAGAGCGGCGTTCCAGCGCGCACCGTGAGAGTAAGGTCGCCGGGCACGTAGCTCACTACACCACGATCGTCGGCAAGCGAAAGGGTGCGTGCGGCGCTGACCGGACGTCCGGCGTCCAGCCATGTCCCACATCCCGCGATGCGAAGAGACGCCCCATTCGCGGCACTCTCGCGCACCGTCGCTGCTACTCGCTCTGTGCTCACCTGGCGACGGGATGCGATGGCTCGGCCTCGAGCGGTGAAGCTTCGTGCTCGCGCACGGGTCTTCTCGAGGCGGGCGTTCCATGCCATTCCTTGCACGAGTGAACCGGGACAACCTTGCCCGGATTCGACCGATGCTGCGGGTCGAATACGCCGCGCAGCTCACACATCGCATTGAGCGATGTCTCGGAGAAGATCGACTCCATGTAGCCCATCTTGTCGAGACCGACGCCGTGCTCTCCGGTGATGCTTCCCCCGGCATCAATGCACGCCTGCATGATCTCCCTCATGGCCTTGTGCACGCGCTCGCTTTCTGCCGGATCATCGGCACTGTAGGCAATGTTGGGATGGAGATTGCCGTCACCGGCATGAAACACGTTGCAGACCACGACGCGGTACTTCTCACTGATCGCGCGGATGGTGGCGAGAATCTCGGGAAGCCTGGTTCGTGGAATTACAGCGTCCTGCACGATCAGATGAGGAGCGAGCCTGCCCATCGCACCGAATGCTTTCTTTCTTCCCTGCCACAGCTTCATTCGCTCGGCGTCGTTGCGTGCAATTCGCACCTGACGCGCCCCACCATCGAGGCAGATTTGGCGCACAACTTCCACGTCGGCGACAACGCCGGCTTCGAGACCATCCAGCTCGATCAGCAGAATTGCCTCGGCGTCTCTCGGGTAGCCGGCCGCATAAATGGAGTCCTCGACGACCCTTATCGTCGGACCGTCCATGAACTCCAGCGCCGCCGGCACGATCCCCGAAGCGACGATCGCCGACGTGACGTGCGCCGCCTGATCGACCGATGTGAAATCCGCCAGCAGCGTCCGCACGGACTGCGGCTTCGGGGTGAGCTTGACGGTGATGTCGAGCGCCAGGCCGAAGCATCCCTCGGAGCCGATGAAGGCGCCGCGCAAATCGTAGCCGTCGCGCTCGCCGATTTTGCTCCCCAGCTCGACGACCTCTCCACTCGGCAGGACAACCGTCAGCGCCAGCACGTGATTGAGCGTGACGCCGTACTTGAGACAGTGCGGACCGCCGGCATTCTCCGCCACGTTGCCGCCGATGGTGCAGGCCGCCTCACTCGATGGGTCGGGTGCGTAGAGCAACCCGTGCGGAGCTACGTGCCGGTTCAATCGAAGGTTGACGACCCCCGGCTCGACGGTGGCGCGCCGGTTCTCGACGTCGAGCGAGATAATCTGCTTGAGACGATGAAGACCGACGACGATGATGTCATCGGCGAGCGCGCCACCTGAAAGCCCGGTTCCGGCGCCACGCGGGACGAAGGAGAGATTCTCCTCGGCAAGAAAGCGAACGACGGCGATCGCTTCGTCGCGATTGCCCGGAAAGACGGCGAGCCTTGGCTGCCGGCGGTACCCGGGAAGTCCATCGGAATTGTAGACAAGCAGCTCGCTCTGACGACTCAGTACGTGGGATTCACCCACGATCTCGGCCAGACGCTCGGCGACCATTGAGGGAATTTAGCTATTCGGCTCCATCGGGCGGGGCGACTACCAGCCGAAGCGCGTCCCGCTCGATCCTGTAATCGAGGGGCGTCGCAAGCCGCTTCAACTCTCCATCGAGGCCAATTGTAGTGGTGGGGCGAAAGAGGTCGATGCGGCAGCTGTCGACCACGAAGTCCTCGAACTCCGGCAGCCTGGAGGCTTCTCTGGTACCCTTTGCAATGGCGGCCAGAGCGATGGTGAAGAGACGAGCCCGTTTCCGCCCGCGCACGATCATCACGTGCAACCCGCGTCTGCCGTTCTCCACTCGGTTGCCCAGGATGGGCAACTTGAGCTCGCGCTCCCCGACCCCAATGAACACGAGCGATGAGCGGTATGTCTTCCTGGTACCCTCGACTTCCAGAGTCACTGAGAAGCTTCGCAGATCAGACATGGTTTTGAAAAAAGCGCCGATGCTGGCGAGGCTGTATCCGACATGCTTTTCGAACCGCTCTCGATCGCGCACGAACGTGACGTAGGCTCCGATCGAGCTCGTATTGAGAAAGACACAGTCGTTGACGTAACCGATGTCCGCGCTGGTGACGATCCCCGCGCCGGCGGCAGCGAGTGCCGCCTTGCCGAGGTCGGTAGGGATGTTGTGATCTTTGGCGAAGTGGTTGAGCGTTCCGCCGGGAAGAATGGCCAGCTCCACGCCGGTCTTGGCTACGAGGGAGGCCGCGGTAGCAATTGTCCCATCGCCTCCGGCGACAAGTATGCGCTTCGCTCCGTCATCGATTGCCTTCTTCAGACGCGACTCGAGCTCTGTCGGGTCTACCTCTTCGAGGTCGAATCCGACCTCGGTCAACGCTTTACGCGCTGCTGCCGCGTTGCCGCATTTCGCGTTGAGAAAAGCCTTGGGGGTGGGCATGCGGGAGGCGGGAGGCGGGAGGGAAGTCTTGCTACCCTCTATACAAGAAGGACGCCGAACCAAGTAGGCCGGCGTCCTCGAGTTTTGCTATTGCTTACGCGTCTCGCCACCCGCTTCCCGCTAACTCCAGAACCCCGCTAGAGCCGATCCGTCCGGCGACTCGCGCAGCTTCTCGAAGGCGCGCTCACGGATCTGCCTGATTCGCTCGCGGGTGACGCCCATTAGCGCGCCGATCTTCTCCAGCGTCATCGCGTCGGAGCCCTGCTCGAGGCCGTAGTAGAGATGAAGAATCTTCCGTTCGCGGGGCGTGAGGTATTTCCGGAAGACGCGATCGATGAACTCGCGCATCAGGTGGAAATCGGTGACGTCCTCGATCTCGCCGCCATCGACGCCGGCGAAGCGCTCGCCGAGGGTGCAGGCCTCGCGATCCGACCGGTCGATTGGCGCGTCGAGCGAGATCTCTGTGGCCGACATCTGCTTTGCTGAGCGGACGGCGTCAGGAGTCTCCTCGAGGAGGCGGCCAATTTCGTTGTCTGTGGGATCGCGCTTGAGAACCTGGGAGAGAACCGTCTGGGCGCGGGCGAGCTTGATCAACTGCGAGTTCTGATTGAGCGGGATTCTCACGCTCCGGGTCTGCTCCGCGAGGGCCTTCAGGACTGCCTGTCTAACCCACCACACTGCATAAGAAATGAACTTGACGCCCTGATCCGGATCGAACTTTCTTACTGCTTTGAGGAGGCCTTCGTTTCCAATCGCCACGAGCTCACCTAGATCCAGTCCGTGACCCTGATACTTCTTCACGTATGAAATGACGAATCGAAGGTTGGCGGTGACCAGCCGCTCAGCTGCTTTCTCATCGCCGGCTTGCGCTCGTCTCGCGAGGCGCCGCTCTTCTTCGGCGTCGGTAATGAGCGGGAGCTTCTGAATGTCCTGGAGGTACTGGTCGAAAGCGGTGGAGGGGGAAGAGCGGAAGAAACCTTTGGATCTACTTTCGCCAGTCGTCTGCATAAGCCCCTTGGTAGAGACACTATGGACGGGCACGCCTGGGTGACGCGCCCGGGTTTTTTCTGGACGCGCACGTTAACTAGACGCGCACTCAGCCGTCAACAGCCATGTTTCATGCCATTAAACGGTCGGCGGATCTTTGGCCTTCGTTCGGGTTGTGGCCATTACTATGGCGATTCCGATCAGGATGATCGCGCCGACAATCACCCAGGTCTGTGAGATGCCGACCAGAATGGCGGCGATCGCCAGCCCGATGATGAGGACGATGAATCCGATCAGGTAGGTGCTGAACGAGGACATGGCAGTTCCCGAGTTGGATTTTCGGTCCTCGAATCGAGCAAAAGCAGGGCCGGAGACTCCAGCCTGCGCTTGGGGCTGCGGGCGAAGCAGCAGCGAGGCTCCGGGTTTTTCACTAAAGACGACCTGCTGGGAGCGGGAGCTGTCCGCTCGGGGCTGCGAGCGCAGTCGTTGAATCCATCGCGTTCCCGCACGGAGCTCCGGGCCGGTCGCCCCTGCTCCTAGCAGGTAGTCTTCAGTCAAAAGCTGGCAGCCCTTAGCCGCTCAGCTCTCAGCCCAGAGCACAGTAGCTTTCTACCGCTTCGCCAACCCGTCCCATCGTGTCGGCGCCAGCGAATCATTGGGGGTCTGCTCGACTTCGCGAGCGACCAACGTGGCGGCGCCCCAGTGGCGACCGAAGCGCGCGGCTTCCCGGCAGTCGGGGTTCCAAATGTCGAGCGTAGCACCGAGGACGTTGCCGCCGGTGTCGTCGACCAGATAACGGCCAAGATATTCCTTCCCGAGGTAGACCTCGACGTAGCGGGCGAGGGGAAAGATTCGCGGGTCGGCGGCGACGATGCCGTGGCGGGTCTGACGTCCGCGGCGCGTCTCGCCCTGCACGCAATACTGCGTAAGGGAGACGGGGATGGTCACGCCATCCTGGGCGCGCGCGAATTTGGACGGGATGAGGGGGATAATCCCCTTCTTCATCTTGATCGCTTCGTGAGCGGTGGCGCGCATGATGTTGGCGGGGATCGATTCGAAACCCCGAGCGATCGGCTTCGTGACAGCGGTCGTAGCCTTGGCAACTTTGACTGCTTTCGCGGGGAGCGCCTTCGCCAGGTTGGAAACGGACTCGCGTAGGGGCGCTCCCAGCATGGAGGCGTCCTGATGGAGACCCTCGATGTCCGCCAGCACCTGCGGCTCGAGCTGGGCGACGGTGACGGGCTGAATCTCCTCGCTGGCTTCGGCGGGAGACAATGAAGGAAGCGCGATTGCTCCGGTCGCGATCAGCCCGACGGCCATTGTTACCGCCAGCATGGTGCGGAGGATTTCGCCGGGGCGCGACGTATCGCCAGCGGCCCTGATCGCCAAGGTCTGCCGAGAGATTCTGCGAATTTTCATGCAAGCACCTCCCGAAGTTGATCGTCAGCTACCGCAACCGTCCATCCCGTCTCTGCCCCAGCCATTTCGCCGATCCGACGTGGCAGGGCGAACTGCATTTTGCCCGACCGCCCTTTCTTATCCGACTTCATCGCCTCGAGCACCGCGTCCCTGTCGAAGGGCTCAGGGAGGTCAGTGGGGAGTCCGGCCGCCCGGAGCGCATTTGTGATCGCTTCCGCGGTTCCGGCCTGGGCCACGCCGATCCTTTCGGCGAGCCTCCCCTCTAGTGCCATCCCGATCGCGACCGCCTCTCCGTGGAGCAGGGAGTAGCCGCTAACCATCTCGACGGCGTGGCCAATCGTATGGCCAAAATTCAGCGTTTTTCGAAGGCCATCCTCCCGTTCATCACGTGAGACAATGTCGGCCTTGATCTCAATACTACGGACGATGACGGAGAGCATGCTGTCACTGTCCGGCCCCGCTTTGCTCAGCAGATTTGAAGCGCTGCTGACGACCTCACGAAGATAAGCCTCATTCGCGATTACGCCATGCTTGACAATCTCTGCAAGACCTGCACGCATTTCCCTAAGTGGAAGTGTAGCAAGGACTTGGGGGTCGATCAGGACGGCGGCCGGAAAATGAAAAACTCCCACCAGATTCTTTCCGGCGGGGGTGTCGACAGCTGTTTTCCCGCCGATCGAGGCATCCACCATCGCCATCAACGTGGTGGGCACCTGCACGATCGGAATCCCGCGCATGAAAGTCCCGGCGACGAACCCGGCGAGGTCCCCGACAACCCCTCCTCCGAGGGCGATCACGGCGGAGTCCCGACCATAGCCTTTGGCCAGCATTTGATCGGTCAGCCGAGCCCAGGAATCGCGGGTTTTGTTGGTCTCGCCGGCCGGTATGGTGAGGAGGTCGGCGGCGTCCGGTCCGAAGCCAGCCAGGACCTGATCCGCGTACAAGCGTCCGACGTTCGAATCGCTGATTAACGCATAACGATGGGCCGGGGCCACGTCCCGCGCGATGGTCCCGACCTGGTTGAGGAGGCCGGGCGCGACCCGGATCGAGCGCCGAAGCTCGGCCTGATCTACCAGGTTACTTCACCCGCTCCGGTGCGGACGTTCGCCACCCTCGCGAGCGTGAAAAGCAAATCGGAGAGCCTATTAAGGTAGATGACGACAAGCGGGGGGATCTCCACGTCGCGCTGGAGGTGGACCACCCGGCGCTCGGCGCGCCGGCAAACCGTTCGGGCGACGTGAAGGACGGCGCCCTTCCGGCTTCCCCCCGGAATGATGAACGCCTTCAGCGGCTCCAGCTCCTCGTCGCACTGGTCGATGGCGTGCTCGAGAGATGCAATCCGCCGGTCGTCGATGCTCGCTTTGGCCAGATGGTTGTGCATCTTCTCCAGATCCGGAGTGGCGAGCAGGGCGCCCATACTGAACAGGTCCCGCTGGATTGGGACAAGGACCTCGTCGATGCGCGGGAGAGGCTCGATTGCCCGGGCCATCCCGAGGACGGCATTCAGCTCATCGACGTCGCCATAAGCCTCGACGCGCGGATCGTCCTTCTGGACCCGGCCGCCGCCAAACAATCCTGTGTCACCGGAGTCGCCCGTTTTCGTGTAGATCTTCATCCGGGAAATGTACGAATATCTATGGGGTGGGAACTCCCTGAAGACTACCAGCCACTGGCTTTGAGCGAAGCGGCTCGAAGCGCCGAGCTAGATTAGAAAAAGGAACTACCAAAAACGCTCGCCGCCGCTAGCCGCTCCGCCGAGAGCCGCTAGCCGGTAGTCTTCAGTTGCACATTCACTATCTCCAAAAGATGCTCCTCCCCAACGAAGAAGATCCACTGGACGCCGACTTTCCGCTTGGAGATGGCACCGCCGAAACTGAAGCGACCGTCTACTGCCCCTATTGCAACGAGACCGTCGAGATTGCCATCGATCCTGGCGGGGGGCCGTCGCAGGAGTACGTCGAGGACTGCGAGGTGTGCTGTCAGCCGTGGACGGTGACCGTCCGGTACAAGGAGGACGGCTCGGCGGCCGTCAGCGTGGAGCCACTCGACCAGTAGCGCGGCCGGCTTTCCACTCCGGCTCGAGGATGGAATAGATGGCCAGGCTCTCGAACCGATCCCACTTGATCACGTGATCGCGCACCACTCCCTCCTGCTTCATGCCGAGCTTCTCCATCACCCGACCGGAACCCGGATTGCGGAGGAAGTGATGGGCTTCAATTCGGTGGAGGCGAAGGTCCTCAAATCCGAAATCGACAATGCGACGGCTGGCCTCAGTCGCGTACCCGCGATTCCAGCAGTCGACGGCAATCCAGTAGCCCAGCTCGGCGCGGTGGTGCTCACGCTTGATGATCAGGCTGACTGCGCCGACCAAGGCACCGGTTTTCTGGCCGATGATCGCGAAGGTCGCGCTGGTGCCATCGATCCAGGCGGGGGCGTGGAGGCGGATCCACTCGGCAGCTCCGCCGTGCGGATACGGATGCGGAATGTTGAGCGTGGTGTCGGCGACTTCGCGCACACCAGCCAGTCGCTCGACGTCGAACGCATCATCGGCGACGAATGGGCGCAGCGTTAGCCGCTCAGTGGTGAAAGTCGGCTGATCGTGAACGACCCTCGACTCTACATAAGTCCGCATCGGTCGGCTTCGTGGCGCGCTCGAATGAGGCTCGCTAGCATTCCGGCATCACCCAGGCCGATTCCTGCCCAGAAGGACAGCCCGGCGTAACGAGTATCGGTGGTGTGGAACGACCAGAACATCAGGAAGAGCCCGACGACAAACCACACCAGGTACTCAGACCCGTATCGTAAATACAGATAGCGAGTACTCGCGCGTCTGGCTTTTTCGAAATTTTCGAGCTCGAGGGCGCGGTCCTCCGGCGTCGGCAGAGGTCGTTTCCACGGCGAGACCGCAAGTGTCGTATTAGCCAAGACCCAGATTGCTCCGTGTTCCAGAGTCGGCCTGGCAATCATCGGCGGGTGTGGCCGCGCCGAAGGTCGCAGTGAGGAGTCTACAGGCACGCCTCGGAAGTTGCCAGCAGCGGGACGGGGCGGGTTTCCCGCTACTATATATTTCGCGTTAGATGACCCACGCGATAACCGACATCACAATAATCGGCGGCGGCCCGACTGGGCTGTTCGCCTCTTTTTATACCGGCATGAGAGGCGCGACGGCTCAGATCGTCGACGCTCTTCCACAGCTGGGCGGCCAGCTCACGGCGCTATATCCCGAGAAATACATCTTCGACGTCGGGGGGTTTTCGAAGATTCTGGCGAAGGATCTGGTCAATGCGCTGGTCGAGCAGGCGTCGCAGTTCAACCTGAAAGCGCACCTGAACCAGAACGTCACCGCGCTCGAGCGCAACGACGACCACTTCGTGCTGGTGACGGAGACCGACCGCTTTCCGACGCGGGCGATCGTAATCGCCGCCGGGATTGGCGCTTTCTCGCCGCGGCGCTTGCCGCAGCAATGTGCTGAGCCATGGTATGGGCGTGGAATCTTCGACCGCGTTTCCGATCCGGAAGAATTTCGTGGGCAGAGCATCGTCATCATCGGCGGCGGCGATTCGGCGTTCGACTGGGCTCAGCAGCTGCGCGATCGCGCCAAAGCGGTGACGCTTGTGCATCGCAGCGACAAATACCGTGCACACGGGGCAACGATAGCCGATGTGCAGGCAGCCGCCGCCGCGGGGCGGACCACGCTGCTGCCGTTTCATGAGCTGCACGACGTGATTTCCCGGGACGAGAAAATTACCGGAGTCACAGTTCGAGACGTGAAGGCAAAGACGACTCGCGATATCAAGGCCGATGCGGTGCTACCGATGCTTGGTTTTCACAGCGACATCGGCGCTCTGGCGGAGTGGGGGCTCAACTGCGAGAAGGACGAGATCATCGTCAACAGTCTGATGGAGACTGGACGGGTGGGGATCTATGCCGCCGGCGACATCACGACCTATCCGGGCAAGTTGAAGCTGATCGCGACGGGATTCGGCGAAGCGGCGACCGCGGTCAATCAAGCCGTTCACTGGATCTACCCGGAGAAGAAGGTCAATCCGGGACACAGCTCCAACATGGCCATCTTCGGCCAGAAGGACGACTAGTTCGGCTCGTCGAGGGCGCGCCGCGGGGCAAGGGCGGGGGCGGGCGTCGGCCTCTCTTCCCTCGCCGCACGAACGCAAAGGATCCAGGTGAGCATCGCGGTGCCGAGTGTCACGGCGAGATCGGCGAAATTGAAGGTCCAGAAGCGGTGCGAGCCAATGCCGATGTCTATGAAATCGACGACCCCCCGCGCGGAGCGAAGCCGGTCGATGAGGTTGCCGACCGCGCCGCCACAAATGAGGGCGATCGAGGCGATCTGCACCCGGTCGTGGCGCGGCGTAGCCCGGTACATGTAGGCGAGCACAAAGAGGGTGCCGATCGACAGGAGCACGAACCACCACCGCGATGAAGGGCCAAGGGAAAAGCTCATCGCGCCTTCGGGGTTATAGGCGAGGGTGAAGCGCAAGACGTCGTCGATCACGTTGTGCGGAACGTAGGGCGGCGAGAGCTCGCTGACGGCGAATCGTTTGCTGGCGACGTCCACCAGCACCGTGGTGAGGAAGATCGTCCAGAATTTATTGGCTCTTTGCGGCATGAATATCGTTAGGGTGTTTCATCCCTACGGGAAGGGACGTGGGTGCGTTTCGCCGTAGAATTCGGGTCACCATCAGGGCACTGTAGATTCAGTACACCAAATCCCAGTAAAAGACGACGAGGCGGAATGGCGCGAAACCCGGACCAGCGCAGCAGAAAACCCCTTCACTACCATCTCATCGGAATCGGAGGCACGGCGATGGCTTCGCTCGCCGGACTCCTCAAGGCGGCGGGCCACACTGTCACCGGCTCCGACGCGAACGTCTATCCGCCGATGTCAGACGAGCTCAGGGCGATGGGCATCCCGTACAACGAGGGCTATCGCGCGGAGAATCTTTCACCGGGATTAGACATTGTAGTGGTTGGCAACGTTGTCTCGCGCGGGAATCCGGAGCTGGAAGAGGTGCTGATCCGGAAGCTCCGCTACACATCCGCTGCGGCGACGATAAAAGAGGAGTTCATCTGGGGCCACCATTCCCTGGCGGTGGCGGGCACTCATGGGAAGACGACGACGACTTCGCTGCTGGCGTGGGTGCTCGAGACGGCCGGCCTCAAGCCGAGCTTTCTGATCGGGGGGGTCGCCGAGAATTTCGGATCGTCGTTCCGGCTCACCGACTCGAAGTATTTCGTGATCGAAGCCGATGAGTACGACACCGCGTACTTCGACAAGGGTCCGAAGATGTGGCACTACCTTCCGGACACCGCGATCGTCAACAACATCGAGTTCGATCACGCCGACATCTATCGCGATGAAGAGGCGTACAAGTTCGCGTTCGCCCGCTTCATCAATCTCGTCCCAAAAAACGGGGTCGTGGTGGCGGGATGGGATTCACCGATAGTGCGCGAGCTGGCGAGCAAATCGCCGGCGCCCGTCGAATCCTTCGGGTATGGAGATGACTCGAAGCCGGCGGCGAATCAGCCGCACTGGAACGCGCGCGAAGTGGAGTTCGACGAGAAGGGAACGCGCTTCCGCGCGTTCCGATCGGACAAGGAATGGGGAAGGGTGGACACGCCGCTGGCCGGAGCATTCAGCGTGCGAAATGTTCTCGCCGTGATTGCCGCGGCCGAGTCGGTGAAAGCGGATCGTGACGGCGTTTGTGAAGGGCTTCGCACTTTCAAGAGCGTCAAGCGCAGAATGGAAGTCCGCGGAGAAGTAAGGGGCGTCGCTGTCATCGACGACTTCGCCCACCACCCGACGGCGATCCGCGAGACTATCGACGCGATTCGGCAGAAGTACAAAGGGCGCAGGATCGTGGCTGTTTACGAGCCCCGGAGCTATACCGCGCAGCGGCGGGAATTTCAGGATGAGTACGTGCGTGCGTTCGGGGGAGCCGACGAAATCGTCTTCGCCTCGCTGTTCCGGCCGGACCGGTACACCAGGGAAACGGCGCTCGATCTACAGGAATTGATCAGGCAATTATCGACGGGCGGGAAGGGAGCGAAGGAGCTCAAGGACGCGGACGCGATCGTGGCTGATCTGACGCCGCGACTCAAGGAGAGGGATGTCGTGCTGATCATGTCGAATGGCGGGTTTGGCGGGATACATCAAAAACTGATCGACGCACT
>DASYIM010000037.1:0-2447 GCA_035997625.1 Gemmatimonadaceae bacterium
GCGCCGGCGGGAACAATCGTTCCAGCCTTCGAGCGTGACCGTGAAAGTTGTCGATTCGCTGGCGCGTTATCCGCTCGCCAACGCCGACGTCATCGACCTTGTCACGGGCCAGCATCGATTCACCGACGAAAGGGGTCAGGCCGTCCTCACCTGGCCGTCCAGCCAGCAGCTGCGGTTGCGGGTTCGCCAGGTCGGATATCAGCCGCGTCAACGGACGCTCGACCGCGGCGTCGCGGGAACGGATGCAACCTTCGAGATGACGAAGGTCGCGTATGTCCTGTCGACGGTCCGCGCGACGAGCCGATGCTCGATCAGGGATGACACCACTTCCCACGACCTCTCTCTTGCCGTTCTCGATCAGCTCAAGCAAGGCGCCGAGAAGTACGAGGAGTTCCGAAAACTCTATCCGTTCGAGCTGACGGTCGAGCACCGCATTGCCGCCGTCCCGCCGGACAGCCAGCCTCCGCAAATCATCGCGACGACCGAGAAGTTCCGTTCCGACAATTTCGAGGCCCGCTACAAGCCCGGTGACATCATCGAGTACAGTCGGGGCACGTTTCACGTACCAATCCTCTTCCTGTCGACTCTGGCCGACTCCGTCTTCTGGGAGAACCACTGTTTCGTCGCCAGCGGATCCCAGACCTACAACGGCCAACCGATCGTGCGTCTCGATTTCTCGCCGCGCAGGGACCTCATCACCACTGACTACGAAGGGTCGGCGTTCCTCGACTCGGCGACCAGCTATTTGCGGCGCGTCGATTTCCGGCTGACCAATCTCTACGATCGAAGAGGTCCGAACAGGCTCGAAGGCTATATCACCTACACGTCGCCATCTCCGTACGTGGTCGTCCCGGATACCACCATCGCCATCTGGTGGGTGCGCAAAGTCGGAAAAGACGACTGGGGCAAGCCGGATTACGTCCAGCGGTTGAAGACGCAGGAGCTCAAGTACCGGAAGGAAAAGCCGCCCGGATACGAGTCGGTGAAGCAGTAGCTAGCTGTAGGACGTGCGCTGACACCCCAGGTCCAAAAAGCCTGATCGCAGAATTCCTCGCGGCCCGACGCTCCCGGCGTGCGCACAGTGGTATCGTCTCCCGTCACGATTGACCACCAACGCCTTACGCCAAAAGAGACTCAGGTTTCCCATGCTGATTGCAGCTCTGCTCGTCGCCGCACGCATCGCCTACGCAAAGCTTCCAGTCCGGCGACTGCTCCGCGCCCTCCACTAAAGTGCACAGAGTCCTCAATTGAAATGCTTCATCGTGCGCCAGGCGGCGTTCGTGCTCCTGCTGCCGGTCGCCGTCCTTCTGCTGGTCATCGCCGCAGCTTGATGCCGCGCCGGTAGCCGCTCGCGAGCGCCGGCTCTACTTCAGCAGATCGTGGGTGACGACGTAGCGGACCAGATCCGCTTTTGTCTCGAGTCCCATCTTCTCCAGCAGGCGCGTTCGGTATGTGCTTACGGTCTTGGCGCTCAGGCGCAGCTGCGACGCGACGTCCTTGACCATCATCCCGCTCCCCAGCGCGCGCAGCACTTCGAACTCGCGGTCGCTCAGCAATTCGTGCGGCGCCCGCGTCCGCCCGCCGTCCATCATCCCCGCCAGTCGTTCGGCCATCGTCTCGCTGACGAATTTCCCGCCCCTCGCCACCCGGCGAATGGCGTGTACCAGCTGCTCTGGCGAGTGATCCTTGGTCAGGTAGCCGGAGGCGCCGGCCTGGAGCGACCGCATCGCCCACTGATCTTCGGGATGCGCGCTGATCACCAGCACTTTGACGCTCGGATGCTCGCGGCGCAGATCCTTGAGGGTCTCGATGAACGTCGGACCGGGCATGCTAACGTCGAGCAGTACCACGTCGGCGGGCGCGGCCGCCAGCAAACGGAACAGCTCGACCGCGCTCGACGCCTCTCCTGCGACTGTTATTCCGCTATCGTCGCTGACTATTCGGCGCAGGCCTTCGCGCACGATCGGATGATCGTCGGCTATCGCGACGCGGATCATCGTGCAGCTTCCGGGTAAAGCGGCACGCGCAATGACACGGTGGTGCCGTGATTGGGATAGCCGGAGACCGTGAACTCGCCGCCGCAGGCGAGTGCGCGCTCGCGCATGCCGACGACGCCGAGGGACTTGGTTCCGTCGAGGCACCTGGGTGGCGCGCCGACGCCGTTGTCGGTTACCTCCAGTGTCAGCATCGTTGGAGTCTGATCGAGGCGGATCGTCACCATCGTCGCTTTGGCGTGGCGAGCGACGTTGGTGAGCGATTCCTGGAGAATGCGGAATGCCGAGCTGCTGATGTCATCCGGTATTCCAGCCCCATCATTGGAGATGATCATCTTCACGTCGATCCCGGTGCGCGCGCGGAATTCCTGGCCCTGCCACTCCAGCGCCGCGGCAAGACCCAGCTGGTCGAGGACGCTGGGACGAAGCGACGTCGCGATGCGGCGCACCGCG
>DASYIM010000038.1:0-5668 GCA_035997625.1 Gemmatimonadaceae bacterium
CCTTCCAGGTAGGTGTACCCCTCCAGCCCAGCCACGTAATCCGCGATGAACATGTTGGCCTCCTGTCGCGGGATTCCCGTAGCGTTGGCGACTTTGCGGCGGAAGGTCGCCAGCAGATCAGAAGCGCGGAACTGAACGTAGTCGAGGACCTCGGTCACCGTATCGCCATGCACCAGGTCGGTCACCTCATAGCCCTTCGATTCGGATAGCCTAATGTGCACGGCGTTCGTGTCACCGAACAGATTGTGGAGGTCGCCCAGTATCTCCTGATACGCGCCGGTCAGGAAAATCCCGATGATGTACGGGTCACCGTCGTTGAATGGATGGAGTTCCAGACTCTTGCGCACGGTGCGATCGCCGATGAAGCACTCGATCTTGCCGTCGGAGTCACAGGTGACATCCTGAATGGTGCCCCGCCGCGTCGGCTCCTCGTTCAGCCGGTGGATCGGGATTATCGGAAAGATCTGATCGATCGCCCAGCTGTCGGGTAAGGACTGGAACAGGGAGAAATTGCAGAAGTACCGATCGACCATCGTCGCTTCCAGATCGTCGATGATGTCCGTGTACTCGCCGCGGTCCTTCTGGGCAATTCGCGCAACCGTGGCGATCGTCGAAAGGTAGATCTGCTCGGCGATAGCCCGCTCGCGGAGTGTCAGCACCCCGCTGCTGAAAAACTCCTGCGCCCTTTCCTTGTCGAAGGTCGCGTCGTGGTAGACCTCCCGCACGCGCTTTCTCGAGATCCGCTTCGCCAGCGACGCATAATCCGCCGCCATCTCATGGAGCAATGTATGGTGCTCCTCGTTCAGTTCCGGCACGGCGTTATCAGACACCGACTCGACGTCGATGACACTGAGCAAGAGGAGCGCGTGGTGAGCGGTGAGCGCCCGCCCGGATTCGCTGATGATGTGCGGCATCGGCAGCTCATGCTGCCGGCACGATTCAGCGATGGTGTAAATCACGTCGTCGGCGTACTCCTGCAGCGTATAGTTCACGCTCGCCTGTGAGGTCGATCCACTGCCATCGTAATCCACTCCAAGCCCGCCGCCCACATCGACGTGTGTGATGTTGACTCCCAGCCCGCGCAGCTCAGCGTAGTAGCGCGAAACCTCCTGCAGTCCCGCCTTTATGTAGCGGATGTCCGTAATCTGCGAGCCGAGGTGGAAGTGAATGAGCTTCAGGATGTCGAGACGGTCGAGGCTTTTCAGCTTGTCGACAAGCCTCACCAGCTGCGCCGTGCTCAGTCCGAACTTCGACTTCTCGCCCCCGCTCTTGGCCCAGCGGCCGGACCCTTCGGAGTAAAGCTTGATCCGCACTCCCGCGGTTGGAGTGACTCCCAGCTCGTCGGCGACCTGGAGGAGCACGTCGACCTCGCTCAGCTGCTCGAGGACGATGAAAACCTGGTGCCCAAGCTTCTGCCCCATGAGAGCGAGGCGCATGAACTCCTCGTCCTTGTACCCGTTGCACACAATCAGATGATCGGTATGCTCGGCCAGCCCCAGCACCGCCTGCAGCTCGGGCTTGCTGCCGCACTCCAGTCCGACACCGGCGGCCTTGCCGAACTCGACGATCTCCTCGACCACGTGTCGCTGCTGATTGACCTTTATCGGGTAGACGGTCGTGTAGCCGCCTTCGTAGCCGTACTCCTCACGCGCGTGCGCGAACTTGGCGTTCAGCGATTCGATGCGGGAGCGCAGGATGTCGGAGAACCGAAGGAGCAGCGGCAGCCCGACGCCCTGTTCCTCGAGGTCGTTCGCCAGCTCGAACAGATCGAGCTCCCGATCGGTGCGCTCCTGATCGGGGCGCACCACCACGTGTCCGGCCTCGTTCACATCGAAGTAGCCGATTCCCCAGCCCTCGATGTTGTAGAGCGCCTTCGCGGACGCAATCGTCCACGGCTCTCCGTTCGCAGCCAGAATGGAGGGTTGCGCCGTCTTGGAAGCCGGGGGAAGTCGTGTGCTGGTCATCTCAACATACTAGACGAATTTACGGCCCAGTGGTACCGGCCGTGTGTCACGGATAAAGAGTTTCAATTCGCCAGCCATGCCCATCGCGCGTGTAGAGGTGCCGTTCGTGCAGCCGATTGGGCTTTCCTTTCCAGAACTCGATCCGATCCGGCACCACCCTGAAGCCAGACCAGAACTCCGGCCGTGGCACGGCGCGTCCCGCGAATTTTTTCTCATAATCGGTCACTCGCTCCTCGAGCGAGCCGGGAGTTTCGATCGGCCGGCTCTGTCGCGAGGCCCAGGCTCCAATTTGACTGCGACGTTCACGAGTCGCGAAGTAGGCATCAGCTTCGCTATCTGCAACTTTCGTAACACTGCCCTCGACGCGAATCTGGGTGTCCAGTGGCGCCCAGTAGAAACAGAGGGCGGCCTGCGCATGCGCCAGCAGCTCGCGGCCCTTTCGACCTTCGTAGTTCGTGTAGAAAACGAATCCGCGCTCGTCGATCCCCTTGAGGAGAACTATGCGCACCGATGGCTGGCCCTTCGCGTCGATCGTGGCCAGAGACATCGCGTTCGGCTCGGGGGTGCAAGTGCGATCGATTTTTTCGGCGAGCGCGTAGACGCTGCGAAATCGCTCGATTGGATCCGGTGGGATCAACTAGTACCTCGCCATGGTTGGATCGACCTCGTCGATCCAGCGGAGGATTCCGCCGGCCAGGTTTCTGACTTCCGCTACCCCGGCGTCGGCAAGCTGCTGGGCAGCGTACATGCTTCTCGCTCCGACCTTACAGTACAAGATAGTTTCGCGGGTCTTGTCCAGATTCGGGATCTCCGCGGCGATTCGATCGAGGGGAACGAGCCGCGCTCCCGGAATGTGGCCGATCTGCCACTCATATGGCTCGCGCACATCGATGATCTCCAGTCGCTCGCCGTGGGCGAGTCGCTCGGCGAGATGCGCAGGCTGAATTTCCATGACTTTGACTGACCGCGCGGTCGCCTCACCGGCGGCGCAAAATGCGTCGTAGTCGATCAGCTCCGTGATCTCTCGCGTTCCACAGGCGGGGCAATCCGGATCCCGTTGGATGGCGATGGTGCGGAAGGCCATGGTCATGGCGTCAATCGTAAGGAGGCGGCCGACAAGAGTTTCGCCGATCCCCAGCAACATTTTCACGGCCTCGGTCGCCTGGATCGTTCCTACGAGACCGGGAACCACTCCCAACACTCCTCCTTCAGCGCAGCTCGGAACAAGCTCCGGGGGTGGTGGCTCGCGAAAAAGGCAGCGATAGCACGGACCAGACGGCGCGCCAAAGACCGAGGCCTGGCCCTCGAAGCGGTAAACGCTCCCGTAAACGTTGGGGATTCCCAGCAGCACCGATGTGTCGTTCACCAGATACCGGGTGGCAAAATTGTCCGTTCCGTCCACGATCAAATCGTAGTCGCGGGCAATCTCCAGTGCGTTGGCCGAAGTGAGCCTGGTCTCGTGGGACTCGACGTGGACGTTCGGATTGATGTCGCGCAGCCGGTCGCGCGCAGAGCCAATCTTGGAGCTACCGATGGCCGCCGAGCCGTGCAGTATCTGCCGCTGCAGGTTGGAAAGGTCGACGCGATCGAAATCCACGAGCCCGATGTTGCCCACGCCCGCCGCCGCGAGATAGAGCGCGACAGGCGACCCAAGCCCACCCGCGCCGACGAGAAGCACTCTTGACCGCTTGAGCGTGCGCTGGCCCTCCTCGCCGACCGCCGGCAGCAGAATTTGCCGGCTGTAGCGGACAAGCTCTTCACGGGTCAGCTCGCTGGAGTCGCGGCTCGGCTCAGAATTCACAAGGTTTATATTGCGCGGTGGGTCGCGGTGCATCAGTAGGACGCTAACTATTGTCCGCCCGGCGAGCAACGCCGCGACGAGCACCGTGAGGAGAGCGATGCTTTTCAAAAGATTCTACGACGACAATCTGGCGCAAGCGAGCTACATGATCGCATGCGAGAAGACCCGCGAGGCGATCGTGGTCGATCCCAACGTGGATGTCGGCATGTACACCCGCGCCGCCGGCGCCGATCGTGTCCGCATCGTCCATGTGACCGAGACCCACATCCACGCCGACTTCGTCTCGGGCGCGCAAGCGCTCGCCGTGGCGGCGGGCGCAACCCTGCATCTCTCTGGCGAAGGCAACAGCGATTGGGCCTATACAAAGGATGCGCTGGCGAAGGCAAACGTTCTCAAGGACGGCGATCGACTGGAATTTGGTCGCGTTCGCATGTGCGCTCGCCACACGCCCGGGCACACGCCCGAGCATCTGACTTTCCTGGTGTCCGATCTCGAGCGTGGAGAAGACCCCGTCGGGGCGTTGACGGGGGATTTCATCTTCGTCGGCGACGTGGGCCGTCCCGACCTCCTCGAGCGAGCCGCGGGTGAGCGTGGCACAATGGAAGCCTTCGCGCGGCAGCTGTTCCAGTCGGTGACGGAGTTTCGCTCGCAAGCGGACCATCTTCAGATCTGGCCCGGTCACGGGGCAGGATCGGCGTGCGGCAGGTCGCTGGGAGCGATGCCGCAGTCGACGCTCGGATACGAGAAGCTGTTCAACTGGGCGCTTGCCGATCTCAGTGAGGACGAGTTCGTCGAGAAGGTGCTGACGGACCAGCCGGTGCCACCTCGCTATTTCGCGGTAATGAAGCGCGTCAACCGAGCCGCGACAACGCCAGCGAGAACTCCAGCGCCCAAGAACCTCGAGATCCACGACCTGAACGAGGCACTTCGCGAGAAGGCAATCATTGTCGACACTCGTCCCGCGGAACGATTCGCCGCCGGACACGTACCCAGCACGCTGAACATCCCGCTCGGCAAATCGTTTCTGAATTGGGTGGGCGCCTTCGTCCCCGAGAACAGCGATATCAGCCTGATCGTCGAGGCAGACAACGAGGACGCGGTCAAGTCCATTCTTCACGATCTCTGCAAGATCGGCATCACTCGCGTGCGCGGCGTTTTTGGCGGCGACGTCATTCGCGAATGGAAGTCACGGGGTGGGGGGCTCGAAGGCGTTGCGCAGCTCGACGCCGCCGGTTTGGCGAAGATCGCTGATGCTGGCCGGCGCCAGATCATCGACGTGCGCAGTCCCGAGGAATGGAGTAAAGGGCATCTGCCCGGGGCGACACACATTCCGCTCGCCGCACTTCCCGACAGGCTGGACGAGCTCGACAAATCGGTGCCGATCGTCCTGCATTGCAAGGGTGGCGGGCGTTCATCGATCGCCGCCAGCTTCATCCAGTCGCGAGGCATCTCCAACGTCTCCAATCTCGCCGGTGGTTATGAAGCCTGGATCAAACATGGCTTCTCGATTGAAGATGGGAAGCCGGTCCCGGCAACGAAGACAAGAAAAAAAGAGTAGAGCAACAAAGAGCGCACGATGAGCCATCCTGTTTTCGTGGGCGCCGGAATGGGTCGCCGTCGCGGGAGTCCTGCCGCTCCCGCCACCTGGAAGGAACGGCTGGAGGCGCTCCGGTACCTCCCTGCCCTGTTCCGCCTCATTTGGCGGACGCACCGCGGATACACAGCGGCCATCGTGGTGCTGCGGGTGATCCGGTCGGTTGTTCCGGTCACGACTTTCTGGGTCGGCAAGCTCATACTCGACTCGGTGATCGCGGCGAGGGCGGGACAGGGAAATCTCTCGCAGATCTGGCGCTACCTCGCGCTCGAGCTCGTGATCGTGCTCAGCGGCGAGATTCTCGCCCGC
>DASYIM010000039.1:0-10377 GCA_035997625.1 Gemmatimonadaceae bacterium
CGCCAATCGGCTGATTTCCCGAAGCTGGCCGATCCGATCGACGGCGAGCTGGTGCCGATCGCGGCGACGAGTCCGGCGAAAGGCGCTTCATCGCCAGAGGTCCCGGATCTATGAGTCGGCTTGATGGCGACCTCGCGCGTCAGAACGCCGGCAGAAGCGACGCTGCCCACCAGCCCGGTCCACCATTTCCGATGGTCGCGGACCCCATCATCACCGCCCGTCATTCGCCAACGCCAGGTGTCGGCGTAGCCGAGCTGCACGATGCGACCGGCGCCGACTCGCCTCGCAGCCACAGTGACGGCGCTGGATCTCTTTTGCAGCGGAATCGCGTCACCACGCAAAGCAGCAATCGAAGAATCCGCCACATTCCCCGCGCGCAACCCGGCCATCGCTCCCAGCGCAGCCGCGCCGGGGCCAAGCACCAGACCGCCGCCATTTCGGACGTATTCGTTGATGCGACTGGCGTAGGGTGATGCCGCGCTGTCGAGGGCGATCACCACCGAGTAGCGCGACGTGTCGATCGCCGCCGCCGGACCCTGGGTGACGTCGACGCCCGGCGCAACACGAATGAACGCATCCACCTTCCATCCGTCTTCCTCCAGTGCAGCGACCATGAATTTCGATTCCCAGCTCGCTGTACCAATGGCGAGCACCTTCTTGAGCACCAGGGAATCGCGCCGGAGCGTCGATGCCAGTGAGCCTTTGGCGCTGGCGGTGACCCGATCAGACACGGAGCCGAGGTCGATCGATGCGCCGGTGGACTGCGGCCTCACAGTATCGATCGGTCCGATATCGTCGCTTAGAACGATCGAGTTGCCCGAAGGCGCGGCGACCAACAATCTCGTCCCGCCAGTCGGCGATGCGATCGGCCTCGCCTCGATCATCACCGGAGCCAGCTCGCCATTCCAGCTGACGTTCGTCCCGGCGCCCACCAGCGCACCGAGCCACGCGCGCTCGAGTGGCGCCGGCGTGCTATCGAGCTGCACGTGTATCCTGCCCGGCGGATTCGCCAGCGCGCTCCACCTCGGCAGCGCGTTGCCTCCGAGTCCGCGCCCACGTATCACTGTGGCTCCGGAACCACCGGTCCCGCGCAAAGATTGCCAGAGCATCACCGCCAGCACGGCGATGACGACGCCGCGCAGGAATTGCTCGATCCGAACCCGCATCTCAGCGCGTGAGAGCATACACGATGATGTTCACGCCAAAGCGCGTGTTGTCGACGGTGGAGAACCGCTTGCTGTCCGGCGAGTAATTCCACTCCGAGCTGTAATCCTTGCTGCTGTAGAGAACTGCGATGCGGTTGCCCTGTGTCACGGCCTGGAGATTCTTGTGGACCAGATTGTCGCCCCAGCCGTTCAGCTCATGACTCGTCGCCGGCGGCCCGTCGCCGAACCTGAAGAAGCTCCGGTAGATCTCGTGATCGTTCGGCAAATCCTTTAGTGGCGAGAACGTCCGGCCGATTTCCTCGAACGCCGTGCTGTGAAACACGCCGCCGATGTCGTGATTGTGGTCGTCAATGAACAGCATCCCGCCCCGCTCCACCAGACGCCGCACGTTTCTTCGCTCGGCCTCACTGAAGCGGAACGGCAGGTGGCCGGTGAGATAAACGAGCGGATACTCCAACAGCGCGTCCGACGAGAGCGGAACGTTGACTCCCGACGGCGCCACCGAGATCGACGTGTAGCGCGCGACCGAATCGATCAGATTTGCCGGCAGGCTCGGCGCGCTGTCCCAATCACCGGAATCGTACTGGCCAGTGCAGAACACGAACGCGTCCGTCACTCGCCACCTCCACCGGACCACGGCGAGAGCGCGGGGGAGACCGCAGGCGGGCCGTCGAGCGCTCGGCGCGCGCGAAGGAGCGGCAAGGTAGCATCTCGCCCGTTGCGAATCGCATCAACTGCATCGCCAAGCGCGGAAGCAAGGTCCGGCAAAGTCTGGAGGGCATCAACGCGCAGCAGCGCCAGGTCGGACATCGCGCGTGGCGAATTCTGATCGATCGATTCGAGGACCGCTTCGAACCTGCCGGCGAGTCGCACGCGCGCCGAGTCGGCAAAGGATCGCGGAGTACGCGCGCTGCTGCTTCCCTTCTCTTTCCCCGATAGCCGCACCCGCTTGAGATCGACAATTATCCTCGGCGGCATCCCGCGCAGATAGAGCCGATTCGCGAGGCGGGCGCGATCGAGGGCCTTGAGTGCGACACGCATCGGCGGCAGCGCCGCCGCGGGTTCGGCGATGCGCAGGGACCGCACCGCTTCCCACAGAGCGTTGTAGGCAGCTTTGAGATCCGGGTTCTGGGTGCCACTGATCTCGTCCGGCGATTCCATCTCCTGCACTGTCGCGCCCATCGAATCCGGCTGCTCCTGGACCGGAGTTTCTTCACCGTCGGTGAGAATCTCGCGTACCCTCCGCCGGACGCGATCCTCGAGCTCGGCGATCTCGGTCGAGCGCTTGACCAGCTCCGGCCGCGCCAGCTGCGGCTGCTCGCGGACGAGCTTCTCGGCCATCGCCACCAGCATTCTCTGGCTCACCGCCGAGCTGTCGAGCGGAGGCGGTGCGGCGGCCTCGATCGCTAGCGAGTCGTATTCGCTGGCGCGGACGATCCTGATTGTCCGCGTATCGGAGGTGGCAACGCCGGGCCCGGTGAGACTGTTGGCATCGGTGGCGACGGCGCGCATGGACACGACGTCTCCCTCCACGAGATTGAGCGAGGCGAGATCGAGAGTCGCGCTGAGGGAGCCGCGCCGCGATCCGTCGAACCGGACAGTCGGCGTGTTGATCGTCCGCGCCTTGAAGATCTCGCCGGACCCGGTGGTGATCAGATACTCGAAGTGGCCTTCGCTCAGGCCAATGTCATCCGTGGCAGTGGCCGCCAGCTGAACGACGAGTCGGGGCGTGCGGAGCGCGGTGTCGTGGGCGGGTGAGCCGAGCACGATGGCCGGCGGATTGTCGGCTCGCGGCGCGAGCACGATGATCCGCTCGTAGGTGCGATCACTGAGCTTGAGGGCGGCCGGCTTGTCCGGCATCGAAAGGGTGACGGCCCATCCGCCCTCCGATTCCGCAACCCTTATCGGCCGGTCGAGCGATGCGGCCAGACCAGTGATCGGTCCTCCTCCCCGAATGGAGATCGCGCTCCCGGCGAGTGCGGCGATCGACGAGGGATCACGGACCGTGGTTGGTTTGTCACCCGTGTATCGGGGAGGGGTGATCCGCGCCTCGATGTCGTCGAGCCTGCTCCCCGCGGCCCCGTTCGAACCCGGGAGACGTCTGAACGGCGAACCAGTCCCGCTCCGGCCGAAGACGCCTGACGGGGATACATATAGTAGTGCCAGCGCGGCCACGACCGCGGCAAAGACGGTAAGGATCGGCCGCCGGATGGCAGACATCGTGACGCTCCCCACGTTCTCGCGCGCTATGCTTTCCTCCATCGCCGTGGCGAATGGCGACCGGGAGTGTTCCAGTGAAGTGACGAGTGAGTACTGGAGCGCGGGCACCCGTTCCTCGAGCCAAAGTGCGACCCGATTCGGTGAAGCAAAGTGCCTTGCCCGCCACAGCATCGTCGCCGCAATGGCCGCCCCGACGAGGATCGCAATCGTGTAAGTCGTTGCCGGGCGATTTGACAGCGCAGGGATCGCCAGCGAAGCAAAGGATCCCAATGCGAGAACGAGCAGCGACGCAACGAGTCCGAGGGCGAGTGAACGGATTACAGCCGTCGCGCCAATGACGCGCTGGGTGCGGCGGACTGTCTCGACGGCGGTCATGCCGCGCGCGCCTCGCCGGACAACGCCGCTTCGCCATTCAACGCCGTGTTGTTTCTCGCGCGGCGCCGGACGAACAGCTCACTGATTGCTGCCAGTATGGCGAGCCCGAGAAGCCACGGCGCGAGCGACGACTGGCGATCGCCCGGCGACTGGAAGGGTCCGCGCGGTGCGAGACCACTTCTGCCGGCCAGCCTGGCGACGTCATTCGCATCAGCGGGCACCAGCGCTGTGGCTCGCGCGCAAGGACGCGACATCGCGGCAACGAATCGCACGAAATCTCGCCTGATCGCGAGATCGCCGACGGAAGCAACTGGGATGGCCACAGATCGCAGGCAACCTGCGTCGGCCGGTCGTTCGATTGCCGCCGGCTCGCCATCGACCCATCGCGCGATCACGTCCGCGCCGCGCAGGGAATCGGTCGGAAAGGACCAGTGACGCTCGAACGGCGCAATCACGCCCCGATCTTCGGCAATGACGCCACCCACGGTGTCCGCAACAGCGCGGCGAACCGCGCCCCGCGGCCGGCTTCTCGAGGGCCAGTCGACAAATGCACCGCCCGCTATACTCGCGGTGTGGGATTGACCAGTAGGGACTGAATCCTGAGCCGCCGCGCGCAAAGGAGCGCGATCGATGATGGCTTTCGATTTCACGCTTGGGCGCGCCAACGCCACGGCGATCGCCAGAGGATCGTCGCTGTCGGCGTTGATCGCCAGCTCCCCGACGGCCGACGCCATCGTGTCCAGCCTCCGTGCGCCGACCGTAACCAGCCGCGCCCTCCCCGGCCACAAACTCCGGATCGAGTCTGTCGCGGCATCGAATTCTTCGCGGCCGAACGGTGACACGATCACCAGCTCCAGGCTGTCGGCGCGGTCGCGAACGGTGCTCGCGGCGCGCAACGCGGAGATGAGCGCGGCGCTCAGACTTCCGCGCGAGCCAGACGGCGTGATTTTGCCGAGTGTATCACCGGCATTCCCGCCGATGACTCTGGCGGCTGAATCAAAAAGAACCAGCGCGTCGCCATCCCGATAGTTGGTGCGCGCGCTGTCACGCAGTGAAAGCGTGTCGCCGACCGAGCGCGAGACGTCTACTAGAACCACCCGCGCTTGTGGCCGGCGCGACGGCTGCACGATCGGTCTCGCCAAGGCCAGGCCCGCAGCGACCACCATCAACACACGGAGCAGCATCACCGACAGGTCAGACGGCCGGCTCGCCGGCGCGATGGTCGTCGCGCGTGTGTCCGGAACGAACCGCGCCGTCGGCAGAAAGCTGGACCGCGGCTGACGCGTCACGAGAAAGTGCAACGTCATGATCGCGGCGCCAATCGCCAGCGACCCGTACAGGAATCCGGGCGCGAGCAAAGTCATGCGAGGACCGACAGCCCGCGCGCCACGGTCAGGCGTCGAACCAGGTGCTCGGCCGTTTCTTCTCCAACTATCGCCACTGAATAAGCGACTCCGGCATCGGCGAAATCGTGTGCGATCCGTTCCCTCCACGCTCCATAGGCGGCGACGTACGCGTCGCGCGTCGCGGCGATCAACGCCCTTCTGAGAGCGGGCGACTCGGGATCCGCGACCATCGCCGCATCGTGCGGCGGGTCAATCTCTTCGCCCGCGATCACGTGAATGGCGTGAACCTCCCGGCCGGCAGCAACCAACCTGCTGGCCACCGTTAGAATCTCAGCTGCGTCTCCAAGGAAGTCGGACACGATTACGAGCCGTCCCACCGATTGAGCGGCCAACGAGATAGATGGAGCGAGCGCTGAATTGCCCGCCGGGCGAGTCGTGCCAACCGCGCGAATGATCTCGTGGATCACGCTGCGGCGCATCCGCGGCGCGAGAAGCTCGGCTTCCTTGCCACCGGCGAGAGCGAGGCCCACCGGATCACCGCCGTTCCGCGCCACCGCCGCCAGTCCGACGCCGACTTGCGCGGCCAGTCGCCACTTGCCGTTGCTCGCAACAGGGAATGCCATCGACGCGCTGGCGTCGAGGACGATCATCGTCGGCAGAATCGAACGATCGTTGGAGAGTCTGATGTAGGCGCGATCGCTTCGCGCAAACAGCTTCCAGTCTATGCGGCGGAGATCGTCGCCCTGGCGATAAGGACGGTACTCCGAGAATTCCGCCGAGCTGCCCCACAACCGCGAAGTGTGCGCGCCTGGAATTCCACCGCGCACCACCGAGCGGGCGGGCCAGCGAATGCCTCGCACCGCGTCGAGCAGCGCCGCGTATTCATCGTACAACTGGCCCCCATCGGTCAATCGACTGCTCCCAGTGCTCTCGTCCCCACCTCCCGCCACCCGCCACCCGCCTCCCGCCTACAGCTTGATGTCGCTCTTCGGCGGCTTCACGTCCTCGAGCAACCGGTCGATGATCTGCTCGGCGTTGATCCCCTTCGCCTCGGCGGCGAAGTTCGGCAGGATTCTATGCCGGAGAACCGGGCGCGCCACGCGCAGGATATCCGCCGGCGAAACAGCAAAACGACCAGCCAGCAGCGCGTGCGCTTTGGCGCCGACGATCAGCGCCTGGCCGGCACGCGGGCCGGCGCCCCAGCGCACGTACTTCCTGATCATCTCGCCCGCCTCCGGTTCGGTCGGACGCGTCGCTCGCACCAGCTGCGCCGCAAATCTCAGCGCCGGCTCCGCCGCGGGCACATCGCGCACCATCCGCTGCAGAGCGCGCGTCGCCTCTCCGCTGATTACGGGCACCAGCGGATCCGGATCGGCACCGGTCGTCGCCCGCAGGATCCCGACTTCCGCGTCCTCGTCGGGATAACCGATGCGAATGTCGAACATGAATCGATCGAGCTGTGCTTCGGGGAGTGGGTAAGTCCCTTCCTGCTCGATGGGGTTCTGCGTCGCCAGAACAAAAAATGGCTCCGGTAAGTTCATCGTCTCGCCGGCCGCAGTCACCCGATGCTCCTGCATTGCCTCCAATAACGCCGCCTGAGTCCTTGGCGGAGCCCGATTTATTTCGTCCGCAAGCAGAATGTTGGCGAAGACAGGACCCCGCACGAAACGGAATGATCTCGCGCCGGTCGCGGTGTCCTCCTCCATGATCTCGGTGCCGGTGATATCGCTTGGCACGAGGTCGGGGGTGAACTGGATGCGCTTGAACTCGAGGTCCATCGCCTCGGAGACGCTGCGGATCATCAGGGTTTTTGCCAAACCCGGCACTCCGACCAGCAGCACGTGACCGCCGGCGAGGAGTGCGATCAGAATCTCCTCGACCACTACCTCCTGCCCGACGATTCTCTTCCCCACCTCGGTGCGGAGGCGAGTGGCGGCGGCGAGGAGCTCCTCCCGCGACAGGTGCGATTTCATGGGCACAGATTGGAGCGCCATCAGACTCCCCAGCGGTGTCAAATAGGTCTGGAAGAGGCTAAAGCTAACGGATTGCGAGGGGGCTGGCCGCTCCCCATAATTGGAATCCCAGCCCAGCGAGACCCATGAAACAGTCGCGTCGTGAGTTTGTTAAGAAAACGGGGATGGCCGCTGCTGCCACTGCCATTACCGGAGCCTTCTCGCCGGCGAGGTCGCTTGCCGCACTCGTTCAACGGCCGGCAGAGATGCCCCAGGACGATGTCGTCCGGCGCCTCATGATGGCGGCGATAAATACCGCAAAATCCGCCGGCGCCAGCTATGCCGACGTACGCATCGGGCGGTATCGACAGAGCTTCGTGTTTACAAGAGAGCAGCAGATCATAAACACAGTCGATACAGACAGCATCGGCGCCGGAATTCGCGCACTGGTGGACGGAACCTGGGGGTTCGGAGCGACGGAGACCCTCACCACGGATGGCGTGGCTACCGCGGCCAGAGAAGCGGTGGCCATCGCCAAAGCCAATCGCGTCGCGCGCGATCAACTCGTCCAGCTGACGCCGGTCGATCCGTATCCGAATGCTACCTGGAAGAGCGCTTTCAAGATCGATCCTTTCACGATTCCCATCGAGCAGCGCGCTGATCTGTTGCTCAAGGCCAATGCGGAAGCGCTCAAGGTGAAAGGAGTCCGGTTCGTGAATTCCGGTTTGTTCTTCGTAAAGGAGGATCGGAACTTCGCGTCCACCGAAGGCTCGGTGATCTTCCAGACGATTGTTCGCGTCGCCGTCCCCTTCACTGCCACCGCCGTCGCTCCCGACAATTCGGATTTCCAGACGCGTGGCAGCGTCGTGCAGCCCGCCGGCCGCGGCTGGGAGTATGTGCTCGAGCAGGACCTCGTCGGCAATGCCGGGAAGTGGGCTGAAGACGCGGCGCAAAAGCTGGCCGCAAAATCGGTGGACGTCGGACGCTACGATCTCGTCCTCCACCCGTCGCACCTCTGGCTCACCATCCACGAGTCTATCGCCCATCCCACCGAGCTCGATCGCGCCCTCGGCTACGAAGCCAATTACGCGGGAACGAGCTTCGTGGCGCCGCCCGAGAAAATGCTCGGCAAGCTGCGCTACGGCCCGGAGTTCATGAACATCCAGGGCGATCGTTCCCAGGAAGGCGGCTGCGCCACGATCGGCTACGACGACGAAGGCGTAAAGCCGGAGAATTTCCTGATCATAAAGAACGGAATTCTGAACGACTACCAGACCACGCGCGAGCAGGCCAACTGGCTCAAGTGGTGGTACGATTCGCAGGGCAAGCAGGCGCGCTCCCACGGCTGCTCGAACGGAGACTCATGGGGAACGGTGCAGTTCCAGCGGATGCCCAACGTCTCGCTGCTGCCCGGAGCCAAGGACATCGGCTGGGACGACCTCATCGCCGCCACCGATCGTGGCATCGCGATCATTGGCGACGGCTCATTCTCCATCGACCAGCAGCGCTACAACGCCCAGTTCGGCGGACAGGTTTTTCAGGAGATCCGGAACGGAAAGGTCGTCGGCGTGCTCAAGGACGTCGCCTATCAGATGCGTACGCCCGATTTCTGGAACTCGATGGACATGATCGGCGGCCAGAAGAGTTACACCATGGGCGCGACGTTCTTTGACGGGAAGGGACAGCCCGGACAGGTGAACGCGGTGAGTCACGGCTGCGTGCCGAGCCGCTTCCGCAACATCAACGTCATCAACACGGGGAGAAAGGCATGACCTCCTCAACACGGGCGATCATGGCGCGCGAACGCGCACAGGAGCTGATCGACAAGATTGTGCAGATGTCGAAGGCCGACGGAATCACTGTCACCATCGACAGCGGTTACCAGGCTGACGTGCGCTTCGCGGCCAATCAGATGTCGACCGCCGGCGGTGTCACCCGCTCGCAGATTGCCATCGACAGCGCGTTCGGCAAGCGGCACGCGGCGGCCACGACCAACGATGTGTCAGACGATTCGCTGCGACGAACCGTCGCTCAGTCGGAAGCTCTGGCGAAGCTTTCTCCCGAGGATCCGGAGACGATGCCTCCCCTCGGACCGCAGACCTACGTTCCGGTGAACGGGTTCTTCGATTCCACCGCCGACATAACCCCCGAGGAGCGCGCGCGCGCCGCGCTGACGGCGCTCGTTCCGTCGCGCAAGGCGGGTGATCTCAAAACAGCCGGATTCATCATCGTCAACGCCGGCGCCAACGCCATCGGCAACCGCAACGGCATGTTCGCCTACAATCGCGCGACTACGGCTAACTACACGTTGACGGTGCGAACCAACGACGGCACCGGTTCCGGTTGGGGGGGCGCTGAGAGTCCGGATTGGAACCGGCTCGACTTTGCCTCGCTATCCGCGCGCGCCATCGAAAAGGCCCGTCTCTCGCGCAGTCCGGTGGCGATCGAGCCGGGCAAATACACGGTCATCCTCGAGCCCCAGGCCGTCGGCGATCTGGTGCAGCTGATGGAGTTCTATCTCGGAGCCAGAGAATCGGACGAGGGCCGCAGCCCGTTCACGAAACAGGGCGGTGGCAACAAGGTCGGTGAAAAGATCGTAGACAGTCGAGTGACGATTTTCTCCGATCCGCAGGATCCGCAACTGCTCTCGCAGCCCTACGATGGAGAGGGACTTCCCCTCAACCGGCAGGTCTGGGTCGAGAACGGCGTGCTCAAGCAGCTTTTCTACACCCGCTTCTGGGCGCAGAAGGAGAAAAACCAGCCAACCGGATTCCCTACGTCGTTCAAGATGCAAGGCGGTACGACTTCGCTCGATGACATGATCAAGTCCACGGCGCGGGGAATTCTCGTCACGCGTCTCTGGTACCTTCGGGAGGTCGATCCGCGCACGATTCTCTACACCGGGCTGACGCGCGACGGGACGTTCCTGATCGAGAATGGGAAGATCAGCAAGGCGGTCAAGAACTTCCGCTTCAACGACTCTCCACTCTTCATGCTCAATAATATCGAGGCCATCGGACCGGCGGTGCGCATCGGCGGCACGGAGGCGGGCGGTCCGGTCGTGATGCCGCCCATCAAAGCGAAAGATTTCACCTTCACAAGTTTGTCTGACGCGGTCTGAGTGCTTTCGACACCCTTTCTCCCACCCGAATCATGAAGAAGACACGTCGAGCTTTCATCAAACAGACTGGCATGGCGGCAGCCGGCATCGCCGCCGCCAACGCGCTATCCCCCGGCTTTGCCGGGCTGCTCAACGCGCAACCGGTTGAGATGCCGCAGGACGACGTCATCAAGCAGCTGATGATGACGGCGATCAAC
>DASYIM010000040.1:0-5665 GCA_035997625.1 Gemmatimonadaceae bacterium
GAAGGGAAACAAGGCGCCGGAGCCGATGTTGAAGGCGATCTATGGGAGTGGCGGAATTCCGAATCCGCTGGCGGGGATCCTGCGGCAGGCCGACACTCTGGAGCTCACCGGACCCCAGGCCGATAGCATTGCCACCATGAACCGGCGCTATGTAGTGAGTCTCGACTCGATCTGGACGCCGGTGGCCAGGTATCTGGCGGCGCTACCCGACGACTACAACAAGAGCGAAGCCTACGGCCATTATCAGAAAGCCCGCGAGGCTTCGGTAGATCTGCTCATCAGACTCGTCCCGAAACTGAACTCCTTGCTCACCAGCGACCAGCGTCGCAAGCTGCCCAGCTTCATCTCCAGCTATCTCGACACGCGCTACCTGGCGTCGATTCGCTCTGGAACCGCCGGCGCCGGCAACGGTCCAATGATGTTCCCGGGCAACGGCATCTTCACCGCTCCGGCCGGCGGGGGTGGGCCCGGCGGTGGTGGTGGTCAGGTAATCATTATCCGCAATTGATTGTTGGCTCTCAGTTCCCAGTCGTAATTCTCACTTCCTTAACCGGAATGCAGCCATGAAGCTTCGATCCATAGTCAGCGCAGCCGCACTGCCATTCACCGCGTCTTCCTTCGCGGGCGCGCAGTCTCTGCCCCCGATCCGTCAGCTCGGCCCGGTGGTCGCCATCTCCAAAGATTCTCTCGGCGCGGTGAGCTCGGTCCGACACCTTCCCAACGGAAGGGTCCTCGTCAACGACATCGTCGGCCGCCGCGTGCTGATGTTCGATTCGTCTCTCACCAGCGTCACCGTCGTTGCCGACACCACCAGCGCCACGGCCAACGCTTACGGCGTGCGGCCTGGCGGTCTGATCGCCTATCGCGCCGACTCCACGCTGTTCGTCGATCCCGCCTCGCTGTCGATGCTGTTGATCGATCCCAACGGAAAGATCGCCCGCGTGATGTCGGCGCCGCGCGCGCAGGACGTCGGATTTCTGGTCGGCGGGCCCTTTGGCAATCCCGGTTTTGATCCGAACGGGCGGCTCGTCTATCGTGCTCCGCCGAACTTCGGGGCGATGATGCGGCGCACGTCGAATAGCGGAGCGCCGCAGTTTCCGACTCCCCCCGATTCGGCCGCGCTCGTCCGATTCGATCTCGCCACACGCAAGGTCGACACGGCGACGTACTTCAAGACGCCAAAGATCAATCTCGAAGTTACCCAGTCGCCTGAGGGTGGCGTCCGCGTAATCTCGCGGGTGAACCCACTCCCGCAGGGCGACGACTGGGCAATTCTATCGGATGGGACCGTCGCGCTGGTGCGCGCCAGGGATTTTCATGTCGACTGGCTGAGTCCCGACGGTCAGATCACCAGCTCGCCCAAGGTGCCGTTCAATTGGGAGCGGCTGACAGATGAAGGCAAAGTCGCCTTCATCGACTCGGCGAAAGTTGCGATCGAGAAAGCGCGTGCCAGCGGCCAGCTCGGAGGTGGGGCTTTCGGATTCGGCCCGCAGCTGGTGATGCGCGGCGAACGGGACGGTGAGCGTGGCGGCGGACGTCGGCAAACCAGTGACGGCGACGCGCCTCGCACCGGAACCGGAACGGCTCCAGCGCCCGCCAACGGGCAACCGGGAACGATGACAGTTACTACGGGTCCGAACACCGCGACTGCTACAGTCGGCGGGGGACCAGAAGGAGCGGGACGCAATTTGCCGCCCCTGACGATGATCGCGCCGAGCGACTTGCCCGATTACAAGCCGGCGTTTGCGCCAGGCTCGACGCGCGTTGATACCGATGGCAATCTCTGGATCAGGACCAGCCAGAACGTCGATGCGCGTCCAGTCTACGACGTCGTCAATCGGAAAGGCGAGCTGATCGACAGAGTACAGCTCCCGGCGAACCGGGTTCTTGTCGGCTTCGGTGAAAACGGCGCTGTGTATCTCGCCGTTCGTGACGGCGGCACCGCGCACCTGGAGAGAGCGCGGGTCAAGTAAAGGACAACGTGTGGCGAAGGGTCAGCGAGTCATGCCCTTCGCCACATGACGCGCCAGCGCCATGATGGTGATCATCGGGTTCACCCCGGAGGACGCGGGGAAGAGACTGGCGTCGGCGACGTAAGCGCCAGACAAGCCGAAGACCTCACCACTTTCGTCGCAGACGGCGCCGGCCTGATCCGCTCCCATCCGGCACGTCCCCATTTGATGGGCGCTGAATAGCGGCAGTCGATTCGGCGCCGTCGGCGCCGATTGGATCGCGCCGCAGAACTTGTCGATCGACACGCCGGATCCACGATCCCACGTCACGGGCGTCGCATGCAGAGTGATGATTCGCTCGGCGCCGGCGGCGTGGTGGATCCTCGCCACGCTCGCCATTCCGTGCTTGATGCGTTTTTTCTCCTCGCCCCCGAGCCGGTACTCGAAGTATGGTCTCCCGGCGGAATCGAAGTGGACTCGACCGGGGTTTGAATCGCGACTCAGTACTATCAAGCCGGCTCCGTAACGGGCGCGCTGCATGTCCCGCCTGTGTTCGCGCGCGTTTGCCCACGGAATTCCGACCGACATCAAGCCCGGATGCGCCGGCGCGGCTTCGATGCGGTAACCGTATCCCTCTGAGAGATTGCTGAATTCGTCGCAGACCACGGTTTGCGGTGGCCCTTTCCACGACTCTATCGGCGAATCGTAGAGTCCGGTCAGGGCGACGGTCGGGTGCAGGAAGAGATGCTGCCCCAGGTGGAGAGACTTGTAATCGGAACGATGAAGAATCGCCGGCGTCTCCAGCGCGCCGGCCGCCAGCACTACTCTGGATGCGTTGATCCTCACCGGCCGGCGCCCGCCCTCCGGATCGGCGTAGCTCCCCTCCAGTCCGGTCACCTTGCCCTTTGCGTGAGCGAGTCTGGTTACGGTGAAGGGGGCGACAACGCGCGCACCCGAGCGCATGGCGTCGACCAGGTAGGTCGTCGACGCGCTCTGCTTCCCGCCGACCCTGCATCCGAACATGCAGTTGCCACATTGCGCGGGGTCGCAGCCGAGCGAATTCCGGGCGATGATGCTCCAACTGTAGCCGAGGGACTTGGCGCCGCGGGCGATGACCGAGTTGTTCTCGTTGATCTCGCTCTCGTCCGTCGACGCGCCGATCCGGCGCCAGACAGCGTCGAGACATTCGGCGAAGGATTGCCCGGTGAAGAATCCACAACCGGACAGCTCCTCCCATTCGTCCAGCACTTCATCGGGCGTCCGGAAGCATGACTGCCAGTTGACGGTGGTGCCGCCGCCAATGCCCGTGCCCGCCAGCAGCGACATGCTCAAGTCTCGCGTGCCCGACAATCCGCCTTCGCGAAATAAAGTCTGCATGCCGGTCAGCTCGTGCTGATCGAAATCTCCTCCGCTCCATGTTCCGCCCGCCTCGACGACGATGACATCCTGTCCACTCGCAGCCAGCTCGGCAGCGACCACGCTTCCCGCAGCACCGGAGCCGACGACGCACACGTCGCATTGAAGCTTCGATTCGTCGCCTACCTTTGAAATCTGGATATGCGGAGCCGTCGCCCGACCGTTGATCGCCGGCTCGTAGCCGATTGCGCTGAGCATGGCGGCGGACTCGGGAGTTCCATTGGCGGCGTAGGTGTGAAGCATCACCAGGCTGCGCGCTCCCTGGTACGCCGAGCGCAGCTGGGGGACTGCACTGCGCGAAAGCCGTTGCAATACTCGCTCGCGCTGCAGCTGTGAGAGCCTGGAGAATGGCGATGCTCGCCGCGAGACGCTTGCCATGAAAAGCGGATTGCCGAGCAGGCGCAGGAAAAATCGAAACGCTTCGCTTTTCGACGGCTCGATCAAATCCAGAGCGGCCGCCACGCGCGCACCTACGCCAAGATCGGACGCGGACATGCTGAAGAGCGTCGGATCCTCGTCCTTCTCGAAGGCGAGGGACGGCACGAAAGTGTCGCAAAGGGCGTCGAGAGCTTCGGTCTCGCGATGCGTGAGGTTCATGGCCGTTCCCTTTGCGTAAGCGCCAGTTAGGTCGCTCTAATGCGTCCCGCGCTCAATAAAAAATAGTAGCAGGATTGGGGTGCTTGCGATATCTCCGTCGGATTGAAATCTTAGGGCCCACGACGAGGAGGTTTTTCTGGCAGGCTACGACTTTACCCAACGAGTCCGTGGCGCGCTGATCAAGGCGCGCGAGGAAGCCCATCGCCGGAACCATGAATACGTCGGGCCGGAGCATCTTCTGCTCGGACTGCTTGGCGAGGAAGACGCGCTCGTCATGGACGTTCTGGACAACCTCGGCGCCAGTCCCGTTCGCATTAGGAGCTCTATCGATCGCATGGTCGAAGACGGCCAGCCAACGGCGCGGCCGCGGCTCCCGGATTTACCGTATTCGTCGCGGGCTCGCGTGGTGCTGGACCAGGCAATCAGCGTCGCCCATGAATGGGGTGACGGATACGTCGGCACCCAGCATCTGATACTCGGACTTATTCGGGAGCGCCACGGTTTTGCCGCCCAGGCACTTGCTATAGAAGGGCTGACTGAGGCTTCGCTTAGCCGCGAGATCGTGCGCCTGCTTCAGGGAGAAGGAGTCGCCGCCGCTCTCGATGTCGATGCCCCGACTCGCCCCGAAGAGCTGCAGGTTCCACTCAGCATCGCCGTCGAGCTCCGCTTCGAGGACGGCACCCTCGCCAAGAAAATCTTTACTTCGAAGGACGAGGCGATCGGGTTCCTGCGCGAGAAGGGGCGCGAGTAGCGAAACGGCTACCTAGGGAGCACGTTCGTAATCGATGCACACCTATTGTTCCAGCTCCCTCATCCGCCGCACCGCGATCCGGATCGGAACGAAGGTTGCCGCCAGACAGATCAGACTGGCGCCGCCAAATCCAAGCCACATTGCCGACGGATCAGGATCGGCCTTGAGCAGACTCGCGCCCACGTACTGATAGACCGGCCGCGCCTCCAGCACGATCACCAAACCGATCAACACCACCGAAGCCATCATTAAAATCAGGCCTCCAAACGAAGTCGGTATCTGAGCGGCGTTTTCGGTATTAAACTTCGGGAACAACGCCCCGAAGCCGAGCGCCAGGCCGGCGATCGCGAACGTCATCATCGTGATCGTGAAGATGGAAACAGCCATCATGAAACCACTTACCTGCAGCAGCACGTCTGTCGCAAAAACGAGGACCAGCGCGAGTCCAAGCAACGGAAGTGTTCCCACCCAGAACTTCGACCACAGGAGTTGGCGCATCTCCAGCGGGGTCGACCGCAGCAGCCACAACGTTCTCCCCTCCAGGCTGATGCCCGGGAAGATGAACCGCGCCGCAATCGACGCCAAAACGAATCCCGCCAGAATGAGATTCACGAATGGAATCACGTTGGCCAGAAAGAACGTGATGCCCTCGCCGCGCAGCGGGAGAAACTTGATGTTGAACACATACACGACCACCAGCACGGTGAGGAGGATCAGCTGCGACCACTAAGTCGTGTCGCGGAAAAAGAGGCGCATTTCCTTGAGCACCAGCTCGCGGCGCATTACTCCCCACGGCGTGAGCGCGCGGCCGACGAGTCTGCCAAGCGTGCCCTGGCGCACCCAACGCTCTCCGCTCTCCTGTGATTTGCTGAACCCGCGATCGTACAGCCACCGGTGCAGAATTGCGCCGAAGACAATCGTGGCGGCGGCGGTCGAGAACAGCAGATAG
>DASYIM010000041.1:0-10620 GCA_035997625.1 Gemmatimonadaceae bacterium
TCGCCGATGTACAGGATCGCCGGCCGGGCGACCATGATGTGCTTCGTGACCATCTTGATCTCGTTGGACCTGAAGTGGTAATCGGGGATGGAGTCGTCGCAGCTGGTAATGGTCCCGCTGCGCACGTAAAACGCAGTCTCCCTTCCTCGCGTCGTGTCGCTCACGAAGGCGGCGGTCCGCCCGTTCACGAACCAGTTCTGCCCCGTCTCGGCGATCTGCGTGGCGATGTTGGTGACGACGCCGCGGTGGAGCTCGATGTTGTATGCCATCTCGCCGCGAGCGATTACGTCGGCGGCTTGCTGCTCCGGATCGCGGAGAATGACCGTATCGCCGCGCGCGACGATGATCTTCGTCGAATCGCTGTAGATGATGCTGTCGCCGACGAGGACCGTCTGCTCGCGACTCACGCCGGCTTTGTTGCCTTCGAGCTGCAGGGTGTGGGTGCGGGCATCGAACACCGCCTTGTCGCCCTGATATCTCGTTGCCGTGTAACCGGCGCGCGTTATCAGCGCCTGCATTACCGAATCAGTCTCATTCCACTTGATCAGCTCTCTCGACTTGGTCGAGTCGACGGCCGCGGTGGTGTCGCGGCGTGTAGTATCTCGCCGCGCCCTGGTGGTATCCTGGCGCGCCTTGGCAGTATCGACGCGCGCCGGCACCCCCCTCACCTGCGCGAGCGCGCTGGAGGAGGCACAGATCGAGAGAGAAGCGCAGAGCAGAAGAACCCCGCGTGTCATCAAGCGGGAGCCCCCGCATTGTGTGGCGAGCTCGCTTCTGCGTCGAGCCTCGCCTGGCGCTTCTCGCGCTTTCGCCAGGCGAACTGCGCCACGATCACGCTCAGCTCGTAGAGAAAGTAGAGCGGCACGGCGAGCGCAAACAGCGAGTACGGATCCGCGCCGGGCGTAATGAACGCGGCGGCGACGAGGCAGATCACGATTGCGTGTCGCCTGTACCTCGAGAGAAACTGCGGCGTGACGATCCCCAGTGCAGTGAGCGCCAGAATGGCTATCGGAACCTCGAACACCGCGCCGAACGCCAGGCACATGCTGATGGCGAAGTCGAAGTACTCCGTCGCCGATATCATCGGCGTCAGCGCGGTAGACTCGATGCTCATGAGAAAACGAAGCGTCAGCGGCAGGACTACGAAGTAGCTGAGGGCGACGCCGCAGAGGAAAAGCGCCACCATCGACACCACCACCGGTATGACGATCTTCTTCTCGTGGGCGTAGAGCGCGGGCGCGAGGAATCCCCATAACTGCCCTACTACTACCGGTGACGCCAGTATGATCCCGAGCACCAGAGACGCGTTGAGCAGGATATGGAAGGAGGTGCCCGGATGCGTGTAAATCAGCTTCTGCCCGTGAAGCAGAGGCAGGATCGGGCGCTCGAGGAGCCGGATGATGTCGAGCTTGGACAACAGCACGAAGGCGACGACGACGCCGATGACCACCGCGCCCGCCACCCAGAAGAGCCGCTTGCGCAGCTCTTCCAGATGGTCGAGGAACGGCATCTCGTTGCCAGGGTCGCTCATGCGCGGCCTCGCGGACTGCTACTTGATCGACTGCAGACGCTCGTCGGCGAGGGCGGCCTCGTCGGAGCGCGGGAAGCGTTTGATGATTTCCTGAAGTAGGCGCTTGGCGTCGGCGGTCTTCTTCGCCGCCTGCAGCTGCAAAGCACGCTTGTACATCGCCGTCGGCACGCGCGCGGAGTTGGGGAATCTGCTGATCAGAGCAGCATACTGCTGGTCTGCGGCTTCCGGATTTCTCTCGGCGGTAAAAGCCTGGGCGGTGAAGAACATCGCTTCCGGAACGAGGTCGGAGCGCGGGTACTTGGTGATCAGCTCGCTGAAGGCGGCGCGAGCGGAGACGTTGCCACCCTTGAGCAGTTGATCGCGTCCGGCCTGCAGCAGCTGGGCTGGGCCGGGCCCGCCCGCCGGCGCCGAACCCGCGCTGGCGCTATCGGGAAGAGCCGCCGGATCCACCTGAGCCGTTTTTTCCTCGACGGCTGCGCGCATGTCGCGCAGCTTCTGCTCGCTTTGTCCGCTCAGATCCTGGAGCTGCGAAATGTCTTCCTTCATTGCCGCCAGATCCGATTCTGTCGCGGTGCGCATCGAGTTGACCCGTCTGCTCAACGAGTTGATCGAGTCGTTGAGGGTGCGCACGGTCCTCGTCACTTCAACGAGATAAGCCCGCTGCACCGAATCAGATGCGTTGGAGGTGGCGCGGGTCCCTACAATGTCCTGCTGCAGCCTGTCGAAATCGGACTTCGTCGCGAAGAAGCAGGCGCTGAGTCCGAGCGGCAAGCCGCAAAGCATTAGTGAGCGTATTGGTGTCATTGCGAATATGTCCCTACTTCCGGATTGGCCAGTATTGGCGACCACGCTGCCAACCTCGCTCCCTTGGTATGGGTCAGCTGGCGGGCGCGGCCGGTCTCGGTGTCGAGAATCCACAACTGCTTGTCACCACCGCGCGACGATGTGAACACGATGTGCCGCCCGTCAGGCGCCCAGGACGGATCTTCGTTCTCACCCTCGCTGGTGAGCTGCTTCGGAGCACGGTCACGCAAATCGATCGTGTAGATCTGGAAATTGCCATTCTGTTGCTCGTAGGCGACCGCGCGACCGTCGGGAGACCAGTCCGGGCTCGCGCGATAGCTGCGCACGCCGGGGGTGTAGGGAGTGAGCAGCTGAACGTTTGAGCCGTCCGCATCCATAATATAAACCTGCGGGGCGCCCGACTTTCCCGAGATGAAGGCGATCTTGGTGCCGTCCGGGTTGTATGACGGCGAGGTGTTGTCGGTGCCCTTGCCGATGGTGATTCTGCGCGGCGCGCTCGAGTCCAGCTCGGCAAGCACCAGATCCGTTCCGTTGCCCGTCCCTTGAGCGTAGAGAATCGCGTTTCCGCCCGGCTGATAGACGGGTGTGATGTTCAAGCCGGCGCGAATCTGACTGATCCGGCGTGTGCGGCCGCTTCGTACGTCGAGCTCCTGCACCTGAGTGCCGGCGTTTCCGAGAGCCGTGAACACCACTGATTCACCGCCGGGCGACCACGCCGGCGACAGGGCGCCGCGGCCGGTGGTAATGGAGCGCGTCTCAGCGCCATCGCTGTCGATGATCTTGAGCTCCCCGTTGTTGACGTAGGCGATGCGCGTCTGCGCGATTCCCCGCTTGCCGAAGCTCCATTGCTCGATCTGGTCCGATATCCCATGCACCGCGAACCGCCAGTCCCTGTCGCGTCGATCGAAAAGGAAGTGCTCCGATTGCAGCAGTTGTCCCTTGGAGACGTCGTAAGCCGCGACGTGCAGACCCTGCGTCGTCGGAGTCATGCGGACGAGCAGCGCCGCACCGAACTTGGCGACCAGCGCGAAATTGATTTTCTCTCCCGGCGCGGGGATGAGACCTCTTACTGTCTCCATATCGAGATCCACGACGGTCATCCGATCGCTGTAGTCGAGATCACGCTGGACGATAACGCGCAGCGAGTCGTTGTCGTCGTCGGCCACCGGCAGCACGATCACCCCAGGCTTGGTCCCGGCGGTGTAATTCAGACCGAGCCGTACTCCGGTGTTCGTTGTGTCCTGCGCGCGGAGAATGTTTGGCACCAGGACCGTGCCCGTGAGAGCAAGGAAGGCAGACACCCGTGTGAAGCGCGAAGGGCGGAACTTCATTTCAGGAATTCCGGGTCGAAGCTGAAGACGACCGGCAGCACATCATCCGAAAACCCATCCGGCAGCGGTCCGAACGCCATCGCGCTGGCAGCGGCTTCGACAGCGCCCTGCGCCTCGAGATCGAACGAAAAATTTCCCGACTTTCTGATGAATGTGAGATCAGACACTGAGCCATCGCGGTGAATCAGAAACCTTACTTCCGCCTTGAGACGGGCAGCAGGATTTCGTGGTTTGAATTTGATTGCAATCTGACGAACAATGTTGTTGAGATACCCTTGAAACGGGAACTCGATCCCGTCGCTGCGCACAGTTGCGACGTCGGTTCCCTTGCCGCCGGTCGGGCCGCCGCCGGCCTTGGGCGCCTCGGTAGGCGTCTTCTGATTGACCTTCGCATCAGCGGGAGCGGTCACCTTTGGCTTGGGGGCAACTTTTCCTTCCGTCGGAGTGGCAGCCTTGGCCGTTGCCTTCGGCGCGCTGGTGCTGGTGCGCGCGGTCGGCGCCGGTTTGGGGGCGCTTCGCGTGGGGAGTGGTGTTTGATTCGTTGACGGGGCAGCGGTGGGCTGGGTAACAGGAGGTGTCGGCTGAGACTCGCCCGACTTCACTTCGCCAATGGCGCGCTCGCCCGGCGGTGCCGCGACGATGTTCACTCGGTACATCGGCGGCAGTGCGACGGGTTTGCTCTCTTTCAGCGAGTGGAAGAGAAGTGTCGCAACGGCGGCGTGAAATATCGCCGAGAGAGTGAACGGTGCAACGAGCGGCGACCCGCCGTCCCGGCGCGCCACTATCTCGCCTCGGGCGGCTCGGCGACGAGTCCTATGTCACCTACACCGCTCGCCCTCATGATCGCCAGCACCTTCACCACCGTTCCATAAGCCACGCCATCGTCGGCGCGCAGGTACACCCCGCCGGTCCCCCGCCGCTGCGCCAGCGCCTTGAAGCTGGCTGAGAACTGGTTGTAGGTGAGACGCGCATCATCGACATAGATAGAGCCCGCGCGGTCGATCGTCACCGTCAGTCCGCTCTTTGACTCCAGGGGGCGCGCCTGTGCCTTCGGCAGCGAGATGTCCACCCCGCCCTGCATCATCGGAGCTGTGATCATGAAGATGATCATCAGCAACATCATCACGTCGATGAGACTGACGACGTTGATCTCGGCGTTCAGCTGCAGGCGGTTATGGCCACGACGGCGCCGAGCCATTAATCAGATTCCCGGCAGCGACACACGGTTTTCTATCATCAGATCATGCCCTCCCTTACCATCAATGCGATCAGCTCCGATCCGACGCTCTCCAGCTCGCCTTCGATCTTGTTGAGCCGGGCCGCAAAGATGTTGTAGGCGAACACCGCGGGGATCGCGACGCTGAGCGCTGCGGCGGTTGCGATGAGTGCCTCGGCCACGCCAGGAGCGACCGCGCCGATGTTTCCCGAGCCCTTGGACGCGATTCCTACGAACGCATCTATTACACCCAACACGGTCCCGAGGAGCCCGATCAGAGGGCTTACCGAGCCTATGGTGGCCAGGGAGGGTACCCAGCGGCCGAGCCTGTCCCGTTCCGACGTGGTCTCGGCGTCGAGCACGAGCTGGAGCGCCTCAACCTGCGCGCTGCTGAATCGGGCCGTCCGGTCTGACGTCCCATGCAGCCCGGGCGTCGTCTCCTCAATGAAGCGCATCGCGCGCTCCATGATCGTCGAGGGCGGCGCCCCCATTTCACGCGCCAGCTGCGCCGCGCGCTCGAGGTTCGGAACGCCGGCGAATTCGTGGCTGAATGCGTACGTCACGCGGAGCCCCCGGCGCAGCTCGTACCACTTTGCGAAAATTATCATCCAGCTGATCAGCGAGAGCACGATGAGAATCGCCAACACGATTTTCGTCGCGCCGGTGGAGTTCGTGACGAGCTCCATCGGCGAGCTGGGAATCGCCTGGCCGATCTGCAGATAGAGAATCGGCGTCAAGTCTTCGCCCCGGCCAGTCGCCCCGCAAACCATTCATACGATTTGGCCAGACCTTCTGACAGCCCAACTTCAGGGGCCCAGCCCAGCACGACCTTCGCCTTGTCGACGTTGACAAAGGACTCCTGTTGCTCGCCTGGTCGATGCGGCGCGAACTCGATCGGGGTGTCGCTCCCCGCCGCATTCTGCAGCAGCGTCGCTACCTCCAGCACGCTGGTACCGACGCCGGTGCCGATGTTGAAAGCGCGCGCGTCGAGCCTCGCCTTATCCGGAAGCGGTTTGGTCGCTGCCATCCATACCGCACGCGCGACATCCCCAACATAGACGTAATCGCGCGTTTGCATTCCATCGCCGAAAACAGTGAGCGGGCGGTTGTTCAGAATCCGCCCGCAGAAAATCGCCACGACACCCGCTTCGCCGTGTGGGTCTTGTCGCGGGCCATAGACGTTCCCAAACCGGACCGCGACCGCGTCCAGGCCATGAACGCGACCATAGTACGCCAGGTAGTACTCGATGCTCAGCTTGGCGATGGCATAAGGCGACTCGGGATCCTTGGGGTAGATCTCGGCGTTGGGCGGCGTGTTGAAATCGCCGTAGAGAACGCCTCCGGTCGACGTGAAAATGACGCGCGTCCTGGCGCCGCCCGCGCGCACGGATTCCATGAGGTTGAGCGTGCCAAGGATGTTGATCGTCGCGTCCTTGACCGGATCGGCGACGCTCTTTCTCACATCGATTTGACCAGCGAGGTGAGCGACGACGTCGAATCTGCCTTCCCGCACCAGTCGCGAAAATTCCGGGCTGTTGACACTCAGCTCATGGAAGGTCGCTTTGCGGGGCACATTCTCACGCTTGCCGGAGGAGAGATCATCCACGATCTCGACCTGATATCCTTTTTCCAGAAACAAGTCGGCGACGTGGGAGCCGATGAAACCGGCGCCGCCAGTAACGAGAATTCTAGGCAATGTCCGGTTAGTCTCCATTTCTGACGTCGTCAGCTCGGGTGCCTTCCAGAGCGAACAGGTAACGCGCAGCATCGACGACTGCGAGACCTCTACCGTTGGCCGCGGCTGCCTTCAGTCTTACGCTTGGCTCATGCAGGAATTTGTTCATCAGAGATTTGGAGAACTGCTCGATGGCGTCGGCCTGCTCAGGCGAAAGTGGTCCAAGCCGACGAAAAGCTGCCGCAAGCTCCGTACTACGAAGCCTGTCCATCTCCTCCCTGAACTCCCGGACCACTGGAACCGCTGAGAGTCCGGCGACCCAATCCCAGTACTTCTGCGCCTCCTCGGCGATCACGGCGCGCGCGGCGGGCGCATTCTCATCCCGCCGCTCGAGATTCGCCGCCGCCGCCGCGCGCAGGTCGTCTAGATCGTACAAAAACACGTTGTCCAGTTTTCCGACGGCTGCTTCCACGTCGCGTGGCAGTGCGATGTCGAGGATGCACAGTGGCCGATCGCCACGCTTCTGGAGCGCCTGACGAGCGCGATCGACCGTAACGACGGGGTGCGGGGAAGCGGTCGAACAGATGAGGACATCCACTTCCCGGAGCGAATCCCAACACTGATCATAGTGCATCGCGGTTGCCCCATGACGCTTCGCCAGCGCTTGCGCACGCTCGTGGGTGCGATTTGCAACGATGGCGACGCGAACGCCTTCCGAGAGCAGGCATTCGAGCGCGAGCTCGGCCACGTCGCCCGCGCCGAGGATCATCGCCCTCCTGCCGGCGAGCCCGCCGAAAATCTTCTTCGCCAGCTGCACGGCCGCCGAGCTGACCGATGCGGCACCACGGCCGATACCTGTCTCCTCGCGCGCGCGCGACGCCGCGAGCAGCGCGCTCTGGAACATTCTATTGAGGATGGGCCCCGATTCGGCCCGGCACTCTTCCCAGGCGCTCTTCACCTGTCCCTGGATCTGCGCCTCGCCAAGAATCATGGAATCCAGTCCGGCGGCGACGGCAAACAAGTGCGCTGTCGCTTCACGATCGCGTCTCACATATTCGAATTCCGCGATATCGTTGCCGAGTCGATCTGAAAGTAACCCCGAGATGTGGGCGGCGGCGGAGTTACTCTCCTCGACCGCATATATCTCGGTACGGTTGCAGGTGGAGAGTACAACTCCTTCGCGGATCAAGTGCTCTTCTCTGAGGCGAGCGAGTGCCTGCAGAGCCTCCCAGGGCCGTAACGAGAGTTTCTCCCGAACTTCAATCGGAGCAGTGGTGTGGCTGACGCCGACGACGATCAACGCCACGAATCCACCCGTTCGCTGAAGGAGCCGTTTTCGACGGAGGCGCAGAAATCGTCATCGAGAAGCTTGGGAGCAACGCTCTTCCATTCGCCCCCGCCGCGCGCGATCAGTCGCGATCGCAACCCGCGCAGCGCGGACACAGCCCGCTCGTATCGATCGTCGAATCGTTCGGCTATCGCGTCTCTGATTCGCGCGGCGGCCCCGGGCACTCCGCCCGCTGAAACAGCGATTGTGACATCGCCGGATCGGTGCAACGCCATCGTATGAAAGTTTCCTTCGTCCGGGTAATCGGTGATGTTGACCAGCTTGCCTCGAGCATTGGCATCCACTGCAATCTGCGCGTTGATCTCGCGCGAATCGGTGGCCGCGATCACGAGCGTCGCGCGCTCGATGTGTTCTCGGCGATAGGCATCGCGAATCACCTCGAGGCGTCGCTGACTGGCGGCGTCTTCGAGCTCAGTGGTGAGTACCGGGGCAATTACCGTCACGGAAGCGCCCGCGTCAGCTAACGCCAGCGCCTTGCGCGTGCCGACGGCACCGCCGCCGACGACGACAGCGGTGATACGCTCTCCGTGCAGCGCAATGGGAAAGTCGCTCACAGGAACTGCCCGCGGTCGAACGATGCCAGGCGGAATACGACGTACAGCGCCACCACGCTGGCGAATGTCACCGCCGACATGAGGGCGGCGCGCCTCGCCTGCCAGCCGCGCAGCACTCGGCCCAGCGCGAGCGCGCTCACGCCGATCCAGGCCGCCATCCCCCAAATGATCTGTGGAATTACGAGCGCCCTGTACTCGAACGAGTAAGCGGCGGCGAGCGCGAGTCCAAGTGTGAGACCAAGAAATCCGGCTATCGACGCGAGGTGGTTGACGCGATCGAGCGTATCCAATGGTGGAAATGACCGGAAGATCGGGCCAAAATGTCCGGACTTGAGCTCTCGGCGGGCGATCAGGTACATCGTGCCGGCAGCGGCAGCCGTCGCATATGCTGCGATTCCAACAAAGCTCAGAATTATGTGCAAGCTCAGCCACACTGCGCGGGCGCCCTGTGGCTCCAGGAATGGACGAAGTCCCGCTATGTTGGCGGCGATTGTCACCAGCGCGGCGACAGGGGCCGCCACCAGCGTCAGGCTCACCTCACGCGCGAGGCTCTCGACCATGACCAGCGACAGCGCCAGTACGAGCCCGGCGAAAGAAAGTCCTGGTCCGAGGCCTGTGAGTGATGCCGCTCCGCTCTCTCTCGTCAGGCCGGCCAGAGCGGTAGCGTGCGCGCCAATCCCGAGCAGCAGGGCGAGAATGACGGGGCCAACCGGCGCCTTTACCCGTCGAGCGAAGGGTAGCGCGGCCACAGCCGCGGCGGCGAGGTAAAATGTGACGGCAACGAAGTGGGCGATCGCAATCATCGATCGCCTAATTTAATTCCCCGCTGGTCGTTTAGCGCATTGAGTGCGCTAAACGCTGCTCAATCTGCGCTCGATCTCTTGCCAGTCACGCGAGCCGGCATTCCATCGCGAAGAGTCGGCTGATTCTGCCGGACGATGATTACCGTTGTGGCAAAACGCGTAACGCGCACAACCTGGGCGACGGCGGCGATGACGGGCGGCGCCGGATTTTCATCCTCACGACCGGTCGAATTGTCGATGAAGGTTATCTCGTCACCGACAGCAACTCCGCTCGATTCGTTTTGCGAGATGATGACGTAATGACCAATCGACGGCAACACCGGCTCCCAGGGGACGTAGATGACTTTTCCTCTGGTGCCGCCGGCAACGGGCGAGATCTGTCCGGCCGGAACGGTGATATCCGGCGCGGCGATGACAGGTTGATCGAGCATTATTGCATCAAACTGTTTGACGATGCGGAGCACTGGCCGCTGGCCGGGTGGGAGGCTCTCGACGCGAAGAATGCCTGTCGGCATGACCACCTGCCCGTAGCCGCCGAGATCCATACCAAGAACGTAGGACATGTAGCTGTCGCCGATTTGTGGCGTCGCGCCATGCGGCAGATCGGCGTACAGATAGTCGTTCAGCTGGAATCGGGAGTCGAGGATGCTGGCCTTGATTCCGGGACGATCCACGCTGGCCACCAGTCTGCCCGCGCCCCTTGGCCCACCGCCTCGATCCGTGTATGGAGCTGCTTCTACTTCACCTCTACGAACCCCGCCGCCCCTCGAGCGTCCGATGACGTCCCGCTGGAGCTCGGCTGCCGCCCGACTCATCGGGGACGCAAAAACCGTCAGGTCGGAGCGTCCGCCGCTTCCCTGCTGTTGCTGTGACAGCTGGAGGGGACGCGTAACGACGTGAGAAACTACCATTCCGGCGCTGTCGGCACGCGCTAGCGCGTCGGGCTTCACCTCGGTGCCCCAGATGCGAATTACTTCGCCGGGATAGATCCAGTGCGGGTTTTCGACGACATCGGTGTTGCGCCGGAAGATCTCCGGCCAGCGGAACGGATCCTTCAGATAGTACTGGGCGAGATCCCAGAGCGTGTCACCCTTCTTCACCACGTGTTTCACTTCCCTGGTGGTGTCGGAGGAGATGACGAGATTGTTGGTCGTATCGACTTGCGCGGGAGCCTTTCGAGCTGTGTCGGTGGGGACCTGCGCCAGAGAATTGCCGGCGCTGACCGCACTGAGGACCACGGCCGCAGCCAGGATCGAGGCGGTTCTTGACGATGAATTCACGATATAGCCGATCACTCGTGCTCCCGGAGCTTAACGGATGGATAAGACACCGCGCGGGGCGGGTCAACCATTGGACGG
>DASYIM010000042.1:0-15597 GCA_035997625.1 Gemmatimonadaceae bacterium
GCCAGTTACCATCGCGGGTGATGCGGGCGACCGCGCTTCGCTGGCGGGCAAGTGGAGCGGCGAGTATCAAAGCGCATCAACGGGCAGGAGTGGGAGTATCGTGTTCAATCTTTCGCCATCCGGCGAGGCCGCGAGCGGCGACGTCGTGATGATTCCCGTCGGTTACGGGAAAGCGCTCGAGCCGTTTAACCAGACCACGGCCGGAGGCGCGACGACGACGACAACTCAGAATACGAACAACTCTCAGGTGCTCACCATCAAGCTGGTCAGGGTGAGCGGTGATACCGTGAGCGGCGTTCTGGATGCTTATCGCGACCCGCAATGCGATTGCCCTGTCGTGACGACATTCACGGGGACCTTGAATGGCGACACGATCGACGGGAGCTATGCGACGAGGGGCTCATCATCAAACGCACCGCAGACGGGCACCTGGCGAGTAAAGCGCTCGAGGTAGTTCGTAGCGGGATTGCAATCACGCTGGCGGGCCTGGCAGCTGCTTGCAGCAGCCGGGCCGCCCGTTCGCCGGCAATCGCGATCACTCATGCGTCGGTGGTCGATGTCGTCACCGGCGCGATCGCGTCCGACAACACGGTTCTCATCGTCGGCAATCGCATCACCTGGGTCGGCCCTGCCAGTTCCGCGACGGTGCCCGATAACGCGCGAATCATAGATGGCCGCGGAAAATTCCTCATCCCGGGCCTCTGGGACATGCACATCCACGGCTTCGTGTACACGTTCTCGGATTTTGCCGGCCCGCTGCTCGTTGCCAATGGCGTGACCGGCGCGCGTGACATGGGCTATTACATCGATACCACTCTGCGCTGGAAGGCCGACATTGCGGCCGGCCGGGAAGTCGGCCCTCGCCTCGTGGCGGGAGTGCGCGTCGACGGGCCGGTGAACAAGGTCGGGTTTGTCGCGCACGTCGTCACCGAGGAAGACGGTGTGCGCGCGGTAGACACGCTGGCGCAAAACAAAGACGGGTCCCGGCGCGCCGATTTCATCAAGACGTACTCATGGGTGCCCCGGCCGGCGTACTATGGCATTGCGCGGGAGGCCGGGAAGCTGGGCGTACCGTTTGCGGGGCACGTACCTTTTTCAGTGACCCTGGTTGAGGCGTCTGCCGCCGGCCAGCGCAGCATCGAGCACGAGGACGATTTGATGCGCGCTTGCTCGTCGCGGGACTCGCTGTTGCGGGCGCGCCTGGCCGACACCGCGACTTTCCGCCGGCAGCTGGAGGAGATCAGGTATCAGGGAACAATCCTGCGCGGCTCGTACGATCCTGCCAAGTGTGCCGCCGCGATTCAGACACTCGCCCGCAACAAAACCTGGGTCACTCCGACTCTCATCGTCTATCAGCCCTACGCCCACGCCTTTGACAGCGCGAGCACCCATCGCGAGTGGGCGAAGTACGTCCCTGGCATCGTGCAGGGAGGCTGGGTGGCGCGGGCACGCGCGCTGAAACCGTCAGATTCGATGGTGGTGCGAAGCTACTACAGCTTCGATCGCACCGGCGCGCTGAACAAGGCCGGAGTCAAGCTGCTGGCGGGAACCGACATGCCCCAGGCGTTCGTGTTCCCCGGCTTCAGTCTCCACGAGGAGCTCGAGCTTCTGGTTCGATCGGGGCTCAGCCCGCTCGAAGCGCTCCGCACGGCGACCTACAACCCGGCGGATTTTTTCGGCGCGCTTGATTCTCTTGGCACCATCGGTCGGGCCAAAGTGGCCGATCTCGTCCTGCTCGATGCAAACCCGCTGACCGACATTCGCAACACCAGACGGATTTCCGCGGTCATCGCCAATGGGCGTCTCTTCGACCGGCCGGCTCTCGATCAGCTACTGAACCGCGTCGAGACCGCACTCAAGCGATAAGCGCGGCGGACGCGGCCTCGCCTATGTCTGTACGGAAGCGGGTGCGGGGAAGGTGATCACCACCCTGGTGCCTTTCCCCGGCTCCGATTTCAGAGAGATCTGGGCGCCATGTTCGCGCGCGATCCAGCTCGCAATGGACAGGCCGAGTCCGGCACCCTCGGTTCTGCTGCGCGCCGTCTCCCCGCGAAAGAACCGCTGAAATACCCGCGACAGATCTTCCTGTTTGATGCCAATCCCGGTGTCTTCGACCGATACCGTCGGCACTCCGTCTTGCATCGACACGCCGAGGTGTACCTGGCCGCCCGCATCCGTGAACTTGACGGCGTTGTCGAGCACGATCATCACCAGCTGACGGATGAGTGATGGATCGCCGAGGACTGGGGCCTCTTCGAAATCGTCGACGGTGACATCGACACCTTTCTGGCGCGCCACCACTCGCGCGGCCCCCGCGGCGTCGATGGCGATGTCGTCGAGATAGATCCGCTCTTTTTCGATCTGCCGCTCACCGGCATCGGCGCGCGCTAGCACCAGCAGGCTGTCCACGATGCTGCCGAGCCGGTGCGCTTCCGCTTCCATGCCCTGCAACGCCGATACATAGTCGGCGCCGTCCCTCGGCTGCTGGAGCGCGACTTCGGCCCGCGTCCTCAGTATCGTGATCGGTGTTCTCAGCTCGTGCGCGGCGTCCGCCATGAAGCGGCGCATGAAGACGATCGAGCGCTCGATAGGCGCCGTCGATTTCCTGACGAGCAGGAACCCGCCGGCCGCAACCAGAACCAACGCCAGTAACGCCGCGCCGACAAAGGCGGCAATGAGGTCGGTGTATTTATCCTCGAGCTCCTCCTGGTCGGCGACCGCGACGGCGACGAGGTGCGCGCCGGACGCCAGCTTGAAGCGCATCGCGTGCAGGCGAAGTGTCCGGTCGTCGGGCATGTCCCGCAGCACGGTTACCTGACCCGCCGCTCCAGCCTTCTTCGCCGCCTCGATGATCCACGGGTCCGCCTTGGCTGGTCTCACCGGCCTGCCCTCGATATCGAGCAGGTACAGAACGCGATCGGGGATGTTGAGCTCGTCGACCGCATCAATGAGCCTTCCGCGCACAGACGCGTCCTCGAACTCCCTGATGCGGGCGGCGCGAACCAGCTCCAGCGTCGCGCCCTGCAGCGAATCATCCAGTTGCTGGGAGATCTGGTGGCTGATGACGACGAACAGCCCCGCGCCAAGCAGGACGATGATCAAGCCGAATGTCGCGACATACCAGATTGTGAGACGCAGTCGCAGTCGTACCAGTCGCTGCAGGCCGAGCCTCGAGGATGTCGCCTCAATCGCCAAAGCGATATCCGGCCCCGCGCACGGTCTGGATCAGCTTCACGGGGAATTCGTCATCGATCTTTCGTCGCAACCGGCGCACGAGTACCTCGAGCACGTTCGTAAACGGGTCGTGGTTCTCGTCCCACACGTGGGCCGTGATCGCGGCGCGGTCCACCACCTGGCCGGGGTGGAGCACGAAGAACTCGAGCAGCGAAAACTCCTTGGCGGTGAGCTCGATCTTCCTGCCGGCGCGACGGACGCGCTGCGCCTCGAGATCCACCTCGAGGTCCGACACCTTGAGCGTTTCCGGCAGCGGAGCGCCACGCCGCCGAGCCAGCGCCCTCACGCGCGCCAACAGCTCGCGGAATGCAAACGGCTTGGTGAGGTAATCGTCGGCGCCGACCTCCAGGCCGGCGACCCGGTCGTCCACCGTGTCGCGAGCCGTCAACATCAGGATCGGGGTCGCCAGTTCGCGGGAACGAAGCTCCCGGCAGAGATCGAACCCGCTTCCGCCGGGCAGCATCACGTCGAGAATGATCACGTCGAACGTGCCGAGAACGGCTTTCATTTTTCCGTCGGCGTAATTGGCGACGGTCACTACCTGCACGCCGTGCTCGGCAAAGCCCGTCTTGATGATGGCAGCCAGCCCGGGATCGTCTTCGACGAGGAGAACTCGCATTCGGCCAATTTACAACGTTGAGGTTGCGTTGCCACGCTCTGTAATGAGTATGACAGCTACACGCTCTAAGATTCAATACTTATCACGGGCAACCCCCGCGATCCCCAGTGAGCTGCAGTCAAAACATATTGAGGAGGACGCATGTTCAAAGTGATAGCCGTGGCCGTCGCCATCGCTGCTACCACCGCCGTCGCCGGTGCCCAGGCAACCAGCACCTACAAGAGCACCGCCAAGCCGGCAACGCAGGCAAGCACGACCACGAAGACCCACAAGAAGGCAACGAAGTCCGAGAGCCAGGCCACGCTGCAGAAAGAGGCGAAGATCTCCGAAGAGACGGCCCGCGCCACTGCGCTCAAGCAAGTTCCGAACGGAACCGTCAAGTCGAGCGAGCTCGAGCGCGAGCACGGCAAGCTGATTTATTCGTACGACATCACCGTCCCCGGCAAGTCGGGCATCGACGAGGTCAACGTCAACGCCATCGATGGCTCGATTGTCGCCAAGCAGCACGAGACGCCGAAGACGGAGAAGCAGGAAGCCGCGCAGGAAGCGAAGGCAAAGAAGGCCGCGCCCAAGAAGTAGTCGCGCGCTACGCACAGGCCTGCTGCGGATTTCTCGCGCAGCGACGGGTAGGGTGAGGCATTGGAATACGCCTTGCCCTACCCGTCTGGTCTTACCCGTCTGGCGTAGATTTCCTGATGCGATCGATCGTCCGCACAATTGCGTTGCTTTCCATCCTTCCTGTCGCGTCGTGGGGCCAGCAGCCCATCACCCGGACGCAGGCGGTCGAATCCGCAGTCAGCCGCGGCGCCCGTGCCGCGGTAGCACGCGCCGATACGCTGGTCGGCTCCGCGCAGCTGCTCGCCGCCCGCCAATGGGAGAATCCCAGCCTCAGCGCCACCTACTCCAAATCGGTCCCGAACTACCACGAGATAGTCGACATTCCGTTCGACATTACCGGCGCCCGCGGTGCGCGGATTCGATCCGCCGAGGCAACCAGGCTCGCCAGCCAGTACCGATTCCGTTTCGAGCGCGCCGCAGCCGCGCTGGATGCCGACACCACCTATACGAGAGCGCTCGCCGCGCGGGAGCACGTGCGTCTGGCTCGCCGGAATGCTCGCGATGCCGACAGCCTGCGCCGCATGGCGATTGTACGACGTGACGCGGGCGACGCCAGTGAGCTGGATGTCCTGCTGGCGACGGTGAACTCGGGTCAGGCGGCCAACGTCGCCGCCGCGGACTCTCTGATTCTGGTATCGACCCTGTTCGATCTCCAGGCCGTGATGGGGCTTGGCCTTGACAGTCTGGTCATCACGCCGGTCGACTCCCTGACATTGCCACCCGAAGCCAGAGGCGACGGATCTCCGCCGCTGACGCTCCCCGTGGCGGCTGCGGAGCTAGCGCTCACCGCCGCCGAGCACTCGATCAGCGCCCAAAAGCGCAGCATCTTCGCGCCCTTCAGCATCCAGGCGGGTGTGGAGCACGGCGATCCTGCCGAGCCCGGGCTGTTACCGACGTTTGGAGTGTCGATCCCGCTGCCGATCTTCAACCGCAATCGCGGAGGCATCGCGCAGGCGCAGGCAGAGCGCGAACGCGCGCGGGCCGAGCTTCAGCTCGTGCGACTGGAGACGCAGACGGCGATTGGACGCGCCGAGCGCGCCAGGAGACTGTCATTGGAAAAGGTGCAGAGAGATCGAGTATTGGTGGAGAGCGCGACGCGCATAGCCGCGATGTCGCTCACCGCATATCGGGAAGGAGCGCAGGGTCTCCCGGCCGTGCTCGAAGCGCAGCGGAACGCGCGCGAGATTCTTTCGCAATACGTCGACGATCTCGCGGATGCGTGGATCGCCATCGCCACCCTGAGATTGTACGATCTTCCGACCACGACTCCATGAGACGCATCCTCATTCTCGCTCTGCTGTTCGCCGGATTCGGCTGTCGGGGATCCGATCCCGCGTCTGCGACACACGCTCTGGTTCAGGTGAAGACCGCGAGTGTAACCATTGCGCCGTTTGCGGAGACGATCAGCTCGATTGCCACCGTCGGCGCGCGAGCAGGTCACATCGCGTCACTGAGCGCTCCTGCCCCTGCGCGGATCGCTGCCGTGCACGTCTCGCAGGGCCAGAAAGTGGGGGCCGGCACCGCGCTGGTTTCATTCGAGCAGGCGCCCTTCATCGCCGCCGCGCAAAGCGCCGAGGCGGGTCTCATCGCGGCGCAACGCAACTACGAAAGGGCGCGAAGTCTCGCCGACGCCGGCATTGTCCCGAAGAAGGACGCAGACCAGGCCGCCACTGAGCTGGCGCAGGCCCGCGCGACCGCGACCACGGCGCGGCGTACCGCCCAGCTGGCGGTGCTGCGCGCCCCGATCTCCGGAGTCGTCACCAGGCTGGACGCACCCCTGGGCGCGCAGGTCGATGTCACCCAGCCAATTGTCGAAGTCGCGGACCTTGGAGCGCTCGACATCATCTTCAACGTTTCTCCGGCCGATGCCGCTCGCATTGCGCCCGGAGCTTCGGTCACGCTCAGCGCCGGCGAAAGCGCCAAGGGCGAGCCCCTCGGTGTCGGCCATATTATCGACGTGGGCGGCACAGTGGACTCCGCCACTCGAAGCGTGGCGGTGCGCGCCCTCGCTCCGCCGACGGCCAGAGCACTACGCATCGGAGAGACCGTTTTCGGCGAGATCTCCACCGCGGTCCATCCGCGCGCCATTGTGATTCCCGTTGCGGCCCTCGTTCCCGATGGGGACGGATACAAGGTGTTCGTCGTCGGGCCCGGCAACATAGCGCGCGAGCGAAAAGTGACTATTGGCCGCCGCAACGAAACGAACGCTGAAGTCCTTACCGGGCTCACAGAGGGCGAGGTCGTGGTCACGGAGGGAGCGTACGGGCTGGAGGACAGCGTCAAGGTAACTCAGGCGAAGTAGTGAAATCGCTCTTCGATCTGCTCGCCGCCCAACGCAGATTCGTCTATCTGCTCGTCGGCCTGCTCAGCGCCGGTGGCATCTACGCAGCGCTCAGGCTTCCTTCCGCGATCTATCCCGAGCTCGCCTTCCCGCGAGTTCTTATTGTGGCGGAGGGGTCGTCGCTCGGCGCGCGTCAAATGCTGTTCTCGGTCAGCCAGCCGATCGAGGAGGCAGTGAGCATCGTCCCCGGCGTCACGCGCGTGCGGTCGCGCACGATTCGTGGCGCAACGGAAATCAGCGTCACGTTTTCTGATAACACCGATATGACCTATGCGCTGCAGCAGGTGCAGGCGCGGGTGAACCAGGTCAGGGCGTCGTTGGCGAACGACCTCGTCATCGAGGTCGAGCGGATGACCCCGTCGCTCTTTCCGATCCTTTCCTACAACCTCGAGGGCGGCGACCCCGCCACGCTCTACGACATCGCGCGGTACCAGCTGAAGCCGCTGATCTCTCGCGTCCCTGGAGTCGGACGCGTCGACGTGCAGGGAAGCGACGTTCGAGAGATCGAGGTCATCGCTGACCCGGCCCGGCTCGCCTCACAAAGCCTCACCTACGACGACCTGGCCAAGGCCATTCAAGCAGCAACGGGAGTGACCGCAATTGGCCGACTGCCCCAGGATTACAAGCAGTATCTGATCGTCGCCGCGCAGGAAGCCCACACCGCGGAAGACATCGCCGCCATCGTCGTCAGTCGCGGCTTGCGGGTACGGGATCTGGCGACGGTGACGCTCGGCACTGAGGATCACGTGCGCATCATTGCCGGCGATGGCAAGCCGGCGGCATTGCTCAACATCACTCGCCAGCCGGGTGGCAATACCCTGGCGATCGTCGACAGCGTCGCCAGCCTGGCGCGGTCGGTGACGTCTTCGCTGCCGCCCGGCGTTACGCTGAAAGCCGTCTACGACCAGGGAGCGCTGGTGCGGGATGCGATGAAGTCGGTGCGGGACGCGATGATCATCGGGGCGATACTAGCCGTGATCATCCTGCTGTTGTTCCTGCACCACACTCGAATCACGGCGATCAGCGCATCGTCCATTCCGCTGACGCTCGCCATTAGCGTCTTCGCCATGTACCTGATTGGCCAGACGTTCAATCTGATGACGCTCGGCGCGATGGCCATTGCCATCGGTCTTGTGATCGACGATTCGGTGGTGATCACCGAGAACATCGTCCGCCACCTGCGGCTCAATTCCAATCGCCACGAAGCGATTCGCGAGGCGGTTCAGGAGCTGATCTGGCCGGTCACCACGTCGACGCTCACCACCGTCGTCGTCTTCCTGCCACTGCGCTTGCTCAAAGGCGTGGTCGGACAGTTCTTCGCCGCTCTGTCCATCACGCTGACGATAGCCGTGTTGGTCTCGCTGCTGCTGGCGCTCACGATAATTCCGCTGATGGCCGATCAGTTTCTGACCGCGGAAGATGCCGAGGCCGACATCGAACAGGAGGCAGAGAAGGCGAAAGGCGCCGGCGCGGGCGGATTCATGCGCCGCATGAGCCAGCGATTGGATGCGCTCTCTCTGCGCTATGAGGCGGCGCTGGAGCGTGTGCTGCACCACCGCCGGTGGGTGCTGATCACCGGCGCCATCCTGATCGTCGCCGGCGTAATCGCCCAGCGGTTTGTGGGGACCGGATTCCTCCCCGCGATGGACGAAGGTGCGTTCGTGCTCGACTATTTCACGCCCGGCGGCACGGCGCTAGCCGAAACCGATCGCGAGATCCATATCGTCGAGCGCATTCTCGCCGAGACGCCTGAAATCGATGGAACCTCCCGGCGAACGGGCGCCGAGCTCGGCTTGTTCGCCACTGAGCAGAACACCGGCGACATCGCCGCGCGTCTCAAGGCGCCCGGGCAGCGGTCTCGCTCGATCTTCGAAGTCATCGACGATGTGCGCGGAAAGGTCGAGGCAGCCGTGCCGAGACTGCGCATTGAGTTCGTGCAGATTCTATCCGACGTGATCAACGACCTCGCCGGCGCGGCGCGTCCGGTCGAGATCAAGCTCTATGGCCCCGATCTCGATCGTCTCGAGGCATACGCCAGGAGTCTCGAGCCGAAAATCTCCGAAATCTCCGGCGTAGCAGATCTCTATAACGGCGTCACCGAGCCGAGCGCTGAGCTGGACATGCGCGTCAACCAGGCGGAATCGAATCGCGCCGGGCTCACTCCTCAGAGCATTGCCGATGCGGCGATGGGCGCGCTGCTCGGCGCGCCCGCGGGAGAGGTGCGTCTGGAGGATCGATCCATCGGCGTCCGGGTGCGGGCGCCCGACTCTGTTCGCTTCAATCGCAACGCCCTGAATGCATTGCCGATCGTGTCATCTAAGAGTGGCGCGCCGATACCGCTCGGGACGCTGGCGACATTTGAGCCGGTCGAGACTCGCGCCGAGCTGCTGCGGGAGAATCAGCAGCAGATGATCGCCATGACCTCCGACGTCAGTGGCCGCTCACTGGGCTCGGTGATAAACGATGTGAAGACAGTGCTGACGGCCCAGCCCCCGCCCGCGGGCATCAGGCTCGAGCTGGGCGGCCAGTACGCGAGCCAGCAGGACGCGTTTCGCGGGCTGCTGCTGGTGCTGGCGCTGGCTGCGGCGAGCGTTGTCGCGGTGATGGTGCTCCAGTTCCAGTCCTTCGTGGAAGCATTGATCGTCCTTCTCGCCGCGCCCCTCTCGTTTGTCGGGGCGATTGGGTTGCTGCTCGTCACCGGGACGCCACTAAATGTCTCTTCGTTCATGGGACTGATTCTACTGGTCGGCCTGGTCGTGAAGAACGGGATTATTCTGCTTGATTTCACGCGACACCGCATGCTGGCCGGGGGGCTGCCACTCGAGACGGCGATTGTCGAGGCCGCACGTGTGAGGCTGCGTCCGATTCTGATGACCACGCTCTGCACGCTCTTCGGGCTGCTGCCTCTCGCACTCGGGCTCGGCGCGGGAAGCGAGCTACAAAAACCGCTGGCGCTCGCCGTGATCGGCGGGCTAACCCTCTCCACACCGATCACTCTCTTCGTCGTTCCGACGCTCCTCGTCGCCATTCGGGGCCGCGACTATCGATTGGCTCCCCGGCACTAGTTCGACAGGGAGAGCCGGGCTCGGAGGGGGTCGCTTGCCATCTCTAAGCAGACGACGGGGCGCTGCTACGTAACCCTACGTATTCGGATCGAAAGCAGCGAAGACTATCATCGGGCGTCAACTCACCCCGAGGAGAGTCAACGTGGCCCGCCTTCGCTCGCTTATCGTCGCTCTATCCGCTGCTGCCGTGGTTGTGCCATCGTCGGTGACCTGCCAGGCAATCGACAAACCCTCGCTCGTAGTAATGGGATTCGAGTCTGGTACCGTTACCGCGCAGATACAGGATCGGCACGGGTTCATGGCAATTCTCGCCGGCATGAACGGCGGGGAACGCGAGAAATACGATCCGTCCGAGCTTGGGACCGGCATCGCTGACATGCTCGTCGAGAAGCTGCTCGAGACGAAGGAATTCCGCCTGATGGAACGAAAGGAGTCGGGGGCGCTGGCCGCGCAGTACATGGTCAGCGGCTCGGTTACCAAGTTTGGCTTCGAGGAGACCAACATCGGCGGCGCATTCGCCAACATAGCAACGATGGGTCTCCTCTCCTACAAACAGCACAAAACACAGGTTACGCTCACCGCGCGCGTGATCAACACGGCGACCGGCGAGATCGTGGCGAGCTTCAGCAGCGATGGAGTTTCCAACAAGGGAGGGGGTCTGCGAGTTGTCGGCATCGGCGCCAGCGCCGCCGGGGGAGGCGATGTCAGCCGTTCCAATTTCAGGGCGACGGCGATTGGTCAGGCCACAGGGCGCGCGGTAAACAACCTGGCGGCGAAAATCATCCAGATGAAATCGTCTTTCTGAATTGGAGGAATGGCCGGTGTCCGCGAGGCGCCGGCCTCGTAATTTTACTGAATGACTCCGTCAACGATTGCACATCCTCCGGAAACACTCGAGGGTTGGTATGCGCTACACCAGATCTACCGGTTTGCCAAAGGCAAACCAGACTCCGCAATGCTGTCACGTGCTGTCGCTGGTCTGAGACGTCCGCTTGCATCGAATCGCGCAACGAAGGCCAGGTCAGCCAGGGGCGTCGCAAATGCCGCCGGGTGGACCTGCTTCGTTCGCCTGATCGGATCAACGGCCGACTTGATGGTGATTCATTTTCGCGATTCCCTCGACGCCATTGGCGAGGCGGAGCAGGGAATGGCGAAATCCCAGGCGGCCAAATCCCTTCTCGGCGTCTATTCTTTTTTGAGTGTCACCGAGGCAGGGCTGTATCACATCACCGCGGATCTGGCGCGCGCGGCTGAAGCACGCGGCGGGAAAGTCGGTGACGCGGAGTATGCGCGGACTCTTGCCGGACGGGTGACAGCGGAACGGGAGAGCGATCACGTCAGACGACGTCTCTACCCCCAGCTCCCTTCTGATATGCCGTATGTCAGCTTTTACCCCATGTCGAAGCGTCGGGATGCTGCGCAGAACTGGTACACTCTCACACTCGACGAGCGGAGCGGGCTAATGCATTCGCACGGACTGACTGGCCGCCGCTACGCCGGAAGGATTCAGCAGGTCATCACCGGGGCGATCGGGCTCGACGCCTGGGAATGGGGCGTGACACTATTTGCGAAAGATCCCCTGGATTTCAAGAAGCTCGTCACCGACATGCGCTTCGATGAAGTAAGCGCAAAATACGCCGAGTTCGGCGATTTTTACGTCGGAAAAATCATTCAGGCGTAGAGCGGCCGCCCTTCGATTCAGTGGATGGTGCGGGTGGCCGGGGCAGCCGTAGCGTGAAAGTAGATCCCGCTCCCGACTTGCTCGTCACGGTCAAGTCGCCGGACATCGCTCGCGCCAGATCGCGGCTGATTGCGAGTCCCAGGCCCGTCCCTTCGTGAGCGCTGCTCAGCGAGCGCCCGAGCTGCACGAAGGGCTCGAATATCGCCTCGAGCTTATCGGCCGGAATACCGACCCCCGTATCGATGACGTTCATCAGAACATTTTTTTCATTCGCCAAACACTGAATCCTGATGGTTCCGCCAGCGTTGGTGAACTTGACCGCGTTTGAGAGAAGATTGAGCAGGATCTGGTCGACCTTCGCGCGATCGGCGAGCGCGACACAATCGGAGTTCGTTGGATCGGCAGTCAGAAACACCCCCTTGGCCTCGGTCTGCGGCTGGATCAACGGTATCGCGCTGTTGATTGCCGAGATGAGCGGGACGGGTGCAATGTCGTAGGTGATGTGACCCGCTTCGATCCGGCTGAAGTTCAGCAGATCGGAGATGATGCCCATCAGATGCTGCTGACTGTGGCGAATTCTCTCGAGGTAATCACTCTGCTCCGCGGTAACGGGTCCACCCAACCCGAGAGTCAATAGCTCGGTGTAGCCGCCGATGGCATTGAGCGGTGTCCGGAGCTCATGTGACATCGCGGTCAGGAATTCGGCCTTCGCGGCGTTGGCGGATTCAGCCTCTGCGAGCCGGCGCGCGTCGGCAAGGTTCCGCTGCTCGGCGTTCCGGCGTTCTGTCAGATCGCGCGTCACCTTCGCAAATCCGAGGAGTGTGCCGGTCTCGTCCCGAACGGCGGTGATGATGACGCTCGCCCAGAACATGGTGCCGTCCTTTCGAACTCGCCATCCTTCTTCTTCGAAGCGCCCGTCGCGGGTCGCGATTTCGAGCTCGTGTTGCGGGTGGCCGATCGAGTTTGCCTGGTCCGTATAGAAGACCGAGAAATGGCGTCCGATAATCTCGTCCGCGGTGTATCCCTTGATCCGCTGCGCCCCCTGGTTCCAGCTGGCGATGTACCCGGCCGGGTCGAGCATGAAGATGGCGTAGTCCCGCACCGATTCGACCATCATCTGGTAGATCCGTCCGCCGTGCTTGATGGCGTCGGCTAACCCGGACTTCGCGATCGGTGTGATCGGAGTCGAGCCACCGTTGGGTGCTTCCGCCGCCTTCGGCCGGCCTTTGGACGGCTTGTCTGCCTTGTCAGCCATTATTGCGCACGGAAACGGGGCATGGATGTGCGACTACGGACCAGCTGGCTGGAGCGGCTGCTCGGTGGGTCAGCTCGACACCCTCGGTTGGAGAATCAGGATCTAATCCATTTCCTTTCCGCAACGACCGTGCGAGGACGCTCCAGCCGCGGTTGGGCGGATAGAAGAATTCGGAGCCGGGATGGTGATTTCAGTGCAGCTTTTCCGCAAGTTTCCCTGGTCCATCAACTGTCCGAAAATGACCTTTGCTAAGTTGTTCGACCATTCGGTCGTCCGCCCCGATGCTACCCGCCAACTGGTCGAGGAGTTCGCCGCCACGGCTGCGCGGCTCGGCACGGCCACCCTCACCGTTCAGCCGCACTACATCGAGCTCGGCCGAACGCTGTTGCGTGGATCAGACGTGCTCCTCGGGACGGTGGTGGGATTCCCTCACGGAAACGAGAGCCCTTCAACGAAGGAGTATCAGGCGCACGAGGCAATGGATCGGGGTGCCCAGGAAATCGACATGGTGATGAACATCCCGGCGCTCAAGAATGGAGAAAAAGACCTTTTCATCAGCGACATCGAGGGGGTCGTGCGTGCCGCCGGTGGTGCCACGGTGAAGGTGATTCTCGAGAACATTCTTCTTACCGACGCGGAAAAACGTCGGGCTTGTGTGTGGATCGCCGACGCGGGTGCCCACTTCGTGAAGACCTCAACCGCTTACGCCGCGGGAGGCGCTACTCTCGATGACGTACGGCTGATGTATGAGGCGGTGCAGGGGCGATGTCTGATCAAAGCTGCAGGAGGTGTGCGGGAGCTCGATCACGTGCTCAACTTTCTGGAGGCGGGCGCGCGGCGATTCGGGTCTACACGCACCGAAGAATTCGTGCGGGACTACGAAGCGTTGTCCCCAAGCCAGCGCGAGCGATTTACATCATTTCTGTCCGAGGCGTCCGTCGTGCAGCGGGACTAGCTAAGTGGTGGGAGCTAAGCAATTGGGTCAATAGAAATTTGCGCCGATTGCGTTGGAGCCGGTCGAGGGCTTAGAAAACGACATCCGGCCAGCTAATTTAATTTGCCGTCTGACATGTAGTTCGATGTTGTACGGGACGTAGCGCAGCCCGGTAGCGCACCTGAATGGGGTTCAGGGGGTCGCGGGTTCAAATCCCGCCGTCCCGATTCAAGTAAATCAAAGCACTGTCGGCATTTACGCTGATGGGGCTTTTTGCTCCGTACCGAGCTGGTCGTGTTTGGGTCGTGTTTCTGATGCCACTCCGCGCTCTAGCAACTTCACTGTGACGCTAGTCAGTGCGAGGACAGAGGCTTCATCCGACTGCTGATAAACTTCCAGCAGCGTCGTCAAATCCTTCCATCCGCCTGCTGCTGCTACATCCTTCGGCGGCATATGCTTTCGCTCAATGGCCCACTTCCGTCTGTAGGCGTGCCACAGACTTCCGTCGAGCTTGCGGAGCTTCGCTTTCTTCTCCGCGACACTCAGCCATTTGTCGAGCAGGTGACGGTCCATGATTCCGTCAGCAGCGTTAGGAGCTGCGAATACGAAACGGCAACAGCGCCGATCTCTTTCCGAAATGCTTTGACCGTGTCGAAGAACTCAGCGGAGTAGGGAACCTCCCACTTGTAGCCGTTCTTATCAGCCTCAGGGCGCCACGACACTACCTGCCGCTCGAACCCGAAGTCTTCCCATCGGAGTTGACGGATTGAGCCGACTCGCTTTCCAGTACTCTCAGCTAAGAACAGTGCGAACTCCATCACCGCCTCATGAATTCGCTACAAAATTCTGGGAACTTTAGATTTGTCTGGATGAAAGCCAACGCACTCACAGTTATCAGCATCGCAATTGTTGCAATCGGAACGTACCTCACTCTCACGGAGCGGTGGAAGGTGCTGGGCGTCATGTTGATTGCTGGAGGAACACTGCTGGGCACAGTGGTACAGCGCCGTGAGTCGTCAGCGGACGTTCAAAAGATTGAGGAAACCTTTAAGCAAACGATTGAGCAGAAGATGACTGAGGTTCACCAAGAGATCATCAGCGCGAAAGCGTCTTTGCCCCCAGCGTCGGAACCTGCGAAGAAACTAGATCAGATCGACGACAGCTTGCGCGATTGGGCTGCTGGCTTCGTCAAGAACATTGGGCAACGCGAGTTAGAAGTAGAGCAGCATCGCGTAAGCGAGCTAAAGACAGAGCTTGATAAGAGTGCGCTCTGGCGGCCTGTCCTGGAGTTCGCCCTAGAAACGATTGGCAACGCTTGGAAAGCCTATGCCGATCAGACCGGCGCGTCTATAAAAGTTCGCCTGCCGCACCTTCCTCCGAACCTGTATGACAGGAGTGTTAACTATGGCGGTGAAGTCATTTTCACAGGAGCTCGGGGACACTGGCTCATCGAGTTAGACAGGGAGGCACTCAACCTCTCGTGCGGCTTACCGACTTTGCAAATCAGATGGCTCATATCGGGGAAGCCCGTAGATCACGTGGCGGAAATATGGTGCATTGACCGTCACAAGAGTTTTGTTGGCGTTTCGCTTCACTCTGAGATTCTGTCGAAACTTCCTGTCGGTCCTTTTTCCACTGAAGCGAATTATCGGACGGAGCTTCCGAAGTCGATCATCCGTCTAATCGAGGCGCAGATTCTAGCGATGGGCGCTGGTGCCAACTGACGCTGAGCGCTGGAGATTCCTCGCAGATCATGCGCTGACTCTGCACACTGACGGGGGGACATTACGGCTACATGGTCCACTGATGTCGAACGTCTGGCCCTGGTGAGCCTCCGAGGTTCTATCCGG
>DASYIM010000043.1:0-4089 GCA_035997625.1 Gemmatimonadaceae bacterium
AAAGGACGGGAGCTTGTACCTGCTGAACAAAGACGACATGGGCGGTTACCAGTCATCGTCCAACCACGTGCAGCAGGTCGTTCCTCTGGGCGGGAGCGATGCCAACATGCATTGTCAGGCCGCCTACTACGGAGGAGGCTCGAAGGAGTTCGTCTATGTGTGGTCGGAGAATGATCCGCTGCGTGCGATCCCGTTCGACCGTGCCGGCAATTTGCTGAGCGTGCAGAGCGAGGTCGTCTCGAGCGTAGCAGGGCCGGTCGGACAAAGTGGGGCGATCCTGTCCGTTTCGTCGAACGGATCACAATCCGGAACCGGAATTCTCTGGGCCTCATATGCAGCCACCGGTGACGCCGAGCATGAGGTGAGGCCAGGCATACTGAGAGCGTTCGACGCGAACGATGTGAGCAAGGAGCTGTGGAACAATCTACAGAATTCGCGTGACGCGTCCGGGAGCTACGCGAAGTTCGCCGCGCCGACAATCGCCAACGGACACGTGTACCTCCCGACCTTCTCCAATCGGGTCGTCGCGTATGGTTTGCGTTGAGCATCGCCTGACGGGGTGAGCGTCGCCGAGGCACCCGCGAGCGAACACTTTGAGCGGGCTAATGTCCCGCAGCCGGGCCGGTTGGAGGAATGGATCATGCGCCGTGCGCCTCCGCTGTATGCCCGCGCGCCATCTATCACACTGCCGCCCGACGAGCCGCGCGTGGGCGGGCGGCGACCGTTTGTTTGGAGAATCGTAGTATGCATCGCGCTCACAGCTCATTAGGAATTGCGCTGGCGGTCCTGGGAATGGCGGCCTGCGGCGATTCATCGGGGCCGGTCGAAACGACCCACGTCAGCCTGCAGGACCAATGTGAACCAGCTTCCTTCAACGCGGCACTCGGCGCCGGGACGTGCACGCGCCAGGGTAGCGTAACCTTTGCCCAGTTCAACGCGGAGCTGAGTTCGTCACACCAGGTAGCAGCCTGGCGTTTCGTGCCGTCAGCAATCGCGATTCATGTGGGGCAGGCAATCACCGTCATAAACGACGGCGGTGAGACGCACACCTTCACCCAGGTCGAGAATTTCGGTGGTGGCATTGTACCCAGCCTCAATCAGGCGTCAGGCAATACGGTCGAGGCGCCGGAGTGTGCTCAGATCACCGCGGCAGACATGGTGGCTTCGGGAGCGACCCACACCGGCGACGTCGAGACGGCCGCCAGTATCGGTACTGAACGCTATCAGTGCTGCATTCACCCGTGGATGCGAGCGGTGGTAACCATAAAGAGCTAGCTCAGGTCCAACGCCAACTGAACGTGCCACCACTTTCAACGCTCTGCGATGTGCACCCCGCCATTCGTCGTGATCACGCGCACCACGGGTCCGCCCGATCCCAGCTGGGTCGAGATATGCCGGTTGAGCGAGCCACGTACCGTGATCGGAAAGTCGACGCTCATCCGACCGTTGGTCGTGCCGGTCTCGAGCGACGCATTGTAGCCGCGCGGTACGTTCAGAGTGGCGCCGCCGTTCGTCGTCTGCAGATCCAGACCCTCACCCTGCCACGTCGTTCCGGAAAGATTTGCCACCACCCCGCCGTTGGTCGTACGCGCCCTGACGTTGCCGCCAACATCCGAGAGATGAATCCCGCCGTTGGTGGCCTCGAAGGTCATTTTCCCTCGAACATCGTCGGCGGAGATCCCGCCATTCTGAGTTGTTGCCTCGAGGTTGGCCTGGCTCGGGACATAAACGTCGTAACTCACCGACCACGACGTGTGTCGGCCACGTTGCGAAGGGCCTTCAGAGCGAATTTGTCCACCGTCAGTGAAGACACGAATCTGACGAGCGATCTCGGTTGCCGTCGCATCGTCATCGGCACTCGTCTGCACCCGTGCCACGATCCTGATATCACGCCGGTCCGAGCCGTAGAACGAAACGCCGCCATTGTCCCCGCCGTCAACCGAGATTCTCGCCGAAGGCGCAATGGTGTAGGTGCGCACTTCACAGACACGCGCCCGCCCATTGTTCCAGTCGCGGTCACAGCCGGCGCGCCAGCGCTCGGCGCGCCCGTCGGTTTGCGCGGTCCCCAATGTGGAGACGACAAACAGCGGAACGGTGAAGGCTGAAAAAAGAGAGCGGAGCATGGGCGGGTGTCCGGTAAGAGTCGTATCTATTGGATGCAGACCGCTGAGAAAGGGTTGAGTTCTAGTAATCGCCGCGGTCTCGCCGCCGAATGAGGTCCTCGACGCTCGCCAGACGCCCGTTGGAGCGCTGGTTGCGGGCAAACCCGGCCGTGACTCCGTGATCGCGCATCCTGACAAAATCACGGAGACTGAGATCGGTATATCCGAGATCCCGGAAATCCTCGATGAACGATTCGGTGACCCCGTGGTCGCGCGCCTCGAGCAGTTGACCGGTGGTCAAACCAGTGAAGCCGTATCGCCGAAGCGAGGCAATGAAATCCGGATTCACACCGTGGTCACGCAGCTCTTGGAGGTCGTCGAGGGAAAGATTCTTGTATCCCGCGCCGGCCAGACCGCCAATGAAGTCGTCGGAGACTCCGTGATCTCGAAGAGTGACGAGCCTATGCGTGTCGCCGACGTGATAGCCAGCGGCACTGAGTGACTTCATGTAGTCGAGGTTGGCGCCATGCATCCCCATCACGACCAGCTGTCCGACGGAAGGGCGATCGTATCCCTGGGTGCGCAGCTCGTCGAGCATCGCGTAGCCGACGTCGTGCATTGCCAACCAGAACTGCTGGTCACTGGTGGGCCGCTCGTAGCCGCGCGAAGCCAGCTGCTGCGGGAACCGCGCATCCGGCGAGAAGGTGAAGAAGCCAGTCCCATGGCGATCGCGCAGCTCGCCCTCGAAGTTGAAGGTGCCGGCATCACGCACCAGCTGAAATTTGGCCGGCCCGCTGTAGGACGAAAGCTGCGACTGGGGAAGTCCGCGCAATTCTGATGGGCGCACGCCGAAAGAGGTCTGTCCGTGCCGGCGACCTCCATTCTCGTAGTGCTCGAAAGACAGCTGGACGCGCTCGCGGGACGGCTCGTAATAGATCCGCCACGTGCCCTGCTCAGCGGCGGTCTGTGCTACCGCCGCCGACGAAAAGGACGCGCAGAGCAGCAGACAGAATGCGAGCGAAGCTCGCCGGGTTGGATGTCCGGCATTAATTCGGGTGGGTTGTGACATTGGAGCTCCAGAGCAGGTGATGGGCGGCAGACGGCCCCTGCAATTGGATCATCCAGGCCGGGCAAAGGTTTGAAGCGAAGGTTCAGCTCGCCCGCTTTCGCGGTGTAAATTTCGCGGAGGCTAACTTGACCAGGTTGAGATAGCCAGGGCCGGCCTCATGAGGGAACACAAGCGGTGACGGACATCATCAGACGCAACAACGTGACGGTCGTCGGCAAGGGCGACCAGCCAATGCTTCTCGCCCACGGCTTCGGGTGCGACCAGAACATGTGGCGTTTCATCGTGCCGGCTTTTGCGGACGACTATCGGATCGTTCTGTTCGACTACGTCGGCTCCGGAAAATCCGATCTCGCGGCCTATGATGCCGACAGATACGCGACGCTCGACGGCTACGCCGAGGATGTGCTCGATATCTGCCACGCTCTCGATCTGCGCGATACGATTTTCGTCGGGCACTCGGTGAGCAGCATGATCGGCGTGGTCGCCGCCAATCGCGAGCCGGACCGATTCGATCGATTGATCCTCATCGGACCATCGCCGCGCTATATCAACGACCCGCCGTATGTCGGCGGCTTCGAGCGCGCCGATATCGAGGGCCTGCTGGAGACGATGGAAAAGAACTACATCGGCTGGGCCAATTTCCTCGGCCCCATCGTCATGCAGAATCCGGATCGGCCCGAGCTCACCGCGGAGCTCACCGAAAGCTTCTGCTCGACCGATCCGGTGATCGCGCGGCGCTTCGCCAAGGCAACGTTCCTAAGCGACAACCGAACCGACCTCGCCGGCCTGAAAATACCGGCACTCGTCCTCCAGTGCTCGGATGATTTCATCGCGCCGCGCTCGGTCGGAGATTTCGTGCATCAGTCCCTGGCGCAAAGCACCTTTCAGCAAATGAAGGCGACCGGACACTGTCCGCAT
>DASYIM010000044.1:0-2238 GCA_035997625.1 Gemmatimonadaceae bacterium
GCGTGCGGGACAGACTACGGTGTCCACAGTCTGACCTGGATCTCCAGGTTCACCGACATGACCCGGCAGGCAGCGGCCTATCGCGAGAGACGCGTCCTGCTGGCCGGCGATGCCGCGCACGTGCATTCACCGATCGGTGGACAAGGCCTCAGCACCGGTGTGCAGGATGCGGTGAACCTGGGTTGGAAGCTGGCGCAGGTGGTCAAGCGGACCTCGCCCGAAAGCCTCCTCGACACGTATCACGCCGAGCGTCACCCGGTCGGGGCTCGCGTGCTCCAGAATACGATGGCGCAGGTCGCGCTTCACCGAGCGGACGAACGCACGGCGGCCATGCGCGACATCGTGGCCGAACTCCTCCGGATAGACGAGGCGCGCAAGCAAATCGCGGGGATGATGTCCGGTCTCGACATTCATTACGACCTTGGGCCGGGACACCCGCTGCTCGGGCGCCGAATGCCCGATCTCGACTTGGTCACCGCCAACGGTCAGATGCGGGTCTTCACTCTGCTTCACGATGCGCGGCCGGTGTTAATCAACCTCGGTGAGCCCGGCGGCTTCGACATCACTCCGTGGGAAGATCGCGTTCAGTCGATCGACGCCAAATACGAAGGTACGTGGGAGCTTCCGGCAATCGGGCCCGTCACAGCTCCCACCGCCGTTTTGATTCGGCCCGACGGATATGTCGCCTGGGTGGGAGAGCTAACCCAACCGGGGCTTGTCAACGCGGTGACCACCTGGTTCGGACCGCCAACTACGAAGTAGAGAACCGGCGTCGAGCGGGGAATCAGCTGCGACCACCCAGGCAGCGGCCCCGATCGTCCACGAGATGAAAAATCCCGTCCAATTGAGTTGATTCGGCGTCTGTACAACGAGTGGCAACCAGACGAGCACGGTGAAGACACCGATCATCGCCGCCTCCAGCATCGCGGCCAGACGCGGCAGTACGCCGAAAAGGACGCCGAGGCCCGCGGCGAAGTGTGCGGCGCCGGTGAGATATGCCCAGCCCGAACGGAACGGAAGCCACGCCGGCACGAAGCCGATTGTCTCCCTGGCGTAGACGAAATGCGAGAGTCCGATCGGGATTAGTGCGAGGCCAAAAATGAGTCGCGCGATGCGCACGCCGTCGTCGCCGGTCGCGAACTTCAACTTTGACGGCGCCTGTTGTTCGGGATCCTTTGCAAAGATGATCAACGCGGCAGCGACGATAACGGCGATCTCGCCGAAGCCGAGCCAGTTGTACTCGAGCTGCGGCGCCATCACTACAGAGGGAAGCTTCAGCAACAATAGCCAGGACAGAGTATAGACGAGCAGCACTGACGACAGAATCGAAGTGCGCCTCGAGAGCAGGCCTGCTCCCGCTGCGATCATGACCGCGCCGGATGCGTACGCGAGATACGTGCGTCCCGGAATCCATGCAGGGACAGGCTGCCACTGCAGTGCAAAGTCGCCGTAAACGAGGCTGACTACGCCGAGGCCGATCAGCCCCAGCGCAAAAAACACGCGGTCGAGTTTCAGAGGTTTGACCTCAGGTGATTTGTTACCAACATTGCGTCGAACCCGCACCTGAAAACTGCTTGCCTGCTGCAACGTTCGTTAGGGAGCGCGACTCCACGGAGGATCGGTCACGTGCGGTGAGTACGTAGACTGGGTCCACAATTGCGTCAACGTTCATGGATGAAACTATGGCTCGACGCCGATGCGGCACCACGCGATGTGAAGGAAGTGTGTTATCGCGTTTCCGAACGCCTCGCACTGGACACGGTGCTGGTTGCGAATCAGCGCCTTACACTGCCGCTCGGATACCGCTTCCTGTCAGCGGTACGCGTCGATGGCGGCGCGGATGTCGCCGACCAGTACATTGCCGACCACGCTGAAAAGGGCGATGTCGCCGTGACCGCGGACATTCCGCTCGCGGCGATCCTTGTTTCCAAAAGTGTCACAGTGATCGATCCGCGTGGAGAGGAGTACACTCCCGAAATCATCGGTGAGCGATTGTCGGTGCGGAACTTCATGGACAGTCTGCGCAGCACTGGGGTCGAGACCGGCGGGCAAGCGCCTTACGGTGCGCGCGAAAAGCAGGCATTCGCGAATGCGCTCGACCGGGTCCTTACGCGCGCACGCATGTAATCGCGTTGCAGTCAGCAACGCAGTCCTGCTCGGCCGCGCCACCGGGCTCACCTGCGGCGGACCGCCCGCGGCAGCAGCAACCAGAACAGGATGAAAACGCCGAGCAGAGAT
>DASYIM010000045.1:0-15588 GCA_035997625.1 Gemmatimonadaceae bacterium
GATGGGCATCGTCGCCAAGAACGCGATTCTGCTCATCGACTTCGCCAAGTGGGCGCGAGAGAAAGAAGGATTGCCGCGCCGGGAAGCGTTGATTCAGGCGGGCGCGATTCGTCTGCGTCCGATCATGATGACGACGCTGGCCCTGATCGCCGGTATGATTCCCGTCGCGCTCGGCATCGGCGAAGGCGCCGAATTCCGCGCGCCGCTGGGCCGCGCGGTGATTGGCGGGGTCATCACATCGACGCTGCTGACCCTCGTCGTAATCCCGACTTTTTATGAGATTCTCGACGAGTGGAGAGAGTGGGTGCTCACCAGGTTCGGCGTCTACAAGCGCCGCACCGCCGAGCATCCGATCCCGAAAATTGCGCATGCACAAACCAGCTCGGGGCGAGTGGAGACGATCGCCTGACGATCAGCTCGCCCGTCGCGCATTTTGAGTCCTTTGCCGACGGGCGCGGCTGGAATGCTTCGTTTCACGATCCGGTCGAACAACGCGTTGCCCACACGCTCGATGAGGTAGTCCCGCTCCTTCGCCGCGCAGAAGCAGCGACTGCCGAGGGATTGTGGGTGGCGCTCGCGCTAGCGTACGAGGCAGCCCCGGCCTTCGACTCAGCGCTGGAGGTATTGCCCAGCGCGGGATTTCCACTCGCCTGGATGGCGGCTTTCGTGGAACGGTCAGCCGCAGGGTCCACCTTCACTACCGAGCTACGTTATCAGGTCTCGGAGTGGGACCCGCAGGTAACCGGCGAGCAGTATCGCCAGGCCATTCGCGCGATCCGGAATTACATCGAAAGCGGCGACACATATCAGGTGAACTTCACGTTCCCGCTGCACGGAGTTTTGTGCGGCGATGCCTTTCACTGTTTTCGCTCGCTCGCCGAATCAGAGCGCCCGGCCTACGCCGCCTACCTCGACATCGGCAGCCACAGGATTCTGTCTTTCTCTCCCGAGCTGTTCGTGGAACGCCGCGGGAACAGGCTGATAACCCGGCCAATGAAAGGGACGATGTCGCGGGGACGATGGCTCGAGGAAGACGTCGCTCGCACGGCGGAATTGAAGTCATCGTCGAAGGATCGCGCCGAGAACGTCATGATCGTTGACCTGATGAGAAGCGATCTCGGCAAGGTTGCACAGACCGGCTCAGTGGAGGTCACAGACCTCTTTGCCGTCGAGAGCCTGAGCAGAGTTCTCCAGATGACATCGACCGTGACCGCGGCTCAGAAATCTGATGTCACAATCGTTGACATTCTGCGCGCGGTGTTCCCATGCGGGTCGGTGACAGGCGCGCCAAAGTCCCGCAGCATGGAGATCATCGGGGAGCTCGAGCAGGCACCGCGAGGCATCTACACCGGCGCGATCGGCTTGCTGCATCCCAACAGCGACGCGGTTTTCAGTGTTCCCATCCGAACGTTGGCTGTTGAACGCGATGGTACCGCAACGTTCGGCGTCGGCGGGGCGATCACCTGGGATTCGACGGCGGATGGGGAATACGAAGAGTGTCGTCTCAAAGCGAAGTTCCTCACCGATCCGTGGCCGGACTTTGACCTGCTGGAGACCATGGCGCTCGAGCACGGCGAGTACACGCTCCTCGATCGGCATCTCCGCCGTGCCCGGGACTCAGCTCGCTATTTTGGATTTCGTTGGAGCGACGGCGACGTTCTGGCGGCGCTTGAAGAAGTCAGCACCATGCATCCACAGGGATCCTGGCGCGTGAGGCTGACCGTTGGACGCGAAGGAGAAGCTCGAGCGAAAGCTGCGCCTCTCCTCGAGACGGGAAACGAGCCGAGGATGGTAAAGTTCGCGTCTTGCGCTATCGACGACCGCGATCCGCTCGTGTTCCACAAGACCACTGCCCGCGCGCGCTACGATTCTGAGCTCGAGCTTTGCCGACCGTGCGACGACGTTATTTTCTGGAACGACCGCGGCGAAGTCACCGAATCGACGATCGCCAACGTTGTCGTATTCTCCGCCGGCAAGCACTGGACGCCATCGAGAGACGCTGGTCTGCTGGCAGGGACACTTCGCGATGAGCTCATCTCGAAAGGTGCGCTCTACGAGCGAACGATCACGAAATCCGAGCTGGAAAAGGCTGGGTCTTTTTTCCTTATCAACTCGGTGCGCGGCTGGATGCCGGCTCAATTCGACTCAACCAACAGCCAGGTTTGATTTCAGTTCGGTAGGCAGCCCGGCGTCCTGCCACGCGCGCCAGCCCCCGAGGAGCGCTCGCGCTCTCAGCCAACCCGCGGTTTGTAACTGGCGCGCCACCCGGGCGCTCGTCTCCTCATTGTGTCAGGCACAGTAGACCACCAGATTGGCGCGCTTTGACAGTCGTTGCTGCATGGCGTCGCGCACCGGATCGTCGGGATTGAGTCGCACCGATCCGGCTGCCTTGAGTGGCTCGTCATCGTAGGTTCGGTGCGAGCGCGCATCAACAACGACCAGCTGCTCACCCTTCGCCTGGAGCGCGCGCATCTCGTAGAGCGTGATGCGAATCGACACCTGGTCGGCAGGCTCGACTGGCTTGGCAAGCTCGCCAGGTTTGACTGACTGGGCCGGCTCCTTTTCCATGGCCGATTTGCTGAGTGGCACCAACACCTCGGCTGCCGGTATCGCGTCGCTCACCCGATGTCGTCGCAAGTAGACAGACGTACCGCTGCCGTGAACGACAATCGATAGCAGCACCACAACGGACACCGTCGTGAATATTTGCTCCGCGCCTGGCACTCCGGCAAAGACGGGGAGCAGGGCCAGCAACAGCGAGCTCAGCCCGCGCGGGCCAAACGCGGCGATCAGCCGGCGATCGTGCTTGTTGAGATTCAAACCAGCTAGCATCGGATGCAAGGCGACGGGCCGAGCGATGATGGCAATGACGGCGAATAGAATTACCCGCCAGTCGAGATGAGCGATTCCAAGCCAGATCAGCGTGGTGCCGAGCGCGACAAAGGTGAGGAGCAGCAGCATCTCGGCAGTAGCTTCACCGTACTCGAGAAAACAGTCGCACAGCTCGATATCCTTCGCCGCCACCAGCAATCCGGCCACGAACGCGGCAATGAATCCGCTTCCGCCCGCCGCTTCCGCCAGCGAGAAGCTGGTGAAGGCGAGGCCAAGTGCGTACAGCGATTCGTAATCGCGTCGAACCCCCCAGCGGGAGCGAACTGCTCCGAGCGAGGTGATGCCGATCCAGCCCACCAGCGCGCCGAGTCCGGGTCCCAATACAAAGAGGCCGAGCAGACTTCGTCCAACGCGGGACCCGCTCACTACTTCGGGTGCGGCATCGGGTCCCATCGGCAAGAGCAGCATCGAGAGCAGGACGACGGGCAGCAGCACGATGTCGTTCATTCCCGTCTCCAGGCGCAGCGCAATGCGCGGCGCGTCCGGTAGCGCTTTGGACCGAAGAACCGTGCGTAGAAGAACGGGGTCGGTCGAGGCGAGGGCTGCGCCGAGGATCGCCGACATCGGCCAGGACATGCCGAGCAGGAATCGCCCGGCAAGCGCGGTGATTGCCGCGGGTCCAAGAGTGCCGGGTCCAATCAGCCGCCAGATCAGAAATCGCCGCGACTTGAGCTGCTTGGTGTCGAGAGTGACCGCGTCGCTGAAAAGGAGAAGAGCGAGCCCAAGCATCGCCAACGCATGCAGCGCCGGCGAATGAAATCCTACATCCGCGATTCCCAGTCCCCAGGGGCCGAGCGCGGCGCCGAGGACAAGGAAGATTGCCACCAGCGGGAATCCGCTTCGCTCGATCAAGCCCGAGAGAAGCGAAGCGACAACGATGACGATGCCGATGAGTGCTACGCTGGTGATGAAGCTTTCCAATGCTCTGGCTGGACCGGAGGTTTCAGTATTCTACGAAGACATCATCCGGATAGCAGTATAACCAGCGCTCGCCCGGCTCCGCTGAAGCTATTACCGGATGTCCGGTTGCTTTGGCGTGTTTCGATGCGTGCTTGTTGGGAGAGTCGTCGCAGCAGCGGGTGCCGCCGCATTCCTGGCACGTTCGCAGGTGCACCCAGCGCGCGCCAATCTTGACGCAGTCCTCGCACTCGTAGCGCTTCGCTTTCTTGACCTCGGTGATCGCGCTGATATGAGCGCAGGTGCTGCTGGATGGCATGGGCTACTCTACTCCTGAAGGACCTGGTGGACGAAGGACACGGCAATCGAGCCTTCGCCAACCGCCGACGCCACGCGCTTGATGTTGCCGGCTCTTACATCGCCGACTGCGAAAATTCCGGGCCGACTCGTCTCGAGCAGGTGCGGTGGTCGCGGGAGCGGCCACTGTGCCGAGCGCAAATCATCCGCCGACAGATCCGGGCCCGTCTTGATGAATCCGCGCGAGTCCAGTGTCAGACAGCCGCCGAGCCACTTGGTACTGGGTGCGGCGCCGGTCATGACGAAAACGTGGCGGATGCCCCGTGACTCGGGCGGCCCATTGTTGGTGCTCCAGGAAACCTGCTCCAAATGTCCATTGCCCTCGAGACCGGTAATCTCGGTGCAAGACAGCAGTACGATCTCGGGACTCTCTTCGATTCGGCGTATCAGATAGCGCGACATCGTGTCGGCGAGACTCTGGGAGCGAACGAGCAAGTAGACTTTGCGCGCCGTCTGCGCGAGAAAAACAGCCGCCTGTCCCGCGGAATTGCCGCCACCCACGACGATCACTTCCTCGCCCTCGCAGAGCTGCGATTCGACGAACGTCGCACCGTAATAGATGCCGGCTCCCTCGAAACGGGAGATGTTCTCGAGTGGCAGCTTCCTGTACTCGGCGCCGCTGGCGATGACGACGGTCTTCGTCGAGATCCGCTCCCTGTCGTCTATTTTCACGGTGTACGCATTGCGGGCGCAGTCCAGTCCGGATACCCGCTCGGCGACGACGATGTTGGCGCCGAATTTCTGGGCCTGGGTGTACGCGCGCCCGGTCAGCTCCTGCCCCGATATTCCGGACGGGAATCCGAGATAGTTCTCGATTCGCGAGCTGGTGCCGGCCTGTCCGCCGGGGGCGTTCGATTCGATCACCAGCACGTCGAGGCCTTCCGATGCCGCATACACGGCAGCCGCCAGGCCGGCGGGCCCAGCGCCCACGATCACCACATCGCGAATGTGGGTCTGGTCGATCGTTTCGTTGAAGCCAAGACAGTCTGCGATTCCGCGGTTGGTAGGATTCCGGAGGACCGTTACACCGCGGCAGATCAACACTGGAATATCCGACATGGAAAAATCGAAGTGATCCAGCAACTGCTGGACGTCTTCATCGCTGTCGGGGTCGATGAAGACGTACGGATGCGCGTTCCGCGTCAGAAATTCCTTGATGCGCAGCGTATCCGACGAATGGTTTGAGCCGATCAGGACCACGTCGCCTCTGCCGCTCTCGATCAGCCCCACCCGACGCAGCAGGAACGCCCGCACGAAAATCTCGCTCAACTCGGCGTCGGTCTGCACGAGCTTCAGCAACTCGTCGCGCCCCACCTCGATGAGCTCACCAGGCTCTGCGACACGCAGGGTCACCAGCGACCGGCGACCGGACAAAATCGAAACCTCGCCGCTGAACTGGCCGGGTTCCAGAATGGCGAGGACCATGTCTCCGTTCCGAATCGGCTGAATGATTTCGACCGTGGCCGTTTTCAGAACGAAGAACATTGGGATTTTCTTGCCCACCGCGATCAACACTTCACCCTTCTCGACTCGGCGTATTCGTCCATGAGTGCCGACGCGCTCGATTTGCGCCGGCGTCAGAATGGGGAACGTCTGCTCGTTGTTGGTGAACAGGCGCGGTGGAGCCGCGACAGCTGGTGACGTCATGACGCGGCTCCCGCCGGAATGCAGCTAGGCACGAAGCTCAGGGCCGCTCTGGCTGGTGAAGGTCGTGTCAGGAGCAAAAGCTGCTTTGACATCGGCGAGACTAACCTGCTGACGCGCATTCGCGCTCGCCCACTGAACCGCGAAATCTGCCACCTCTTCCCAGCCATCCTGACCGACGGTGTGGTGGGTGCGATTCGGGAACTCGCGATAATCAGTGACGGCCGACGAGTTCCTGACGTACTTGCGGACGTTGGCTCTGTTGATCGAGGCCGGAACGAGATGATCCTTGCCGCCGGCGATGAACAGAAGCGGCGCGCGGGTGTTGTTGGCGTAGTTCACCTTCGACGCCCCATTCGGATTCAGCAGGGCGAGAGCGCCATCCCATAAAACCCGATTGGCGGCTGGAACCTGGTACCGATCGTAAACTTTTTTCGAGTCGTTTGCGCTCAGCTCATTCGTGAAAGCGTAGTTGAACTTTTGCGGGCTCAGCGAGCTCGTCCCGTTCAGGGAGAACGGATTGCCGAGGATCGAGATCGTCGCCCAGACGGTAGAGAGCGGAAGCACCGGCACGCCCGCGCTCTGTCCAGAGTCGATCGCCACTCCGGCGGCACCGAGCCCACGGTCAAGCAGCATCTGCACGATGAGTCCGCCAAAAGAATGGCCCATCAGAATTGGCGGGGACTCGAGCTTGCGAATGATGCGCTCGTAGTGATCGACTACTGTCTTGAGTCGCAGCCCCTTCAGCGCGGATGGATCGCTCCTGACCGCCTCGACTTCGCCCTCCATTCCCGGCCACGACGGTGCCAGAACTTTATAGCCCGCTTTTTGAAAGCGATCGATCCAATTCTCGAAGCTCCTCGGTGTCAAAAAGAGACCGTGAATCAAAACGATAGTTGGCTTGTTCGAGCCTCGCCCATTGTCACTCATAGCTGTTCTCCGGAAAATGGAACAGAATTGTTTCTACTGATGAATACTCGCCTGCGCCCGCGACCGCCAATGGCGAAACGTCCCGGTTTCATGAATACGCATGTATCGGGAGATCTGAAAATCGAGAGCAGGCCGGCAACATGGTAAGCCGGTGGGCGTGGGTGCTGTTCATCATTCTAGTGCTCTCGGCGATTGCGTTCGATCTCGGGTTCCTCGGCAGGCGGCAGAACCGGCAGGCGGAGCTCAGCGTGCGTTCTGCTACGCTCAGAAGCGCGGCGTGGATCGGGCTCGCCCTCCTTTTCGGGCTGGGAGTCGCGTTGGTCTACGGCCGAGTCTCGGGAATCGCGTATCTCACGGCATATCTGCTCGAAGAATCCCTGTCGGTCGACAACATCTTCGTCTTTGTCCTGATCTTCTCGCAGCTGCGGATCCCTCCGCAGCTGCAGCGAGGCGTGCTGCTATGGGGAGTGCTGGGCGCACTGGTGATGCGCGGACTGCTCATCGGCGCCGGACTTTTCGTGCTGAGCAGGTTCCACTGGGTGGTTTATCCATTCGCCGCTCTCATCATCTTCGCTGCGGTGCGCCTGCTGTGGGGCCAGAAGAAGGAACGCGAGATCGTAGTCGCGGCATGCTCAGTCTGTTCGACCTGGGTTGCTCGTCTCATTCCCATTTCACCACAGTTTCACGATGGGAAATTTCTGGTACGTCAGGGGGGCCGGCTGCTGGCGACTCCACTGTTTGTGGCGCTGGTGATCGTGGAGACTACCGATATCGTCTTCGCGCTCGACTCGGTGCCCGCGGTGCTCGCCATCACCCGCGATCCGTTCATCGTCTATACGTCGAATGTTTTCGCCATGCTGGGACTGCGATCGCTCTACTTCGTGCTGGCGGGTGCCGTCGAGCGCTTTCGGTATCTTCGCGTCGGGCTGGCGGCAATCCTCGTCTTTTTCGGTGCGCGACTGCTCCTCAGCGACGTGGTCGAATTTCCGAATCACATTTCGCTGGCAGTGATCGCGGTGGCACTCGGACTATCCGTTCTTGCTTCGGTGAAGTGGCCGGGCGTGAAGACAGCCTAGCCAGAAACGTCTAGTCGCAGGTACGCGCCCACGGGATGATGTCGAGGCGCTCGAACGGAATCTCACGTCCGTCATCGCACAGGCCGAACTGTCTCGGGGCCTTGTACAGTCGCTCCAGAGCAGCGTCGATCTCATTGAGCTCGTGGGTGGCCCGGGTTGCGTTCGATTCGTCGAGCTCCTCGTTCATCGTGTCCGTGCCGAGATCCGCCGGATGGAACGGCATCGACGTCAGGTCGCCGGCCTCCTCCTGCGAGCTCGCCGGCGATCGATCGGCGACGATGCTGTTCAGAAGCTGAATCGTTCTGGCACGCTCGTCCTGAAGGCGTTTCTCGAGATGTGTGCGTTGTTCGGGTGTAAGCGGCATTGTTTGAGCTCCGTGTCGTTGTTGTAGCATACTGCATTCGTTTTGCTCAAAGCAACCGCGTCAGTTGATTGGCTCCCCACTCCTTGATGTGCTCGAAAATGGGGCGACGCCGAAAGGCCGCGAAATCAACGGGAATCGAGCGCGTGAGGTCTTCCCTGAACATCTCTTCCATCTTCCGGCCAAACGCGGGGTCCAGAACCATCAGGCTCACTTCATCATTCAGCGCCAGGGAGCGGTTGTCAAAGTTCATTGTGCCGACGCTCGACCAGACTCCGTCGGCGACGAAAGTCTTGGCGTGCAGAGTCGTCGGGTCGTACTCGTAGATGCGAACACCGGCCGCGAGCAGTTTGTCGTAGCGTCCGTGGGCGGCGAGCCGTGCGACGCGAACGTCGGTGCGCGGACCTCCCACCAGCAGCTGCACGTCCACTCCCCGAGTCGCCGCGTCGACGAGCAACGCGACGAAGTTCTTGTCAGGGGCGAAATAGGCATTGGTGATGAAAAGAGTCTTCCGGGCGCCGCCGATTGACAGCGCAAGGAAACGCTCGGCCGGGGTGCTTCCGAGCGTCGGAGCGGTGTACAGCATTCCCGCGGCCTCTACTCCTCCATCGCAGCGAGGACTCGCAACCCGACCGGTGAATAAATCGCCGCTAGCCTCCGCCCACGCCGCGACTCCGGCCTCAGCCAGCTGGAGCACTGCCGGACCTTTGATACGGACACTCGTATCCCGCCAACCTGTGCCGGCGCGAGAATCTCCCAGCCACTTGTCGTCGAAGCCGAATCCACCGGTCCAGCCAATCTCACCGTCGACAATCACGCTCCGGATGTGCGCTCTATTCTGAATTATCCAGAGGTTGCGGAATCGAAGGGGGCGAAATGGCAGAACTTGCACTCCCGCTTCGCGAAGCCGATCCGCGTACGCTCCGCCAAGTGCGCTGGCGCCGAATGCGTCGTAAATGAGGTAGACCGTGATGCCCGCCCGCGCGCGCTCGATGAGAATTCCGGCGAGAGCCTCCGTCACCTGTCCCGCGTTGGCGAAATACATTTGCACGATGATCGACGTTTTCGCGCCGCGCAGATCCTCCCAGAGGCGCGGGAATACGCCGCCATCGAGGACGATCTCCACCTGGTTTCCGGGAAGCAGCGTCGCTCCGGTCAGTAGCGAGACGGTCAGAGGAAAGTCTGCCTCATTTGGGGAAACGGGCACGCCATCGGCGCCGACCGCGCGAAGTCGTCGAACCGCCGTGCCGCGAGTGAGGAAGAGAAGTCCGATGATGGCCGCGATCACCGCTACGGCGATCAACACCCAGACCAGCATCCGACCCGGGTGAAACCACGGCATTAGCGTGATTGCGATCATGTAGTCAAGCGCGTGCCGTTGCCAATTCATCTACACTCCGATGTCGAGTTGCGGCGGCAGCCCCAGAAACGCCGCCATCCTCGTTGCTTCTGTCTCGACCGCGCGCTGCTGGACCCGCGTCAACGGTCTCAGCAGCCTGATCTTCACCGCCACAGATTTTGGCTTCAACGTCTGCTTCCAGCCACCGGCAATTTGTCCGTCGATGATGAGGATGTGTCCGGACAACCCGCCGAGGCTCGCCTGAATGCCCAGGCTTTTGAGCTTGGCGTGCATCGCCGAGCGATCCTTGAGCCCGATGAAGTACTCGTCGTAGTTCGGAAGGAGGCGTACCAAAGGCGATTTCATTTTCAGCGTGCTGCTCGAGCCGAGCCAGTGTTTGCGTCCGCCGATCACGACCATTTCGAGACTGGATCCCGCTGATTGAATGGCGCCTCGCGCGTCAGCCATCGTCAGCCCCGACCACCAAGCAAAGTCTGCCTCGGTCGCCGGGCCGCGCGTAGCGAAATACTTTCCCGCGAGTGCGCGCAACGAAGTCTCGCGATCCATTTTCTTCGCCGGAGGTACACGCTCCTCGAGAAGCGCGTACGTGAACTGCTTGCCACGACGGGGACCGCTGCAAAGGATGCCGTCCAGCTCGGCGTGCATGACGAGTCGAGCGAGGCGCTGGGTACCGTCAGTTCGAATCCCCGCTTTTGTCATGACTGCCGCCAGCTCGGCGCGCGTCAGATTCTTCCCGCCGCGGAGAGCCGTGGTCATGACTTTCTGGGCTCCGCGAATAACCGACGGTCCAATACCGAGCTGGCGGTCATAGTGGCCGAGGGTTGCTTTGACTCGCGGGCCGGTAAGGGCCAGCATCCAGCGAATGTCAGCGGGCGCGACGTAGTGCCACGTCGGGCGGAGTACGTGTGTGCGAAGAATGGCGCCGTTGCTGATCTCGTTTTCGATGGCGGCGTCGGTAGCGCCGTGCATCCGTTGGCCGAGAGCCCACTTCGACATCGCGTAGTCCTGCGCCTGCACCGCGCCGAGGAGGCTGACGACGTCGCCCGCCTTATCGAACTTTGGCTCGATCAAATGCTGGCTGGTGAGTCGCTGAGCGCACGGATCGATCTGGGACATGCGGTTTACCGAATTGGACCTGGTCTCATCCCGAGCTCCCGTGTGAGCGGGTGCTGCGAGCGGTTGTAATCAGGGCAACTGCGCAAATTACTATGGTGGCGGCGACGCCTGTCCGGATGGACAACCGCTCACTGGCAATCGCCCACCCGAGTATCACCGCCACAACCGGGTTGACGTAAGCATAGGTGCCCAGCCGCGCCGGAGACACTTTGTCGAGCAGCCAGATGTACGAAGTGAAGCCGAGCAGCGATCCGAAGGTGATGAGATAGAGCAATCCCCCCGCGGACGCGCCAGAGATGCGGTGGATGTCGAAGCGTGAGAGCTCACCACTCAGCGCTCCGACGATCAACAGCAGGGTACCGCCGCCCAGCATTTCCATCCCGGTAGTGAGCAGGCCCGACTCCGGGAGCTCGGCGTCGCGCGAGTAGAAAGATCCGATCGCCCACGAGAGCGACCCGAGTATCAGCACCAGCGCCCCGATCGGTCGCACGTCGCCGTGGCCACCGAGATCGGCGGGTCCGATCAGGACCACGATTCCGATGAAGCCCAGAATCAATCCGATGAGCACCGCGCTGTGTGGTCGCTGCCGCGGCGGGCGGACCCACTCGATAATCACGAGCCAGAATGGAAGAATCGAGACCAGGAGCGCGGTCATTCCGGATGGGACGAACTGTTCCGCCCAGACCACAGCGCCATTTCCGCCGAGCAGGAGAAAACCGCCGGCAATGATCGCGTTGCGCCAGTGGACGCGGGTGGGTGCCGGCGCGCCGCGAAATCTGGCCCACGCATACAGCAGCGCACCCGAGACGAGGAATCGAATCCCGCCCATGATGAACGGCGGGATCGTCTGGTCGGCGTACCTGATGGCGAGGTAAGTGGATCCCCAGATCAGGTAGATGGAGGCGAACGCAGCAAGAATCTGCGCGCGCGGAGCGTGCTTGCGTCCGTCGTTCAATGAGGGGAAGTCTCGGGTCGAACGGGTGGAAGGTGAGCAAATCTAACCGCCCCGAGAGGGGACTAGTCAAAATTCTTCTTTTGCCTCCCGCGCTTCTTGTGCGACTGAAGCTTCTTCGATTCCAGCCTGGCTTCCTTTGACGCACGGGTCGGTTTTGTCGGCCGACGTTTCTTCCGAACGACAAGCGCAAGCCTGACTAAATCTGCCAGACGCTCTTCCGCCAATTCGCGATTTCGGCTCTGACTGCGCATGTCGCTGGCGACGACGCGCACACTCCCATCGCTCGTCAAACGCGACGCCAGTTTGGTGCGGAGACGAGCACGTTGGTCCTCATCGAGCGCCCGAGAGCCGAGTACGTTCCAGAAGATCTCTACCCGCGACGACGTCTTGTTGACGTGCTGCCCGCCCGCTCCAGATGATCTGGAGACCCGCACATCCAGCTCGCCCCGTGGAATCGAAAGCGACTCGTTGACCGCGAGAACATTCTTAGGTGAGATCGCAGTCGGATCGCTCACGAAATCAGCGCCAGCGGAAAAGCTTCAGCGCGGCGAAAAACGTAATCACTCCCCAGGTGAGAATCACGAGCATCTGTGGGGAAACTGCGGCGAACGAAGCGCCCTCGAGCATGTTGGCCCGCAACGCGTCGTTGACCGCCGTCAACGGCAGCAGGCGGATGAACGGCTGCACCGCGTTGGGAAAATTCGCGGACGAGAAGAACACCCCCGAGAAAATCCACATCGGAAGCATGATGAAGTTCATGATTCCGGACACCGCTTCAGTGGTGCGTGCGCGTGAAGCGCTGAGCAGCCCCAGTCCGCCAAACGACACCGCGGCGAGCAGGCAGATCAACAGCAGTGTCCCGAGCGACCCGCGCAGCGGAACGCCGAAAGCAAAGTGTCCGAAGCCTACCAGAGTGACGACCTCCAGGATCAGGAACACCAGCCGCGAGGCGAGAAACGACAGCAGGTACTGCACCCGCGACATCGGCGTCGCCATCAGTCTCTTGAGCAGCTTCTTGCTGCGCGCGGTCACAATGGCGAATCCGAGTCCCCAGATGCTGGAGCCCATGAGATTCATGCCGAGCAGGCCCGGGATGAGGAAATCGATGTAGCGCGAGCCGGGCTCCGTCACGTAGGTATCCGACGCGCGAACCGGATCCGCCCGACCAGCCGCCACCTGCACGGCGCGATCGACGATCACGCGGGCATTCCCAGCTTCCCCTCGGGCAGGATCGTAGACGTAGCGAACCGAATCGCGCGCCGCCGTTGGAACCACCAGTAGCGCGATCTTGCCCGTGCGCAGTGCCCGCGCACCCGCACTGTCGTCGTAGGACTCCACCACCAGCGTCGAATCCTTCTTCAGCGCCTGCACTACTTCGGCGCTGGCCGGCGCCGTGCTGAGCACACCGACCTGCAGCTTGTCGGGACCACGCTGTCTGAAGGCGATGCCGAGGCCCGCCGCCAACAGGATCGGGAAGACGAAAGTCCAGAACACCGCCTCGGGCTCGCGGATGAACTCGCGAAACCGCACCAGCGTGAGCTGAACCATCGAGCTCTTCATAAAACCGCGGCGCATCAGCGGCTTTCCCTCACGCGCCAACTGATCATCGCTGAGCGGAAACGGCACACGCTTAACTCCAGGACGTGGCGACGGCTCGATCGGACGAGGCTCACTCATCGCGCAGTGTCCTCCCGGTGAGCGAGACGAACACATCCTCTAACGTCGCCGTCGTCTTCCTCGGCTCGGGCGGCGGGAGGTGAGAGACGTCCAGCGATTCAGTCAGCTCACGCGGCGACCCCACCGCGATCACATGACCGTGATCGACGATCGCGACACGATCGCAAAGGCGCTCCGCCTCCTCCATGTAGTGCGTCGTGAGAACGATCGTCCTCCCCTCCGCCTGAAACTTCGAGATCAGGTCCCACAGCTGACGACGCGACTGGGGATCGAGCCCGGTGGTCGGCTCATCGAGAAACAGCAGCTGCGGGTCGCCCACCAGGGCGCAGGCGACGGCCAGCCTTTGCTTCTGCCCTCCCGAGAGCGTCCCCACGCGCGAGAATCGCTTCTCACCCAGCTCGACCTGATCGATGACTTCACCCACATCCCGCGCCTGGCGGTAAAAACTCTGGAACAGCGTCAGCGTCTCATCGACGGTGAGCTTCTCGGTGAGCTGGGTATCCTGGAGCTGAATTCCGAGGAGCTCGCGCAGCTCGTCTGCATTCGACTCCCACCGCCGGCCGAGCACCTCCACGCTTCCCGAGTCCGCGGTGAGAAGGCCCTCGCATATTTCGATCGTCGTGGTCTTCCCCGCGCCATTGGGACCGAGCAGCCCAAAGCACTCGCCTGCCTCCACCTGCAGATCGAGTCCGTCCACCGCGACGACGTCGTCATAAGCCTTCTTGAGGCCCTGGACTCTGAGGGCGGGAGTGGAACTATCGAGAGTTGTCACCATAAAACGACAAGGGATGTCACTCTGAGAGGGCGGAAACGTGTTTCACCGAGTGTGAAACTCGACTTAACTGCTTCCCGTAACATGATATAGCGTTCCGCGGAGACCCGGGCACCGTCCCTGCAAGCGCTGATTCAAAAACCCGAAGGAGAACTTATGCAGTCCAAAGCCGTGTTTCTACTCAGCACTGCTTGCATTTTCGCGTCGACAACCGTGGCCAAAGCGCAAATCGTCTACAATGCCGGTCCATTCGCTTCGCGTTTCTCGATCGGTGCCGATTTCGCCATCTCCCAACCGAAGGGAGTTTTCGCCGAGAACGTTCCGACCGGATACGGGTTCGACGTCACGGGCCTGTATAAGATCGATCCCAAGGGCTGGTTCAGTATCCGCGCGGATGGAGGCGGGGTGCAGTACGGACACGAGCACCTTGATGTCGGGTCTATCGGAACAGGGCGGGTCCTGCTCAACCTCGACACCAACAACCGGTTTGCTTTCGGAGCGCTCGGACTGCAGCTGCAGATTCCCGACGGCTGGTTCAGGCCTTACGCCAGCGCCTCTTATGCGGCAGTGAATTTCTGGACGGAATCCTGTGTCTCAGCTGACGATCAATCCATCCAGGATACCTGCCATACCAATCACGGCGATTGGACGAGTGCCGGCGTGTTTGGCGGCGGCCTGCTCATCCCCTTCGGCAAGTCCTTCGGCGCGCTCAATCTCGGAGCCAAATACCACTACGGTGGCACGGCGACGTATCTCAAGAAAGGCGATATCGTCGACAATCCTGACGGAACGGTCACGCTGAACGTTCGGAGCAGCAAGACCGATCTCGTACTCTGGCAAATCGGGTTCATCTACAACATCCCGAACCCAACGAGGCATTAGAAAATGCTGGCTCTTCTCGCCGCGGTAGTGTTCGCACAGTCGGCCACTATCCAGATCGATCAGGACAAGAAGGACAGCCTGAGCAAGGCGAGAAGAGACTCGATAGAGGTTCGCCGCGAATTCCGCCGTGATTCACTGCGCGCGCACGGCCGCGCCCGAGACTCGTCACGGAAGGAGATCAGGCTCGCCAAAAGGCTGCCGGTGACTCCTTCGGTGCTGGCCAGCGCTTTCAAGGATGCGGCGGCCCGCGACCTTCTCTTGCGGGCGCGCGAGTCGAGGCTGGTCCAAGACTCGACGCTCACCGCGTACGATGCGAACGCTTACGAGCGGCTGTCAGTCGGGATGGGCTTCAAGAAGATCGGTCGCAATCGCCTGCTCTTGCGGAGCGAGCGCGCCTCGCACGTGATGTGGCAGCGCGGCAAGGGCGCCGTCATCGATGTCAAAGGCGCGCGCAGCGCCTTTCCGATGATCGATGGCATCGGCAAGGGCGATATCGACCTCGGCACAGACACAGACATTCCTTACGCGCCGGGACGTGAGACTCTCTGGATCGGATCGGGTTTGGCAAAGGCGGATGTGAGCGACGACGAAATAATTCACCCGCTCGCTTCAGGCGCCGAGGCGTACTACACCTACCAGTCGGGCGACTCGGTGAGCTTTCAGCTGCCG
>DASYIM010000046.1:0-1654 GCA_035997625.1 Gemmatimonadaceae bacterium
GCGAAGCCTGGACGAAGGCGATGCGATTGCTGCTGCATCGGAGCGGTGAACAGCCCGAATACGTGTGCTTCGAAGATTGACGCTGACTGGCAAATGACTGCCAGTCAGCGTCAGGAAAATCGACGTGCTCTATGGGCTACACGGACTTTACCGACGCGAAGCGGACAATCGTGGTACCCAGCTAGCACAATACCGACGTAGTCCTTCAGCGTCGGCTGCCGCATCAGCGAGCCCTACGTAGCCATCCGGTCGTACGAGATACAGCGCGTCCTTCTGAAGCCCGGCGCGCCGCATCTCCGTTTTCCAGGGGAACACGAGGAGCGCAACGTCTAACTCCGCGCATGCATCCTTCAGGTTACGTCGCGCTTCCCCGTAGACATGCACCTGCCACTCAAGTGTGGTGAGCGCCTCGAAATTGTCCTGACCCGAATCGAGCCGCACCCACGGCAGCCGGTCTCCACCGCGAACTTTTCCCGCCGCGCCCTCGCTCAGCGCGCTGTTGCGATAATTGACCTGCGTTTGAGACACCGTCCTGAACAGCAGCTCGCGGAACGCCCGCAACCGGAAAAGCAGTGGCAACACCAGCGGAACGATTCGCGTTCGTATCAGCCTTGCCAGAGCACCACGACTGGTGACGATCACGAACCCACGATCGGTGGTGGCGACGAGTCGACGGGCAAAGGCGATCCGCTCGGGTTCGTAGGTGTCGAGGATCTGCTCTGACGAACCCCCCTTCAACGCCAGCGCCAGCTTCCACGCCAGATTCACGGCGTCGCCAATCCCCGTGTTCATCCCCTGACCACCGACCGGACTGTGAATGTGAGCGGCGTCGCCCAGCAGGAAGGCGCGCCGGTCGCGGAAGCGGAGTGCAACGCGATGGTGAACGCGATAGGTCGAGAACCAGTTCACTGCCTCAACGTTGAGGCGAAGGTGCTCCATGGCTTTGCCTTTCACGTCGTCGAAGGTGAGTGCGCCGTGCTCGCCCGCGGGCAAATCGTGGACGGTTCCCACCAGTCGCCAGTGGTGATCGCCCTCGAGGGGGAAGAGGAGAATGAAGTCGGCGTCCTCGATGTCGGCGTGCAGGTCCTTGTTTCTCGGTGCACCCGTTCCCACGACATCGGCGACGTAAAACAGGCCGGAGTACGTCCCACCCGGAAATCCGACGCCAAGCTGCGCGCGAACCGCCGAAGACGCGCCATCGCATCCCGCGAGGTACTCGGCGTCGCACGTTTCTTCCGAGCCGTCGGGCCGTCGCAACGTCGCCGTCACTCCGCGATCGTGTTGCGTGAACCGCAGCAGCTCCGTGCTGCGCTCCACCCGCACGCCGAGCGCGCCCAGCCGCTCGACCAGCAGCCGCTCGTGGTCGTCCTGCGGGAAGGCGAGCGCGAACGAGTACGGCGTCAGGTTCTCACCAGCGCCGGTGAGCTGCACAGTCGCCTTTGGGCGGCCCTTCACCCACAAGTTGATATTCTGGATCTTGACACCGCCCGCGATCACGGCGTCGTCCAAGCCGACCTGGTGATAGAGCTCGAGCGTCCGCGCCTGAACGGCGAGCGCGCGGGAAGTGGTGCCGGGCTCGGAGGCCTTGTCGATGATTCGCACTTTGACGCCGAGTCGCGTCAGCCAGAGTGCGAGCACGAGCCCGGTGGGCCCG
>DASYIM010000047.1:0-4962 GCA_035997625.1 Gemmatimonadaceae bacterium
CCGGTGATCAACAAGAACGCCGAGGTGGTTGGTCTGGTGTTCGATTCGAACATCGAAGGCGTGTCGAACCGGTTCATCTTCTCGGATGCAGTCGGTCGAACCGTGAGTGTACACTCGCGGGCGATACCCGAAGCGCTGCGAAAGATGTACGACGGCTCGCGCATCGCCGACGAGCTGCAGGGTCGATAGTTACTAGCTTTGGACGTTTGAGATCTCGGAGCGGGTCAGTCGGGCGAGTGCCCTCTTCGCTCTGAGATCTCGCGCTGGGTCACCTCGAGTCGCGGTGAGGTCCCAACCGGCAACTTAGTACCCGATTTGTGCGATCCGATTCGCTCGGTGGTCATCGCTGCGAGAGCACTCGCCCTCCTTCCCCCGCCGCGATCTCGAACGTTCGGGCTCGTTACGTCGACCCTCGGTTCGTCGCGCGGCGCTCGTACACGGGCGGACGAAGCCCGCCGCGCTTTTGGTCCGTGATGGGGAGCGATCCCGCGCGCCGGCAATCGTCGCGTGGACGCGCGCGATGACGAAAGCGAGCAGACGACGGCGCGCGGCTAGAGATCTCTGTGGGAGAGGCGGTGTGTCCCCGTAGGCCGCTTTGCAAAGCGAGCGCGAGGAGGAGACGCGCGAGTGAGCCGAGCGAACGAGCGTAGTTAGCGGCTCCGACCAAGCGAGCGTAGCGGCCGAAGGGGATACACCGACTCGACCCAAACCGAGATGCCTAGAAAACGCGCTCTGGACTAACGAGCGATACGCGAGATCGCGCCGTAAATCAGTCGCGTGCCGAAGTGGAGCGAGGCTATCGGCACGCGCTCATCGTTGCCGTGCATGCGCTCCTCGTCGGCTTGCGCCATCGGAAAGGGCAGGATCCCATATGCCTTGACGCCGAGCCGGCGCAAGCGAGCGCTATCGGTGACGCCGGTGCTCAGATAGGGAACCACCGCAATCGCCGGATCGAGCTCACGCGCGGCAGTGGCGATCGCCTGGAACATCGGAGACTCCGGGTCCGACGCCGGAGCCTCTTCGCCGCGGTGGGTGATGTCCAGCGTGACATCGGGCTCTCTGACCGCCGAGCGCATGCGCTCCACGACTTCGTCGATGGACTGACCGGGCAGCGTTCTCACGTTGAAATCCGCGGTAGCGGTATCCGGGATCACATTGAATTGCATTCCGGCCCGCAGCATTGTCGGCGAAATGCCGTTGCGCAGAACCGCGTTGAAGACTGGCGTCTCGGAAAGAACCGTCGCGCCGTGCGCGCTCGCTGCTCGATTTCCCAGGAGGAGATCGTGCATGGCCCTCTTCTGTTGCGGATTGGGCCAGATCTCCAGCAACCGTGAAAAGAAGAGTCGCGTCGTGTCGGTCAGCGTGATCGGCTCGGCGTGCCGTGAGAGCTGATCGAGCGCCCGACCCAGCCGGAAAATCGCGTTGTCGGGCAGCGGAATCGCGGCGTGACCCGCACTGCCATGAGCGGTGAGCGTCACCACGTGTGAGATCTTTTCGGCGCTTTGGACAGCGAGGTACGTATGACCGCCCTCGATGATCCGCGTCCTGCCACCCTCGTTCAGCGCAAACTCGGCGGCGAGCATCTCCGGATGGTTGGCGACGAGCCATCCCATTCCCCACTCGCCGCCGGCTTCCTCGTCCGAAGTCGCGACGAAAACGATGTCTCTCGACAGTGTCTGGCGGTTTGCCACGAGCATCCGCTTGACGAGCAGCATCGCCATCAGGTTGGCGGCGAGCATCCCCTTGTCGTCGATCGCGCCACGGCCGTAGAGATAGCCGTCGGCGATTTCGCCGGCGAAAGGATCGTGACTCCAGCGCTCCCGTTCAACTCCAACGACGTCCATGTGCGCGAGCAGCAGTACCGGACGTTGGGCGCCGCTGCCGGGAATCCGGGCGATCAGCTGGGCGCGATTCGTCGTGGGCTCGAGGAGCGTCGCCTCGATTCCCTCCGCGGTAAACGCGTTCTTCAGGTAGCGCGCGAGGGGCAGCTCGTTGCCGGGCGGATTGGTGGTGTCGAAGCGGATAATCTCGCGAAGCCGCGTCACCGTCTCGACTTCAGCGGCCCGCCAATCAGGACTCAAGCAGCCCCTCGATTTTTCGAATCAGCGGCTCGAAAGAAAGCTTGTCCGCACCGGCGCGCGCGGCGATTTCCTCCGCGTTCTCTCGCTGACCCTGCGCGAACAGCTCGCGCGCCATCCACGGCCCCGCGCTCGGATTGCGAAACCAATCGACGTCGAAGCGCGAGGTCAGCTCCTCGTTCAGAATCGATTGCAGCTGCCAGGCTCTGAGATAGCGGGCGGAATAATATCTGGGATCCACATCGACAAAAGCATCGGCGGGATCGTACTCGAATCCAGTGGCATTACTGAGCAGCGATACATACAGATCGGGAAGCGACGACCACTCCACCTCACCACTGTAGAGCGAGTGCTCGTAGATCAACTTGGCGCAGTAGCGTCGCAGAAAGTGGAGCTCTTCGAGGCCGGCGCTGCGCAGGAATCTGCCGACTCTGTTCGTACCCAGCTTCGAGTAGCGGAGCAGCCATCCCCTGTCCTGCATCCGGTGGTCGAACAGCATCGCGTACGATTCAGTAACCGAGTTGTCGCCCAGCCAGCGAAACTCGAACGCATAGTCGGAGCTGGCGTAACCGAAGTGCAGGGCGTGGCCGAGCTCGTGAAGAAAAGTGTTGTAATCACTCTGGCCACCGTGCGGTCGGAGCACGAGATAGACTTCCTCCGGTACTCGCACGGGTGAGCAGAAGGCGCGGGAGCGCTTCCCCTCCCGCTCGCCGACGTCGAAGACGATGCGACCGCGCGCAGTCGGGTCGATTCCCATCTCAGTTACCTGGCGCCGTATCACCGCTTCCATGTCGCCGCCCGGAAACGCGTCGTCGTATTCGGATGCCCGGAACAGCGCCAGCGCGTCCGCGCGCTTTGCTTCGGACGGTTTGATGTCGAGTGAGGTCCGGAGCGCGCCACGCAGAGTGTCGTCCCACATCGACCTGGTATCCCGCAGGAATCTCTCGCAGCTCGCCGCCAGCGCCGATAACGAGATACCAGTGACCGCCTCGAACGACGCGTTGTAGTCGCGCGCGATCCCAAGCGATTCGATGTACTCCTTCTCGCGCTGAAGCCGCTCCAGACGAAGAGGCGCGTGCTCCTTTGCAACCAGCCGGGATCTCGCGGCGTCGAGTGCCAGTCTCAACGCCCTGTCGCGTGTGTTGGCAATCTCGATCGGCGCGGCCTGGTACTGGATGACCCTGCCATCCGGTGACCGTATGACCGCCGAGTTTTCCCATTCGATCTCACGCTCATCAAGAGCGGCCAGGGGCTTGGCCGCTTGAGACTCAATCTCCCACTCCAGCAGCAGCCGGGCGGACCGCTTTTCTTCGCTACCGTCTGACGCCGAGCGGAATGCATCGAGGGTCAGCTCGAACGCCTCCCTTCCCAGCGCGCGATCGTACTTCTCGTAGATCGGCTGGAGCTCCGCTGTCTTTTTGAGTCCCGCATATGCGAGGTAGCTCTCGCGCGAGATCGCTTCCATGAAGGCCTGGCCTTCAGCTCGCAGGCGCCGAAGGTCCAGATCACTCACTGGGTCAGCTTGCGCGTCAGATATTCCTTGAGCTGACCGGCCTCGACGCGCTCCTGCTTGAGGGTATCTCGATCGCGCACGGTGACTGTGGCGTTGGTGAGCGACTCGCCATCGATGGTGATGCCGAAGGGAGTGCCGACCTCGTCCTGCCGCCGATAGCGCCGCCCTATCGCGCCGCTGTCGTCGTAGAAAATCGGGAATGCTTCTCTCAGGTCATCAGCGATGCGGTGCGCCATCTCCGGCATTCCGTCCTTCTTCACCAGCGGGAACACTCCCGCCTTGATCGGAGCGATCGACGGATGGAGTCCGAGGACAGTCCTCCCCTCCGACTCTCCTTCTACCGCCTCATCGCGGTATCCGTTCACCAGCACCGCCAAAGTCGTCCTGTCGGCCCCGACCGATGTCTCCACGACATACGGCAGAAAGCGACGATTGTTCGGCTGGTCGAAATACTCCAGCTTCTTCCCGGAGAACTGCTGATGCTGCGACAGGTCGAAGTCGCCGCGGTTGTGCACGCCCTCGATCTCCTGAAAGCCGAGCGTGCCGCCGAAATCGAACTGCACGTCGAACGCGGCCCGCGCGTAGTGAGCCAGCTCCTCCTTTGTGTGCTGGTGGAACTGCAGCCTCGCCTCGGCCAGGCCGAGGCCGCGATGCCAGTCCATCCGCTGCTGCTTCCAGTAGTCGAACCACTGCATGTCCGTGCCCGGCTCGACGAAGAACTGCATCTCCATCTGCTCGAACTCGCGCGTCCGAAAAATGAAATTCCCGGGTGTGATCTCGTTGCGGAATGCCTTGCCGATCTGCGCGATTCCGAATGGTATCTTCTGACGCGTCGATTGCTGGACGTTCAGGAAGTTCACATAGATCCCCTGCGCCGTCTCAGGACGCAGGTACACCACTGATGCGGTGTCTTCGACCGGACCCATGAAAGTCTTGAACATCAGGTTGAACTGACGCGCTTCGCTGAGCGTCCCTTTCATGCCGCAGAACGGGCATTGGGCGTCCGGAGTCCCAGGTGTCCCTTTGATGCGTGGATCATCGGCCCGCAGCCGCTTCTTGCAATTCCTGCAGTCCACCAGCGGATCGACGAAGCCGCTGACGTGACCGCTAGCTTCCCAGACCCGGGGATTCATGAGTATCGCCGCGTCGAGCCCCTCGATGTCGTTTCTCGCCCGCACCATCGCGTGCCACCAGCGATCCTTGAGATTCTTCTTCAGCTCGACGCCGAGCGGTCCGTAATCCCACACGGATCCCGTTCCGCCGTAGATCTCGGAAGACTGGAAGATGAAGCCGCGCCGCTTCGCCAGCGACACCAGCTTGTCCATCACGTCGGGGTGGTTGGGCATGCGGGAAAGTTAGAGGGACGAGGGA
>DASYIM010000048.1:0-17824 GCA_035997625.1 Gemmatimonadaceae bacterium
CTGTTCATGATTCGCGTGCGACCGGGCGCCGATCCCGATCGCGTCCGCGACTGGATCGAGACCTACATCCCGACCGTCTCGGCGATCTCCATCGCCACGGCCATCGCGCAGGTCGACCAGAGACTCAGCTACTTCCGGCAACTGGCGGTGATACTGGGAGCGGTGAGCCTGTTCGTGGGATTCCTGCTGGTGACGACACTCATGACCGTCTCGGTCAACGAGCGGACCGGGGAGATCGCGGTAATGCGCGCGATCGGGATTTCTCGCGAGCACATCGTCGAGCAGATCGTTGCCGAGGGCGTGGCGATCAGTATTGCCGGCGCGTTGCTCGGTCTTGGACTGGGACTCGTCACGGCGCGGTACCTGAATGCGATCCTTTCCGCGTTTCCCGGACTCCCGACGGCGATTGATTTCTTTCTCTTTCAGCCGCAGGCGGCGTGGACTGCGCTCGCTCTGCTGATCATCAGCGGGATCGGCGCGGGAATTTACCCGGCGTGGCGCGCGGCATCGCTTCCCATCTCCGAGTCGCTGCGACGGGAGGCAATCGCGTGAGCGAGCCGACCGAGGCGGGAACGCACCTCGACCGGGTCGTGGTCGCTTTGCGTGACGTGCATCGTGACTATGCACTGGGCCCCGAGCGTGTGCACGCGTTGCAGGGAGTGACGCTGGATGTCGAGCGAGGTGACTACGTCGCCATCGTTGGTCCGTCGGGATGTGGCAAGTCGACGCTGCTCAACCTGATCGGCGCCATCGATCAGCCGACCTCGGGCACGGTCGAGATCGGCGGCAAGCGCGTCGATGCGATGAGTGACTGGCAGGCGACGTCGTTCAGGCTGCGCAACATCGGCTTCGTGTTCCAGCGGTTCTACCTGATGCCGATCCTCACGGCGCTTGAAAACGTCGCACTGCCGATGGCGGAGGCGAAGGTGCCGGGCGACGAGCGCCGAGCGCGCGCCGCCGAGCTGCTGTCGTACGTCGGTCTGGGCAATCGCGGGCGGCACCGTCCGTCGCAGCTGTCGGGTGGCGAGCAACAGCGAGTGGCCATCGCCCGCGCGCTGGCGAACCGGCCGGCGCTGCTGCTGGCCGACGAGCCTACCGGTGAGCTCGACGCGCACACCGGCGCGGAGATCATTTCGCTGTTCAGGCGATTGAACGCCGACGGAGTGACGATTGTGGTGGTCACCCACGACGAGGATCTGTCGAACGCGGCGCGTCGCAAAATCCACATGCGGGATGGCAGAGTCGTAGATGGCAGCGCGAGCGTCGCTGCAGGGGGAGCGGGCGGGGGACAGTCGTGATCGGCCAGCTTGCGTTCAAGAACATCGCCTACCGCCCCTGGCGGTCGATTCTGCTTTTTCTCGGGTTCGGCGTTGGCGTGGCGGTGATGATCGTGCTGCTGTCGATCGGAGAAGCGATGTTGTCGCAGGCCAGGAACGAGAAGCTGGTTGGGGGCGGGAGCATCACCGTCCTTCCCGAGGGACTGGACATCGAAGTCATGAAGACCGGTGGCATCGGCGGACTGTTTTTCTCAATCGATCACGCATCGTTTCTGTACCGTCAGGTGCTGGCGTCGCCAAGGCATCGCGAGGATGTCGCCGCCGTCGCCCCACAGATCGAAGGCAGGCTGCTCTATTTGCGCGCCGAAGATGGAGTCGAACATCCGGTGCATGCCTCGGGCGAGATCCCGTCGGCGTCGCTGGCGGTGGGCGCCGAGCCAGATGTCGTCTCGGGCAAGTGGGTGGACGACGAGGCCGACCGGAGGTGGATCGCCCCCGGCGTGTTCGAGCTGCGGAACTCGATCGATCATTTTCACGTGCCATCCGACAGCGTGGCGGACAGAGATGCATGGGCGGAGTGGCATTACTTCAACGTGTTGTCGCAGGGCGGCAGGCGGTGGGCGTTCATCTCGTTCATCGTGGGCGGGGATGTGACGGGCACCCAGTGGGGTGGCAAGCTGGGAATCACTCTCCGTGATCAGGGCGGAGAGACGAGACGGTTCGCCGCGACGTTGGACCGCTCCGACGTCCGATTCTCGACTACCGACGCCAATCTGACTTTTGGCGACAATCGGGTGACTCTTCTCGCCGACGGCGATTATCAGGTGCGGGCAACAGCCCCAGCGGAAAACGGTGCCGGAAACGTCTCGGTTTCGCTGCGGGTGCATCCGGCCCCGATGGCGTATTTCCCCGGTGTGTCGATGACCTCGGGCGGGTTAGTATCCGGCTACACTGTTCCCGCGTTGCGAGCGACCGCAAACGGGACGCTGTGCACAGACGGCGTGTGCGAGCGCCTCAACGATGCCCAGGCATATCACGATCACAACTGGGGTGTGTGGCGCGGTGTGACGTGGGACTGGGGCGCGGCTCGCGCCGGCGAGTACACATTCCTTTACGGGCGCGTCTATCCAGCCGACACCAGCGCGTCGATACCACCAGTTCTGGTTTATCTCGTCGACTCGCTCGGATTCAGGGCTGTCTTTCGTCCCAGGCTGATAACGTACGAGGACAAGCGAACGGTGCGTGTCGGGTCAACGGCGCTGCGCGTGCCCTATCGGGCGAGTTTTCAGGACGCGCGGGGCAGCGATACTCTGCGGGTGGATATCATTGTCGAAGACGCAATTGGAACCGATACGAGGCCGCGGACGAGGGCCGGCGAGACCGAACGCGGCGACCCGCTCGGCAGCGACAAGCAGCGGCCGTATTTTATCCAGATGAAAGGGACCGCGACGATCTCCGGCCGTCTCGACGGCAAGCCACTGTCGGGAACGGGTACCGGGTTCTTCGAGACATATCGATGAGCGACGCGCACTCGATACCACACCTGCTGCTGGTGCTGGCGGCGGTGCTCGTCTCCTCCAAGCTGCTGGGAGCGTTGGCGCAGCGCGCGGGACAACCCGCGGTGCTTGGAGAGCTGCTGGCGGGCGTTCTGCTTGGCGCGTCGGTGTTCGGGTTGCTCGACCCGAAGGACCCTGTGATCGCGGCGCTGTCCGAGTTGGGAGTGATCGTGCTGTTGTTCGAGATCGGACTCAACACCGATCTGCGGTCGATGACGAGAGTTCTTGGTACGGCGACCACCGTGGCGATAGTGGGTGTCGTACTGCCTCTTGTATTCGGTTATGCAGCGGTGGTCGGCCTGCTCGGGCTCGACAGGATTCCAGCGCTCGTCTGCGCCGCCGCGCTCACCGCAACCTCGGTGGGAATTTCGGCGCGGGTGCTCTCCGACATCGGTCAGCTCAAATCGAGAGAAGGACAGGTGGTGCTGGGCGCCGCGGTGCTCGACGACATCGCCGGACTCGTCGTGCTCTCGGTAGTTACCGGCGTGGTGACGGGCGGATCGTGGAGCGTCGCCGGCGTCATCATGACTACGATCATCGCGGTCGGGTTCGTCGCGGCGGCGGTAACGGTGGGTCCCTTTCTGGCGCGACCGATTTTCAGCTCTATCCAATCCATTCGCGCGCCGGGAACCCTGGCAGTGGTGGCGTTCGCGTTCGCGCTTGTTCTGTCGTCTCTGGCGGCAGGTATCGGATCGGCGATGATACTGGGCGCATTCGCGGCCGGCATGGTCCTCAATAGCACCGTCGAGCGCGTCGAGATCGAGCGGGCAACGACGACGATTGGACACCTTCTCGTTCCGATTTTCTTCGCGACGGTGGGAGCGGCGGTAAAGCTCTCGGCTTTCACCGAGAAGTCGACGCTGGCGGTGGCGGGACTCCTCGTTTTCGTCGGCGTAGTCGGAAAGTTTGCGGCGGCTTTCGCGCCGTGGTGGTTTCACGGGAACAAGCCGCTCATTGGTGTGGCGATGATTCCGCGAGGGGAGGTGGGTTTGATATTCGCGCAAATGGGGCTGGCGACCGGAGCTATCTCACCCTCTCTGTACAGCGCGCTGACACTGATGGTGCTTGCCACGACATTCCTGGCGCCGCCGGTGCTGGCCCGCGTCGGGGCAAAGGGCGCCGGCCGGGGAGAAGTGCGGGACGACATCGGGATCGACGATCTGGTGGCCGGTGATTGGCGGCAGACGACGCCCCGGTCGGTTCCCGACCCCGGCACCTCGGACTGACCGTGCGGAACGCGGCGCCGGCATCGCTTCGCTTGACATCCGCGCCCCGTGACTCCCGATTGAACCCCATGTCCGCGGAGATCCACATCGGCACGCAGGGCTGGAATTACGACGCCTGGGTTGGGCCATTCTATCCGACCGGTACCAGGCCGTCCGAATTCCTGACCGTGTACTCGAGGGCGTTCGACACGGTGGAAGTGGACTCGACCTTTTATGCTTCCCCGCCAGCGACGACGATTCGCAGCTGGGCGGACCGCACTCCCAAGGGATTCATATTCGCGCTCAAGCTGCCGCAGGAGGTCACGCACGAGCAACGACTGCGCGATGCGACTGGGGCGTCCGAGACATTCTTCGAGAGAGTGCGCGAGCTCGGCGAGAAGCTGGGCCCAGTGCTCGTTCAAACCGGTCCCGACTTCCAACCCGGCGAGCTGCCCGCCCTGGTAGAGTTTCTCGGTCGTGTCCCGCGAGACCTGCGGATTGCCATCGAGTTCAGGCATCGCGGCTGGATAAGCGAAGGAGTGCTGGCACTGCTTCGCGAACACAATATCGCGTTGACACTGAGCGATGGCCGGTGGATTCCGCGAAAGCTGATGTTGAGCCTCGCCGTTCGTCCGACGGCAGACTTTGCCTACATACGGTGGATGGGTCCGAACCGCGACCTTGTCGATTACGGCCGGGTGCAAGTGGATCGCTCGTATGAGGTCGACGCGTGGTCCGACGCCATCGGTGAATTGTCGGAGAAGGTTTCGCGGATCTACGGTTACGTCGCCAACACCTTTTCCGGCCATAGCCCGGCGACCGCTCGTGAATTCCAGTATCGACTCGGCCAGACCCCCGTCGACCCGGATCTGCTGGGAGAGCAGATGTCGCTGTTTTAAAACGGGTTCCTCGGGCATTACGGGGAGCCGGCGCCGACATCATGACCGCACACGCGCGATATTTCGCGCGTGAATCTCAGAAAACTCATCCTCAGCGTTCTTGCGATATTCTTCGCGATAGTCTGCGTGTCCCTGGGGGTTTGGCAGCTGCGGCGCCTGTCCGCTCGCCAAAAGCAAAATGCTTTCGTGGCGCAGCGACGCTTCGCGCCGGAAGTCCCCCTCGATTCCCTTCCGGCGGACACCAGCGCCGCCCATTTCCGCCGCGTCCGGGTTGTCGGGAGCTACGACTACAACCACGAGATCATCTTTACCCTGCGCGGTCGCAACGGCTCGCCCGGCATCAACATCCTCACCCCCGTTCTGCGCAACCGAAAGGACACCGCGGTGCTGGTCAATCGCGGCTGGATCTACTCTCCGGACGGCACGACGGCTGATTTGAACCCCTGGCGTGAAGGCGATACCGTCAACGCCAACGGGTTCGTCGAGACATTCCCCACCAAAGGCCCCTTCCCTCCACCAAATCCGGCTCGACCGAAGTCCTTTCGGCGCCTCGACCGCGCCGCCCTCGCGAAAGTTTTCCCGTATCCAATCGCCAACTACTACGTCGTTATTACAGACTCGTCGGCATCGGCGAGCGCTCCACCTCGGGTTGAGCCATTGCCGCTGGACGAGGGCCCGCATCGCAACTACGCGATACAGTGGTTTTCATTTGCGGCGATCTCTATTATTGGAATAGTGATCTTTATCAGGCGCACATGAGCGAAACGTCGGTTAGTTCAGTTGGGGCGGCGAGTGAAAAAGAAGCGCGCGACACCGCGGAAATGGCGCGCGAAACCGAATGGGCGCACCCTAGCTTCGTACGCGAGATGTTCCTTGGCAGGTTTCGCCTCGACCTGATCCATCCCCATCCACCGAACGACGCCGCCGAGGAGGCGCGCGCCAAACCGTTCATGGACAAGCTGCGCTCCTTCATGGAGCGCGTCGATTCCGAAGAGATCGATCGCACCGGTGAGATTCCCGAGTCGACCGTGCAGGAGCTGCGCGACATGGGAGCCTTCGGCATCAAGATCCCGAAGGAATACGGCGGGCTCGGCTTGTCGCAAATGAGCTACATACGCGCGATCGAGATGGTGACGTCGAAGGACGGATCGCTTACCGCGATGCTCTCGGCGCATCAGTCGATTGGAGTTCCCCAGCCACTCAAGCTTTTCGGGACCGAAGAACAGAAGCGGAAATACTTTCCGCGGCTGGCAAAAGGCGCGATCTCGGCATTCGCGCTGACCGAGGTCGATGCCGGATCGGACCCGGCCAACATGCGCTGCACGGCAACTCCGACAGAGGATGGAAAGAGCTTCATCATCAACGGTGAAAAGCTCTGGTGCACCAATGGAACACGGGCCGAATTGTTCGTGGTGATGGCCAGAACGCCCGACAAGGTGATTGGTGGCAAGCCGAGGAGGCAGATCACGGCGTTCATCGTCGAAGCAGCCATGCCGGGAGTCGAGGTCGTGCATCGTTTGCGCTTCATGGGGCTCAAGGCGATCGAGAACGGTGTGATTCGGTTCACGAACGTCAAAGTACCGCGAGAGAACATTCTGTGGGACGAGGGCAAAGGGCTGAAGCTGGCACTCGTCACGCTGAACACCGGTCGACTTACAATACCGGCAGGGTGTGCCGGGGCCGGGAAGCAGATGGTGTCGGTCGCGCGCAAATGGTGCAACGAGCGCGTGCAGTGGGGCCAGCCGATCGGCAAGCACGAGGCGGTCGCGCAGAAGCTCGCGCGGATGACCACCTACACGTTTGCGATGGAAGCCATCGCCGAGCTTTCGGCGGCGCTGTACGAGAAAGGGGGGTATGACATCAGGCTCGAGGCGGCGCTGGCCAAGCTTTACAACACAGAAGCCGGCTGGAAAATCATCGACGACACGATGCAGTTACGAGGGGGACGGGGATACGAAATGGCAGAAAGCCTCTCTCGTCGCGGTGAGCCGGCGATCCCGGTCGAGAGGGCGATGCGCGATTTCCGCATCAACCTGATCTTCGAGGGATCGTCGGAGATCATGCGGCTGTTCATCGCGCGTGAAGCAGTCGATTACCACTTCAAGCTGGCGTTCAACATCGTCAACCCCGAGTCGACCTTCAAGGAAAAACTCTCCGCGATGGCAAAGGCGACGCCGTTCTATCTGACGTGGTATCCGTCGCGCTGGTTGAACGGATCGCGCCTCAGGCGCTATGGCGAATTCGGCAAGCTCGCCGGCCATCTCCGCTACATCGAGCGCACTACTCGACATCTGGGCAGATCCATCTTCCACGCCATGGTTCGCTTCGGGCCGAAGCTGGAGCGCAGGCAGATGGTGTTGTTCCGCGCCGTCGATATCGGCGCCGAGTTGTATGCGATGTCTGCGGCGTGTGTGCGGGCGCAGATGCTGGCGAAGCAGGGAAGAAAGGAAGCGGTGACGCTCGCCGACGCGTTCTGCATTGAAGCGCGCGACCGGATCAGAGTGCATTTCGAGCAGTTGTTCGGGCCCAACGATCCGGCGATTTACAAAGTCGCGATGGAAGTGTTGCGTGGGGAGCATGCCTGGCTGGAGCATGGAATCGTCTCCAGCGTCGTCCACGGCGAGAAGCAGAAACGCACGCCCAGTCGGGGAAGTGGAGGGACCGGGATCCCGGCGCACGCCGAGTCGGGCACGGTCAAGGCGGGGCGTTGATCCAGTCAAGGCGGGATGTTGATCTGGGCGCTCAATACCCACCAGAATACAAAAGCCCGGAGCTGTAAGCTTTGTCAGCTTGCTGCTGGGAGCTGTGCTTTACGCGTTTGAGTGAAGCTCCGAGCTGCAAAGCTCACTACGCTGACAGCTCCGGGCTTTTGTATTGAACCAAGCCAGCTAGTTGCCGAGTACTCCCGCCCGCCTTGATCAGTGCCTCGCCTCAATGATCTAACTAGAGCAGAGTTCCGTGCAGTATCAGCAACGCCACATAGAAATAGATCGAGAGGCCGGTGACGTCGACGAGCGTTGCCACGAACGGCGCCGACGCGCTCGCGGGATCGAAGCCGAGCTTCTGCAGGAGGAACGGCAGCATCGAGCCCGCCAGCGATCCAAACGTGACGACGCCGACCAGCGCGACTCCGATGGTAAGGGCGAGCAGCTTCGGATGCGGATACTGCCCGATCCCCAGCTGCTGCCAGAGCAGAATTCGGGCAATCCCCATTGAGCCGAGTATTACGCCGAGCACCAGGCCAGACGGCAGCTCCCGGAGTGCGATCTTCCACCAGTCGCGCAGCTTGATCTCCCCCAGCGCCAGCGAGCGGATGATCAGCGACGTCGCCTGGGATCCGGAATTTCCCCCTGAGCTGATGATGAGCGGAACGAACAGCGCCAGGACCACCGCTTTCTCCAGTTCGCCCTGGAAATGGCCCATCGCCGTCGTCGTCAACATCTCGCTGAGGAACAACGCGGCCAGCCACGGTGCGCGTTTGCCGATCATCGGCAGGAATCCGATTTTCGTGTACGGCTCGTCGAGAGCTTCCATTCCGCCGAAGCGCTGCACGTCCTCGGTGTGCTCCTCGACCAGCGCATCGATGACGTCGTCGACGGTCACTACGCCCTGGATGACACCGCTTTCGTCGACGACCGGCACGGCGACGAGGTCGTACTCGCGGGTGAGGCGCGCGACCTCGGCGCGATCGGCGGTGACGGGAACTGTCTGCACTTCCTGCCAGGCGACGTCCGACACCTTGCTGCCTTCGGGCGCGGCGAGCAGCTCGCGCAGCGACATGACACCCTGTACCCGGCCTTTCACATCGGTTGTGTACAACGTGTTCATAGCCTCTCGCCGCTCGGATCGCGCGATGCGGCGGACCGCGGCAAGTGCTTCCTCGACCGGCGTGTCCTGCGAGACGGAGACGAATTCCGTCGTCATGAGTCCGCCGGCGGAATCGGGATCGTAGGCGAGCAGCTTCTCCGTCTCGGCGCGCTCAGCGGCGGGGATCTCCGAGAGGATTTCCTCGGCGCTCTCTTCCTCGAGCCCCTCGAGGGTGTCGGCGCGATCGTCCGGAGTCATCTCCGTGACGAGCTCGGCCGCCTGGCGCGCGCTCATTGTCTCGAGGACTTCGGTTCGCAGATCCTCGTTCAGGTACTCGAGAACGTCGGCGGCTCTCCCGATCGGGAGCGCCGAGAGAAACGGCGCGACTATTTCGCGGGGCAGTGCTTGCGCGACGTCGGCGAGATCCTTGGCGTGCAGCTCTTCGGTCTCGGCGGCGATCGCGTCCGGACTCTCCTCGAGCAGGTCGAGGATGTCAGGTGCCAGCAGCGCACCCACTGTCCGCTCGTCGTCTTCCTGGATCTGCGGAGTGTGGGTGGGCGTTTTCATGGCGCTAGCGGAAGGGTGCGGCGATCGACCTTGAGCTCAGTCACATCGTAGCCGGCGATGGCGATCGCGTCTCGAATCTGGTCGGGCATGACGGTGGGATCGTGCTCGATCACGGCGCGGCCGATCGAGACATCGGCGCGATCAATTCCGGACACTCCCGCGAGGGAAGTGAAGACGGCGCGGACGCAGTGAGCGCAGGTCATTCCGGAGATCGAGACGGTGGTCGTCATTGGTGGTAATATCTCGGGGTCGAGATTGGGGCGCTATGCTCAGGCTGGCTGCGGCGTATGGATCTCGGTGCGTGGCTGGCCCATCGAATACCGAAGCAGGGAGCTGAAAGCTCAGTCAGTCAGACAGCTTCTCAGCTTCCATAATGGCGCTGTGGATGCGCGCTGGTCGTGGATCGCGTGGCTCCCGCGCTCATAGTGGCAAGAAGGGCGCGGAGGCTCTGACCCCGCGACACCTTACGCCGCCGGAAGAGCCGAAAAGCTGTTCAGCGTAGTTGGCTTTCAGCTCCGTGCTTCGGTATTGAACCAAGCCAGCCAGACACCGCGATCTGTACGCCGAGGAATTTAGTCCAGCCTGTTCGCCGGCCTCGGAACCGGCGGATTCTTTTTCCTCGACACGAAAGTTTTTTCCAGGGCGGGAAGGAACTTGTCGTACCTCGATCCCGGCTCCCACATCACCCAACCGTCGTAGCCCGCGTCGTACACCGCGCGCTTCTGCTCTTCGATCTCGTGGGGTCCGTAGGGCGGCTTGCCCAGGCTGAAGGCCTGGAGCCAGGGGCGGACGTGATCGCTCTTGATCCCGAGCTTCGCATCTCGCTCGCGGGCTCGCGAGATCGCGATGTGAATCACATCGTAGGGCGCCGCGTTGGGGTGCGGCAGCTGAAAGGAGCCCGGTGGATAGTGCGACGGATAAACCATCGGCAACACGACATCGACCGCGGGGGAGACGTGCTCCCACTGCTGGCCGACTTCGAGCGCGCCACCGACGGTAGTCACCAGCCCGAAGATGTCTGCGGTCGTCCGAACTCCCATCTTCGCGAAACGGGCACGGGCGTCATTCAGGAACTCGGCGAGCACCTGCGGCTTGGAGCGGCCGTTCTGCTCGGGGAAAACCTGCGGCGGCAGACTCTTGAACGGCTCGGGGAAGCGGATGTAATCGAACTGGATCTCGCCGAATCCCATCTTGATCGCTTCTTCAGCGACGCGGAAGTTGTATTCCCAGATCGCGTTCGCGTATGGATTCACCCACGTCTGGCCTTTCTTGTCGCGCCACGGCGTGCCATCCGCCTTGCGAATCACGTGGTCGGGGTTGTTGCGCGCGGTCACTGAATCCTTGAAGACGACGATGCGCGCCACCGGCAGAATCCCGTGCGCGCGAATCGTATCGACGAGCGCGCGCATGTTGACGGCCTTCACCTGGGTGCCCGCGTTTTTCTTCAACATTGGATCGGTCGGCACGAAGTTGAGCCCGAACTCGTCCTTGACGTCGATGATGAGAGCGTTGATCTCGGTCGAATCAGCGATTCCAATGAGATGCTTCATCCGCCGCGTGTTGGCACCGAAGCGGAAGACGTAGAGACCACGTGCCGCCAGCGTCCCCTTGATCAGTGAATCGAGAACCGGCGGCGTCGGATGCTCGCCGGCGGCGACAACCGGACGGCGAACGGTGTCGGTGTCCGCGGTCGCCGGACCAGCGCTCTTCAGCGACTCGACGGATGCAGTCGACGACTCATTTGCTGGGCGGTCACGAGCCGGGGCGGCTTGCAGCTCGGTAGCCCTGGCCTTCGCCGGCGTATCCTGGGACGCAGTGCAGGCAAGCGCCGCCGCAGCCACGGCGGCCGCCGTGGCCATCGCGAAGCTAATCTTCTGGAAAGTCATTCTTAAGGTATGGAATGCAGGAGGGACGCCGTCCAAATCTAATCACGCCGAGCCCGGTATCCGCGTCCAGACGATCGAGCTCCGCAGATAGTACTATGGAGTTGCGATTTTGGTCCGTGAACGTCGTCTGCGCGAGCCTGCTGCAAGGATACTGCTCTATGGCGAAATGCAAGCAATCCAACTGATCCGATATATTGCCGAAATGCGTCACCCAACCATCGTCTTCCTTTCTCTCTCTTTGGCCGGAGCCTGCGAGCTGCCGCCGCCCCCACCTCCGGTCGCCGAGTTCCTGGTGTCAGCCGGTGACCAGACCTATTGGGTGAGGAGCGACAACTCCGGCCTGCGGATCCGGGGATCACCGCTTATTCTGGCCCGTACCGGGGGCAAGTATTACGAGATATTCGTGAGCGAGATCGATCGATCCTTTCCGAAGGCACTGCTGAGCGGCGAAAGAATCTTCCGGCGCGACCTGACCAACGGTGACTCGACGATGATCTTTGACGATACCGCAGTGGTTCATCTCGCCGAGGGCTACCATCGCGACCATCCCCGCGCCCCGCTGTTGGGGCCGGACGACGATCCCGAGGACGATGTCGACATTACGGCCGTCGGCGAGACGGACGTGCTCAACGTACTGGGCCCGTACGTCGCCATCGAGCATCGCCTGTCGATCGAGCGAGCGGACGAGCACGATCAGGACGACACCACCCGCGCCGTCATCGACCTGCGCAACGGCAGGCCGGTCGAGCTGGACAGGATGCTGCGCGATCCTTCGGTTCAGGAAGCGGCCGGCGAGGGCGGCATGGTCAATCGTCGCTGGAAGCACGACGGCTACGACGTGGTGTCCCGCTACGACTCGAGCCACAAGATGAATGCGCTGGCGATGCGCGACCGGGGCGGCCGCGAGTGGAAGCTTGGGCTCGTCTCCACGAGCTTCGTCCAGATTTTCTGGCTCGACAAGCCGCGGGTGGATGCGCAGACGCGCCACGCCCTGGCGCGGGCATTCAATGATGCGACCGCGTATGGCGAGAGCATCCAGCAGGTCTCCCTCAAGTTCCCGACAAAGAAACACCACCCAGGACCGGCAATCCGGAAAGCGACCCCCATGCACAGATTGACTGGAAGGCAAACGTGACCGAGCCAGCTCGCGCCGTCCACGAGAGCCAGCACGAGGCCTCGCAGCTGATGATGCCACAGCACGCCAATGTACTCGGCAATGTCTTCGGCGGAGTCGTGCTGTCCATGATGGATACGACGGCGGCGGTGTCCGCCATCCGACACGCGCGCCGGGTCTGCGTGACGGTATCGGTCGATCGCGTTGATTTCCGGGAGCCGATCCATGTCGGCGACCTGCTGATCATGAAATCGAGTGTGAACTACGTCGGCCGGACGTCGATGGAAATCGGTGTACGGGTGGAGACGGAGAATCTCCTGACCGGAGTGCGACTGCATACCAATTCGTGCTATCTGACCTTTGTAGCCATCGATCGAAACGGCACTCCGGTGCCGGTGCCGCCGCTCGAGCCGGAGACCCCGAACGAGATCCGGCGACACGAGGCGGCGCGCGCTCGCCGCGAGAGACGGTTGCAGGAAAGAATGTCGGAAGAGGGGAATCGCTCTTGACCAGGAATTCCCCGTCCGCCACTGTAAGACAAATGGAAAAAACGTTCACGGTCGAACAAGCAAATCGGACGCTTCCCCTGGTGAGGAGAATCGCCGAAGACCTCGTCCGTGATCACCGCCTCTGGGAAGAGAAGGTGCGCGAGTTCGAGATCGCCACCGCAGCTTCAAGGCCCGAGCACCCCGATGTGATCGCCGAGCTGTTGCAGATCGAAGCGCAGCGCCTGGCCAGCGACATCGAGCACTACATCGCCGAGCTGAACGACCTCGGAGTCATCTGCAAAGGGATGGACACCGGACTGGTTGATTTCCGCGGTCGGATCGACGGGCGCGATGTGTACTATTGCTGGAAACTCGGTGAGCCGAGCGTGCAGTACTGGCACGAAATTGACGCCGGATTCGTGGGCCGGCAGCGACTGCATCCGCTCGTGCTGACCCCCAACTGAGCCAACCGAAAACATGGCAAGACAGATAAAGCCGTTCCGCGGACCCGATGGGACGAATTGGGGAGTGGAAGTGCAGGTGCCCGGGGCGAGCAACGCGATGGTGGTGTTCCATCATCCGGGTGGGAAGACGGCGCGGCTCGATAGGTACGCGTGGGATATCTGGAGCGGGCCGGAGTCGCGGAGCGTTACCTCGCGGGTGGCGCCGGAGAAGATCATGCAGTCGTTGACGGACGAAAAGCTCGCGTTGCTTTTTCGGCGGTCGATGCCGGTCTCGAATTCGCTCACCCGCGTGGATCGGGCTTCCTAGTTAGGACAATCGCGCCGGTCAGGAGGGCGGGGTCCTCTCCGGCGCTACGCTCGCTCGCGCGAAGCCCCTAACTACGCTCGTTCGCTCCGCTCACTCGCGGGTCTTCGCTGCTCGCTCACTTTGCAAAGCGCCTGCGAGGACCCCGCCCTCCTTCCCTGCCGAGTATCCTCCGAACACTAGTCTCCCGGCAGCGCGGATTCGAACGGGACGTCGATCTCCATTCCGTCGCGGGCGATGATCGTCGCCGGGAAAACTTCGCGCGCCTCGCTCTCGAGCTCCGATGTATCACGCGAGTAGCGAGCGGAGACGTGGGTCAACACCAGCTTCCTCACTCCAGCTTTGGCGGCGACCTCGGCGGCTTCGCGCGCGGTGGAGTGGCTGGTTTCCAGAGCGCGCGGAGCTTCCTCGGTCGCGAAAGTCGCTTCGTGAATCAGAACGTCGGCGCCAGTGGCGGCAGCGATGGTGCTTTCGGAGGGACGGGAGTCTCCGGTTAGAACGATTCGCCGTCCGGGACGGCTCGGACCGACCAGCTCGGAGGGGGCGATGGTTCGGCCGTCGGGGAGTTGGACGGATTCGCCTTTATGGATTTTCCCCCACATCGGTCCTTCGGGGATGCCCATGTCGCGAGCCTTATCGGGATTGAATCTGCCGAGCCTCGTTTCCTCGGCTATCTGGTAGCCGATGGCGATGCGGTCGCCGTGGTCGACGGCGAACGGGATGATGGAGTAGCCGCGTCGCTTTAGTGGGGCATCGGCGGAGACCTCGAACACCCTGAGCTCGAAATGCTGCTTCTCGCTGCCGAGGCTGATCGCTTTCCGCAACAATTTCTCGGAACTGGCCGGACCGTAGAGGTTCATCGGCTCGGTACGCCCCTGCAGCGCCAGCGTACGAAGGAGTCCGATGACTCCGAGCATGTGGTCGGCGTGCATGTGGGTGAAAAAAATGTCGGACAGAGCGAAGCTGATTCCGTAGCGCATCATCTGCCGCTGGGTTCCTTCGCCGCAGTCGAACATCAGGGTCTCGCCTTCGCGGATCACGGCGATCGACGACACGTTGCGCTCGACAGTCGGGCGCGACGCGGATGTGCCAAGAAAGCGAAGGGTGAGTGACATGCGGGCGAAATATATCGTGGCCCTGTGAGGGCGGGGGAACGCGCTTTGCCTCTCTCGATAGCACAAAATCGTCAGCATGGAGAGAGGAGTCACGATGGCAACGCGAACAGCAAGAAAGACGTCCGCTCGCGCTCGCGGCAGGAAAAGCAGCGCATCGAATCACAACAATGGAAATTCCGCTCGCAAAGCGAACTCGAGTCGACGAAACGGCGCGCACGGAGGGCTGAAGACGCGTGAGGCCGAGCTGCAGAGGATACGCTCGCACCCGCAACCTCCGATGCCGAAGCAGCACCAGGAATTTCCGGGACTCGAATCGAAGCTCAAGCCGCGCCCGCAGTATCTCGCCCCCCTCTATAAAGGCGCCGACAAGCTGAAGGGGAAAGTGGCGCTGATCTCTGGTGGGGATTCCGGTATCGGCAGGGCGGTGGCGGTTCTGTTCGCGCGCGAGGGTGCCGACGTCGCGATCATGTTCCTGCCGGAAGAGCAGAGCGACGCGAACGAGACACGCGATGCAATCGAGGCCGAGGGCCGGCGCGCGCTGCTGTTGCCGGGCGATGTCACCGATCCAGAGTATTGCGAGGATTGCGTCGACAAGGTGTTCAACACGTTCGGATCGGTCGACGTCCTGGTAAACAACGCGGCGTTTCAGAAGAATCGGGAGTCGATCGAAGAAATCGATTACGACCAGCTGGAGATAACTTTTCGCACGAACTTCTTCGGCTACTTCTACATGACGAAGGCCGCGCTGAAGAGGATGAGGAAAGGATCGTGCATCATCAACACCGGCTCGATTACCGGGCTCGAGGGTGAGAAGACCCTGCTCGATTACTCGGCGACGAAGGGCGCGATCCACGCATTCACCAAGTCGCTGGCGCAGAATCTCGTCGACAGGGGAATTCGGGTGAACGCCGTGGCGCCGGGTCCGGTCTGGACTCCACTCAACACTCAGTCAGGCGATGCCGAGCACGTCAAGGAATTCGGGCAGGACGTGGGGATGGAGCGGCCGGCGCAGCCGGAGGAGTTGGCGCCCGCCTATGTCTTTTTGGCGTCGAATGTGGACTCGTCGTACATCTCCGGAGTGATACTGCCGGTGCTCGGGGGAGATACCATCGCTGGATAGACTTTTGGATCCTCGATTGGGACGGAACTGCAACCGCATACTACAAGCTACCCGCTGCCCGCTGAACGCCATTTGCTGTGCGCTGCAGGCGTAGGGACAGATCCGTTGGGCGTTGAGGGGACTACCCGTCTGTTCCTATACCAAACGGTCTATGATCGGGCCGTCGGCGGATCGCGGTCAGCGAAACGAAACGAATTGTCCTTTGCAGGCAGCGGACGGCATTCGGGGGATGTTACCTTCCCCGCGTCGACGCGTCCTATCTCTGGTTGCCCGGCGGTATCGTGAAGCCAGGCAAAGAGTTACAGGGCCGATACTCCGGTTGGGTATTGACTTTATGGGTGGATCCGCTAGGTTTAGATCAGAGCGGCCCCGCCAATCTCGCGGGGCTTTTGCTTTGATCCGGTGCGACGGATCGGCTCGAACAGGTTCGAGGACAGTCCGTCGCGTTCGCGCGGGGCTGTAGCTCAGCTGGGAGAGCGCTGCAATCGCACTGCAGAGGTCAGGGGTTCGATCCCCCTCAGCTCCACTGCTTTTTTGACATTTTGAAAGCTGCCCGCCGCCGCTCGGTAGGACGTAGAGTTCCAATGACGGCGCGCGTGGCACGTATCGGCGGGAAACCGCCAAAATAGATTCGCCGCAGACTCCCAGAGCCTGCGGCGTTTGTGTTTCTATGACCGGGCCAGCTCGAGGGATAGGTCGGCGTATGGATGTCTGTGCCTAGCTGGCCCATCGAATACCGAAGCAGGGAGCTGAAAGCTTTGTCAGCCAGGCGGCTTCTCAGCTTCCATACTGGCGCTAGTGGATGCGCGCGAGTCGCGGATCGCGTGGCTCCCGCGCTCATAGTGGCAAAGCTTTCAGCTCCCTGCTTCGGTATTGAACCAAGCCCGCCAGGTGCCGCGATCTATACGCCGAGGCTAGGTCCTACTTGACCTCGAGATCCTTCGTGCCGGCCGAGACTCCGTTGAGCATCACCTCGATCTTGTACTTCCCCTTTGGCCAAGCCGTTTTCTTGTCGACGTGGAATTCGGTGACGGTGGTGCCGCCGGTCGGTGAGATGGTCTGAGTGTCTTCCTTCACCGTCTGCTTGCCGTTGAAAGTCCACTTGGTGGAGAGCTTGGCGTCCTTCGCCGCGCCATCGGTAATGACCGCGACGTACATCGTATCGCGCACGCCGAAATCCGTGGTCTGATCGGCAACTTTCTTGTCGGCGCCGACGCTCTTGCCCACTTGAATGTCGCTGACGCGGATCGGCGCCGTGTCGACCGCGACAGTCATCGTTCCGGCAGACGTCGTGTCGACTGCAACTGCGGTGTCATCTTTTTTCTTGCCGCAAGCGGCGAGCGCAAAAAGAAGAAGTGCGCCCGTCAGTGTGGCAGCCCGTGCTCTCGTTCGCATCTGTGCTATCTCCTCAGGCGTCTGGAATGGTGAGCTGCAGACCCGGATGGATGAGATCCGGATTCGGAATCTTGTCGGCGTTGGCCGCGTGGATCTTCTTCCACTTGGCGCCGTCGCCGTAAAAATGCCTGGCGATCTTGCTGAGGCTGTCGCCGGCCTTGACGGTATAGGTCTTACTCGCTGTCGGAGCAGTTGTCGAACTGCCGCCACTCACGTCGGAAAAGTCCGCTGTGCCGCCCGAGCTTCCCGTGCTCGAGGTATTGCCGGAGCCTCCGACGTCGGAGAAGTCAGCGTTGGGATTGTCGTTTGCGCTCATGTCCGCACCTCATTCGAAGAAGCTGGTCTGGATGATCCAGGGGGGCAGAAAGTATGCCGGTCGAATGCGGCGTACGGATCTGTGTGCCTGGCTGGCCCATCGAATACCGAAGCAGGGAGCTGAAAGCCTTGTCAGCCAGGCAGCTTCTCAGCTTCTATACTGGCGCTATGGATGCGCGCGAGTAGCGGATCGCGTGGCTCCCGTGCTCATAGTGGCAAGAAAGGCGCGGAGGCTCTGATTCCGTGACACCCTACGCCGCCGGAAGAGCTGAAAAGCTGTTCAGCGTAGTTTGGCTTTCAGCTCCCTGCTTC
>DASYIM010000049.1:0-5731 GCA_035997625.1 Gemmatimonadaceae bacterium
GATGCTCGTGGTCGACTACACAGGCGGCGAGCCTCTCGATCGCCTCGTCCGGCAGCCGATGGAGATCGGAGCGTTCCTCCGAATCGCCGCGGCGCTGTCTGGCGCAGTCGGGCAGCTCCACGGATGTGGGCTGATTCACAAGGATCTCAAGCCTGCCAATGTGCTCGTCGACTCCGCCACTGGCCGCGTTCAGCTCTCCGGATTTGGCATTGCGTCGCGCCTCCCGCGCGAGCGCCAGGCGCCAGAGCCTCCCGAGTTCGTTGCGGGAACGCTCGCCTACATGGCACCCGAGCAGACAGGACGAGTGAACCGCTCGATTGATTCCCGCAGCGACCTGTACTCACTTGGCGTCACGTTCTACGAGATGCTGACGGGCGTCCTGCCGTTCGCGGCTTCCGACCCGATGGAATGGGTGCACTGTCACATCGCGAGGCAACCGGTCGCACCCAGCGAGCGACTCAAGAGCGTGCCGGCCGCGGTCTCCGCGATCACGATGAAGCTCCTCTCGAAGACCGCCGAGGATCGGTATCAGACTGCGACGGGAGTTGAGCGCGATCTACGGCGCTGCCTGTCGCAATGGGAATCTCAAGGAGCCATCGAGGTTTTTGCTGCCGGGGCGGATGACACTCCGGATAGCCTCGTGATTCCCGAGAAGTTGTACGGGCGTGACCACGAGCTCGCTACTCTGCTCACGGCGTTCGATCGCGTCGTCGCTGGCGGGCGGTCAGAGCTCGTGCTCGTGTCCGGATACTCTGGCGTCGGCAAGTCTGCGGTTGTCAACGAGCTCCACAAGCCGCTCGTCCCTCCGCGCGGCCTGTTTGCATCGGGCAAGTTCGACCAGTACAAGCGCGACATCCCGTATGCGACGTTGGCGCAGGCATTCCAAAGCCTCGTCCGGCCGCTCCTCAGCAAGAACGAAGACGACTTGCACACGTGGCGCGACGCGCTTCGTGACGCGCTGGAGCCAAATGGGCGGCTGATCATCGATCTCGTCCCCGAGGTGAAGCACGTCATTGGTGAACAACCACCGGTCCCCGAGCTGCCGCCGCAGGAAGCGCAGAGACGATTTCAGTTCGTGTTTCGCCGCTTCATCAGCGTCTTCGCACGACCGGAGCACCCGCTGGCACTCTTCCTCGACGACTTGCAGTGGCTGGACGCGGCGACGCTCGATCTGCTCGAAGACTTGTTGACCCAGACCGACCTACAGCACCTGCTGCTCATCGGCGCGTATCGGGACAATGAGGTCGATGCCACGCACCCACTGGTGCGCAAACTCAATGCGATCCGTCAGGCCGGTGCGGTCGTGCAGGACATCGTTCTCACACCGCTCGGGCGCGAGGATCTGGGCCAACTGCTGGCGGACTCTCTTCACTGCGAACCGGAACGCTCCACCCCGCTGGCGGAACTGATTCACGAGAAGACAACGGGCAACCCGTTTTTCACGATTCAATTCATTTCTGCTCTGGCCGACGAGGGCCTGCTTTCATTCGATTATCGCGAGCGGCATTGGGTCTGGGACCTCAGCCGCATTCACGCCAAAGGCTTTACGGACAATATCGTCGAACTGATGGTCGGGAAGTTGAATCGCCTGCCCGCAGAGACCCAGGAGGCGCTCCAGCAGTTCGCCTGCATGGGCAACAGCGCAGAGTTCGAGATGCTTCGGATGGTGTATCCGGGTTCGGTCGAGGCCATGCATCACGATCTGTGGGAGGCCGAGCGGTCCGGTCTCATCTTTCGTGGGGGCGATTCGTACCGATTCCTGCACGACCGCGTGCAGGAGGCCGCGTACTCCCTGATCCCGAGAGACCTGCGCGCCGAGGCTCACCTGCGCATCGGCATGCTGCTCGCCGAGCACACACCTCCAGCCAAACGCGAAGAAGCCATCTTCGAGATCGTCAACCAACTCAATCGCGGGTCGCATCTCATCGACTCGGTCGAAGAGCGCGAGCGGGTCGCAGATCTGAATCTGATCGCCGGCAAGCGCGCGAAGTCAGCGACCGCATACGACGCCGCCCTCAAGTACCTCAGAGCCGGCAGCGCTCTCCTGACGGAGGAGACCTGGCAGCGTCACTACGAGCTCGTGTTCTCGATCGAGCAGCTGATGGCCGAGTGCGAAATGCTGACGTCAGAGATGGTCGCGGCGGAAGGTCGAATGCTGCGACTATCGCAGCGCGCCAGGAACCGCCACGACTTCTGTGTCATGACGCGCTTGCGGCTCACGCTGTACACCAATTGGGACAAGAGCGACCGCGGACTCGACGTGTTCCTGGAGTGGCTCCGCCGCGACGGTACCGACTGGTCGAGACATCCGACCCGCGACGATGCGATGCGCGAGTACGCACGGATCTGGACGCTGCTCGGGACTCGGCAAATTGAAGACCTCGTGGCGTCGCCACTGATTACGGACCCCGAGGTCCTGGACACGCTGGACGTCTTCTCAGACGCCGTGACACCGTCCTTCTTCTTCGATGAACACCTCTCATCACTCGTGGTCTGCCGCCTGGTCAGCCTGAGCCTCGAATACGGCAACTGTGACGCGTCGTGTTACGGCTATGCCTGGTTGGGCTTTCTTGCGGGGCCGCGGTTTGGCAACCTTCGAGACGGATATCGGTTTGGCCAACTCGGATATGACCTGGTCGAGAAACGTGGCCTGACTCGCTATCAGGCGCGAACCTACTTGTCCGTGGGCGCGCTCGTGATGCCGTGGACGAAACACCCGGCCAGCGGCCAGGACCTGGTGCGCCGGGCGTTCGACGCCTTCTATCGGGCCGGCGAACTGGCGTTTGCGGGTTACTGCTTCACCACGTCGTTTGCGCTCAGCCTTGCGGTCGGAGCGCCTCTCTCGGAAGTCCAGGCGGAAGTCGAACGCGGCCTGGCTTTTTCCCGCAAGGCCCAACTCAGTCTTGTGCATGACGTCCTCAGCACGCAGCTCGGGCTGACACGGACGCTCCGCGGATTCACGGCGACGTTCGGGCGGCTGAATCACGAGGGATATGACGAGCGTGATACTGAGCTCCATTTGGCCAGCCACCGCAATTTGGGGTTTGTCGAATGTTTCTATTGGGTCCGCAAGCTGCAGGCACGATTTCTTGCCGGAGACCACGCGTCTGCGGTTGACGCTGCGATGAACGCGCAACCTCTACTTTGGAACACGCCGTCAAACTTCGAGACCGTCGAATTTCACCTCTACGGTGCGCTCGCGCATGCGGCAGCGCACGATGTTGCCTCTGGCGACCAGAGGCGGCAACACCTCGAAGCTCTAGCCGGTCACCACCAGCAGCTCGAAGCGTGGGCCGAGCACAACCCTGTCACCTTTGAGAATTGCGCCGCGATCGTGGGTGCGGAAATCGCCCGGATTGAAGGCCGCGTGCTCGACGCTCAAGACCTCTATGAGAAAGCCGTGCGTTCGGCGCACACGCAGGGCTTTGTCCACAATGAGGCGATTGCCAACGAGCGGGCCGGATGCTTTTACGCGGCGCGCGGCTTCGAGAGAATTGCGGCGACCTATCTGCGCGATGCCCGCTCCTGCTATCGCCGCTGGGGCGCGGATGCAAAGGTTCGACAACTCGAGCAGCTCTACCCGCAAATCGGAGCCGAGGAGTCGATCGCCGATGCGACCGCGACGATACAGACACCCGTCGAGCACCTCGATCTGGCGACCGTGATCAAGGTGTCCGAAGCGGTTTCTGGGGAGATCGTGTTCGAGAGGCTGATCGACGCGCTGATGCGAGCAGCCATTGAGCACGCGGGCGCCGAACGAGGTCTCCTGATTCTTCCTCGAGCAGACGACTACCAAATCGAGGCGGAGGCCACAACCAGTACCAATGACATGAACGTCGTCTTGCGCCAGGCGAGCATCACGGCGGCGGACTTGCCGGGCTCGATTCTTCAGTACGTGCTCCGGACGAAGGAAAGCGTTCTCCTGCACGATGCGTCCGCGCAGAACCCGTTCGCAGCCGACGAGTACATTCGGGGGCACTCCGTACGGTCTGTGCTCTGCCTACCGCTCCTCAAGCAGACGAGACTGGTGGGGCTGCTGTACCTCGAAAACAGCCTCACCCCGCACGCTTTCACGCCCGGCCGAATGGCCATCCTCAGACTGCTTGCATCGGAGGCGGCGACTTCACTCGAGAACACGCGTCTTTTGAGCGAACAAAAGCAGGCGAACGCAGAGATCCGGGCGCTCAAGGATCAGCTCTATAGGGAAAACCTAGCGCTGCGAGACGAGGTCGACCGCGTTCTGATGTTTGAGGAAATTGTCGGTTCCTCCAAGGCCTTGAAGACCTCGCTGTCGCGGATTGCCAAGGTGGCTCCCACGGACTCGACGGTGTTCATCACGGGCGAAACCGGCACCGGCAAGGAACTCATTGCCCGCGCCGTTCACAAACGATCACGGAGGTCTGGGCGTGCCTTCGTCAGCGTGAACTGTGCGGCACTTGCGCCAACGCTGATCTCCTCAGAACTGTTCGGCCACGAGAGAGGCGCGTTCACGGGCGCCACCCAACGGCGACTTGGGCGTTTCGAACTGGCTGATGGCGGCACGATCTTCCTGGACGAAGTGGGCGAGCTGCTGCCTGAGACTCAGGTCGCGCTGTTGCGAGTCCTGCAAGAACGGGAATTTGAGCGGGTCGGAGGCACGCAGCCGATCCGCATTGACGTCCGTGTCATCGCCGCGACCAATCGTGATCTCGGCGCCGCGGTCGCGAATGGAAACTTCCGACAGGACCTGTTCTATCGGCTCAACGTGTTCCCTATCGAGGTGCCGCCCCTTCGAGAACGCCAAGACGACATCTTGATGCTCGTCGAATACTTCGTGCACCGCTACGCCACCCGGGCGGGGAAGACCATCCGCTCGATTGACAAGAAGACGCTGGATTTGTTGCAGGCCTACGACTGGCCGGGCAACATCCGTGAGCTCCAGAATGTGATCGAGCGGTCCGTGATTCTGAGCTCCAGCGAGGTGTTTGCCGTCGACGAGTCATGGCTGCCGAAACAATCGGTGCGAACACCACCCCGGGCCGCGGCGTTGGCCCCGGCTCTGAGCGCGCTCCGTGGCGAGCGGGAGACCATCGAAGCGGCGCTCGCCGAGTGCCGGGCCCGAATCGGCGGGCCGTCGGGAGCGGCAGCGAAGCTCGGAGTTCCTCCATCCACGCTCAACCATCGCATCAAGGCGCTCAACATCGAGAAAGCGCGATTCAAGTTCCGCTGAAGTTCCACCAGTAATCACCAACCGCGGCCAGATCGGCCACATCCGCCAGATCGGCCAAATCGGCCAGATCAACCGGCCGCAAACAAACTCGAACTGCGTTTTTGCTGGCTTTTCTGCAGACGCGGCTGGCGTTCGGCTTGCCAAGAGGGTATCCGGGCAGCAGGACGCGCGACGATGACTTACAGAATCGACCGCATGTTGATTGAACAGGGTGTCGTTCTTCGCATCAGCGGTCGGATCGCCGGGGAAGACCTGGATGTCCTTCGCACCGCGCTAGCGGAAGGCAGTGTCGTCGCTCTCGATCTCACGGAGGTCGAACTGGCCGACCGTGATGCCGTGATGCTCCTGGCACGAACCGAAAGAAATGGCATCGAGCTCAGACACGGTCCGGCCTACATCCGCGAATGGGTGACGAGAGAGCGAGACCGCAGCTAGCGCCGGGAGTACTTGGCGGAAACCGCGTTTTTTCGAAAGCAGCCCCGATTCGGCTGCGAAGGAGGCAGTGATGACAACGACGAAGCT
>DASYIM010000050.1:0-3922 GCA_035997625.1 Gemmatimonadaceae bacterium
CGGCGGATGCAAAGGCATCGCGCGCCTGTTCCATGAACAGCGGCAAATTTTCGGCTTCGTCCTTGGCCGGCACGAGGATGCTCACCTCTGGCCGACTCGTCACAGACTGAAGCGGTTGGCCGCTCTTGAAGCGTTGCGCCGCATCAGTCTGAGACACGGAGGTCATACGCGCTTGCGCATCCGGGCGGAGAGAACGCCGAGCTGGTCGCGATACTTGGCGACGGTGCGTCGGGCGATCTGGACGCCACTTTCGCGCAGGATGTTGACGATCGCCTGGTCGGTGAGAGGGTGCTTCGGGTCCTCGTCCTGGACGAGCTTCTGGAGCTGCGCCTTGATGCCGCGCGCCGAGACATCCTCGCCGTCGGAGGTTGCCAGTCCGGACGAAAAGAAGAACTTGAGTGGGAGAACGCCCCGAGGGGTCTGCACGAATTTCTCGTTGGTGACGCGGCTCACCGTAGACTCGTGCATGTTGATCACTTCGGCTACTTCACGAAGGGTGAGTGGCTTGAGGTGCTGGATTCCCTTCTCGAAAAACTCCCGCTGCCGCTCGACGATGTAGTTCATGACCTTGAGCATCGTCTGCCGCCTCTGCTCGATGGCCTGGATCATCCAGTTGGCGGAGTTGAGCTTGTTGGAGATGAACTCCTTGTTCTCGCCATCGAACTTCTTCTTGTCGCGAGCGATCTCCTGGTAGGCGCGACTCAGCTTGAGTCGCGGGAGATTGGCATCGTTGAGGAAGACGTGGTAGCGGTCGTCGATCTTGTCGACGATGAGGTCAGGAATGATGTAATTGTCATCGCGGGAGCCGTATTGCAGCCCGGGCTTGGGATCCAGTTTGGCGATCTCGTCCGCCGCCTTCTGGACGTCGGTAGCGCTGATGCCAAAGCGCTTGGAGATCTCGCTCCAGCGGTGGTTGATCAGCTCCTCGAAACAGTCCCTGACCAGCCGGTAGGGTACGGACTGCTCCAGACCTGCTTCCTTCAATTGGAGAAGAAGACACTCTCGAAGGTCGCGGGCCGCAACGCCGGGCGGGTCGAGGCTCTGGACGGTGGCCAACATCCGCTCCCCTTCTTCGTCGGAGTAGAGCGGAAGATCTTCGATGTCGCGGCCTGCGTCCTCTGCGGCCTTGGTGACGACGTCGTTCAGCGCCCGGATGATATCTTCAATCCCACAAGCGAGATAGCCGTCATCGTTAATGTTGCCTATGAACTCATCGGCGAGCAGAGTCTCGCGGGGGGTGAGCTCCAGCAGGCTGACCTGATCCCGCAGGTGATCGCTCAGGTCTCGCGTAGCAACGGTCACCGGCTCGAAATATTCCTTCTCTTCGTGCTCCTCGCGGCGGCCGCCGGCGGTGTCGAAGCCATCAAGGAGAATCTCTTCCCAGTCGATCTCGCCCGAGCGCTCGTCTTCCGCAGTTTCGGCCTGGGCCGGCTCTTCGAGCTCGGCCTCCTGCTCTTCCTCTTCTTCTTCTTCGGACTCGACGAGGTCGAGGAAAGGATTGTTCAACAGCTCCTGTTTGAGGTGCTGTTGAAGGTCGAGCAGCGGCATGTAGAGCAGGTCCATCGCCTGATAGAGGCGTGGATTGATCTTCAGCTCCTGGCGGAGCTGGGTCGACTGGTTGAGACCGGGCTTCACGAGGCGGTCACCTCGTCCCGGCCGCGAGAGAACCTGTCGCGAAGTCGTGCTGTAAGCGTTGGACCAAGATAGATATCAGCCACCGTATCGTCGAAAACGAGGTCCCGAACTGTGCCGGAGACCTTAACCTGTCCATCGAACATAATGTAAGCGCGATCTACAATGTCGAGTGTCTGTTCCACGTTGTGATCGCTGATGAGGACCCCAATCCCCCTATGGCGCAGTCCGGCGACAATCGTTTGGATTTCGTGAACCGCTATCGGATCGACACCGGCGAAAGGCTCGTCGAGCATCATGAATTTCGGGTCAGTGACCAGCGCCCGCGTGATCTCCAGCCGGCGCCGTTCCCCTCCGGAGAGGGCGTACGCCTTGCTCTTCCGAAGTCTCTTGATATTCAGCTCGTCGAGAAGCTTCTCCAGGCGCGCCGATCTCTCCTCGGACGAGAGCGGCAACGTCTCGAGAATGGCAAGGAGGTTGTCTTCGACCGAAAGCTTTCTGAATATCGACGGCTCCTGTGAAAGATAACCGATTCCACGACGTGCTCTTTCGTACATTGGTAGTTTGGTAATGTCCTCGCCATCGAGCAGAATTCGGCCGGACAGCGGCTGAATCAGACCGACAATCATGTAAAACGTCGTCGTCTTGCCGGCCCCGTTGGGCCCCAGCAGTCCGACGATCTCGCCCTGCTGCAGCCGGACGGCGACGTCGTTCACAACTTTCCGCCCGCGATAGATCTTGGTGAGCCCTTCCGCCTCCAGAGCGCTGCCGCCGACGAGCGCAGGGCGCGGCGGCGTGGACACCACCATGCGGGAATGCTCCCCCGTCTCCCGCATGGTTTCCGCTAACTCCACGCGCTGTGGCGCAATGTCCCGCCACAGATCCGGCGAGACGCGTACGCTGGCCGCATCCCGCTCGAAGTCGCCGTCTAAAGGAAGAATCACGCCACTCTCGGCCAGTCTCGGGAAAATCGACGTAGCCAGGTACCTGACGACCTCGTCCTGGGCCAGGCGGCCCGCTTCCCGTTCGGCATCCGCGCCCCTGACCCTAAGCGCGCGGAGATAATCGTCCCGGTAGTTGGCGGCGACATCGCGAACCCTGGCCACCCCGGATTCGTCCGCTGCTTTCAGAATGGCGTGGATGGCCAGGGCATCGAGCGGCTCGCGTCCCTGGTGCCTGGCCAGAACGGCGCGAATGCTCTCCGGAAGCTTCTCGTAATCACTCATGGGCGCGACGGGATGCGTTTGGGCGCCGTCGGTGCCGGCGCCTTCGGGACCGTTTGGGGAGTGCCGGGCTTCTCGGCGTTTGTCGCCGCCGCCGTCGCGGGCTCGATCATCACTCCGGTCGCCTTTTCGGTGACAGTTACGGTGGCGACTTTACCGGTCTCGAAAAGTATGTCGATGATCCTGCCGGTGACGTAGTTGACGGAGGGTTTGTCCGGCGGCGCCTTGGACCCTTTCATTTGATAGAAAGACTTCGCGTTTCCGACGGAGACAATCTCGCGGACTTTGGACTTGGTAGTAGTATCACCGGGAGGAACTGAATCGAAATGAGCGACGATGGTGTCGCCGCTCATCCAGTCTCGCTGGGTCGAGACAATGCCGGAATCGGGATTGCTTTCGGCGTAGGCGTTACGCAATGCCCGGACCTCGCGAACGCGTTGTCCGGGCATGACGGCGTCGATGGAATCGGCGATGATCTCGCGTTCCGGCGACACGGCATGCGCTCGTGTCTTGCCCCATGCGATCGCCCGTTGGAGCTCGTTGTTCTGCACTCGCAGATCGATGGAGTCGGCGACCAGCTCGAGGTCCTGACTCAGAGCGTGCCCTTTCGGCGTGGCGACCACGCGCTCGACCTGTCGGTTGTGGGAATAGACGTCGATAACGCCGCCGCTGAGGGTGAATGGGCGCTGTCCCTTTCCCTTGACCGAGGGTTCGCGCATCAGTCGGGCGAAATCCTTACCGCTATCCATGAAGGCGGAGTCGCCGGTGGCGAGGAGATCGGGTCGTGTGATTTCGACCCGACCGGAAGCATAGACGAGGCTGTCGCCTTCCATGTTGATCTGATTGGCGACGACGTTGGCCGTGTCGGGCGGGCGCCCGCGGCCGGTGGTGTCCTTCTGGACAAGCGTCACCTTGGGCCGCCCGGGCGCGAACAGTTTTGCCAAAGGCCGGTCCTGTGTGCTTCGATAGTAGTCGGCCACAGGTCCACGGAGCACACTGCCGTTGGAGAGCACTCCGACGACGTCGCCTTCGGCGTGGAGGTGGTTGTCTCCCTGATAGTAGGTCAT
>DASYIM010000051.1:0-82563 GCA_035997625.1 Gemmatimonadaceae bacterium
GAGCCCACTCGAACGAAAGAACGCCAGCTCCTCGGCTATATGGGCGAGGCCTTCGTCGAGAAAGGAATCCTCAAAGGTGTTGGTCCCGGTGTTCACGTAAAGACGGCGCGACGCGTTGATCAGATGCTGGAATTCGTGCGCCAGTGTTGAGACCGTAACCGATTTCACGAACGCTGCCGAGCGTTGATTCTGGTTGACGAGTCCCGCTGGATCCGGCACCAGCAAGTAGAACATCTCCGCGAAGTTGCTTGTCGTGCAGCCGGCGAGGCCGGTTGTCTGCTGAGTCGGGAAGAGATCGCGGCTGAAGAAAAAGCCGCCGACATAGAATCCGACACCCGGTGGAGTCAGCTCATTAACCGCGCGCGTGAAGAAAAGCACGACGTGCCCATTGTTGTCGATGTCCGAAGGCGCGCCGAAGTTGAGAGTGTCGACAGGATAGACGAGAGTGTCGAAGTTGGCCCCGAACTCCTGGTAATCCGCCGTGGTGAATCCGTTCGCCGGATTGGCGGTGTCCGCGACGACGATCGCACGATTGGTTATCGCAACCACGCGCCCCGTTCTGACGCTGGGATTCGAGCAAGCGGCGCTGGAGGTGGTGTTCAGCTTCAGGATATCACCGATCGCGGGCGCAGCCACCACCGCGTTGAATCCGCCAACCCGTTGTTGTTTCGAGAGTCTCGCGCCGGCGATCATCGGCGTCAGCTCACTGATCGAGCGGTCGCGTAACCCCCGCTCGAATGCATCGTCCCGTGGCGGCTGCCGACGGGACGAGCCCACGCTCCGCTGAAAACTCGCGGGAACACCCCTGCTGGAGAGTGCCGGAATCGTCGTGCCGCCGGTCGCGATGGCGAGCCGAAGCTGTGTGCCGTGAAAATCCGAGAAATACGGAATGGCAATGAACTCGGCTCCGTTCGCGGTTCCTTGAAGGCAGAATTCGGACGCCGCTGCCCCGGACAGGACCACCATCTGGCCGACGGCAATGTCGGAGACCGGAGATCCGGGTCCGCACGGCGGCGGCAGGATGACGACCGTTCCGACTTTCACAATCGAGCCTATTGTCGCGCGAATGGTCGTTGTCTTGTCGGAGGCGCGCGCGGTAAGAATCGCGCCGCTTCCAAAGTTGTCGGCGGTAACTATGGATGGGTCAACGGACTCTATCGCTATCGCCTGCGAGATGGTGTTGCCGAAGCGATCAGCAGGACGAGCGTTGAGTCTGAATGAGTCACCAATCCCTAGAAGCTCGACGCTGTCCCGCCCCAGAATTATCTGCGTCGCCGGTCCGGCAATTGCCGCGACCGTGAAGGTCGCCGGCTTGAGACCCGAAACCGTGGCAGTCGCGGTCTGATTCCCCGCGGTGTTGCCAAGGGTCCATTGGACCGATGCATTTCCACCGGCGTCGGTAACCGAAGACGCAGCGCTCAATGTCCCCGCCCCCGCCGACCAGGCGACTGTAATACCGGAGAGGCCTCTGCCCTGAGCATCGGCGACACGGATGGTGAGCGGAATCGGGAGCTGCGTCCCGACCTCAGGAGATGGCTGGGCATCACCTGACACCAGGATGACATTCGCGGGCCCAGTTGTCCCCGGGCCGGACGAATCCCCGCACGCGATGGTCAGTGAGGCAACCGCGCATTGGAGAAATACCAGACCTGAAGACCGCATAACTACTCCGGTGTTCCGAGCGAAATGTACGCCTGCTCGCCTCCTTGACTACCGCTACTTGGGCATAAGGTAGGGGCTGCGCTGCTTCTGCGCTTGCGGTCCATTCTCTGCGACAGGCTGAGGCTCGCCAATAACAGTTAGATCGAGGTAAATGGAGAATCGCAGCCCAGAGGGACCCACCAGACTTTCCGCCTACTCCAACCCGTTTTACAGAGCTCTCAGAGCATCGGCCGAAAAGGCCGACACTCTGGTGGGTGGGGCTGGATTCTTTCTGCTTGGGGGATTCATCGTCGCCGCCTTCGGTGCCTGGATATTCGAAGAAGTGGCGGACCATGTGGAGGCGGGTGCTACCCAGGCGTTCGATGATGCCGTCCTGCGCTGGATGGGCGCGCACCACTCGACGATCCTCGACAACATCATGCTCGAAGTCACCGCCTTGGGCACCGGCACCGTGGTGATGATGATCGTCGCCGTCGCTGCGCTTTTTCTGGTGCTTACCCAGCAAAAGTATTCGGCGATTCTTCTACTCGTGTCGACGGGCGGCGGATTGATTCTCAATCTCATTTTGAAGATGGGCTTCGACAGGCCGCGTCCCGCGATCTTTGTCCCGGAGGTCCGGGCTGTCAGCTCCTCATTCCCATCTGGGCATGCGATGAGCGCGGCGATTGTTTACGGCACCGTCGCCTATCTGGCGGCCCGCCTGCACAAGCGCCGATGGGCGAGAGTCCTCATCATGCTAATCGCGCTAATCGTGATTCTGCTGATCTGCATCAGCAGGTTGTACCTGGGCGTGCACTATCCGTCGGACGTCGTAGCGGGTGTCTCGATCGGGCTGGCGTGGGCCGCGTTCTGCATGGCGACCCTCGAAGCTATTCAGCGATTCGGGACTCGTCGCGATCCGCAAATTCCTGAGAACGAGAAGCCCGCGCCTGGGGGCGCTCCGACTGGAGCTTAGTCGCATCGCTGACGTCGGCGAGCTCGGAAACGGATTCGACGAAGACCTGAGTGAGCTCGTCGACTCTGTCCTGAAGAAGTCTGTCGCTTGCTCGCGAGAACTTCGCCGCGCGACTCGTCACCTCATCGATCGTCGCGCGGATTGCAGCTGCGCCACCCGTCGCCAGCATTCTCGAAACCGCCGTCGACGGAGCGAGCTCTCCCGCCAGACATTGCATGAGAATTGCCCGAATCGCAGCCGGTTGAAGACCGTCGGTGAGACGGCTGATGGCTTCGGCTTCCAGACCCGTTCGACTGGTCATGTCGGATGAGTGAAGGCGGATGATGGAGTGCTTGGTACAACCCCCTATGGCACAAGGTGCGCCAACGGTCTGGATGGAAAGACTAACCCGCTCGTTTGGAGGCTAGCGTAATGGCAGCAAGGAAATCTTCTGGTCGCAAGAAATACGGTAAGGCTGCATCAAAACGCGTCGAGAGCGCCATGCGTCGACGCAAGAAGGGAACGCTCAAATCGGGAAGAAGCGGAAAAACGGTAAAGAGCCGCAAGCAGGCAATTGCGATCGGCTTATCGGAGGCGAGGAAGAAGGGGGCCAAAGTTCCTCGCAAGCGCACCGGCAGGAAGAGCTCCGGCGGAAGGAAACGCTAGAGCCGGTAACCGCCCGACGGTTAGGTTACGACTTAACTGATTGGCGCGACGGTCAGCGTGGTGCGACGCACTCGACGAAAATTCCACTCTTGGGTGCGCGCGCCACGCACTGGTTCCCTCTCCCGAAAGAGTGTCGGCCTTCAGCAATTTGGTCAATCAGGGTGCCCGTCCTTTCGGCATTTAAGCGCTTACTCTGTAATGACTTGGCCTAGCGCCGATCCTTTGTCGCGGATCTGTTTGGTCCGCGTTTTCCACATCGGACTTGGCCAGTCTACGAGTGTTCAGTACTTGGCGAGATAGCTGTCCAGCTCCCACGGCGAGACTTGGGTGATGTAGTCCTCCCATTCCTGTCTTTTCGCCGCCAGGAAATGGTTCGCGATGTGCTCGCCGAGCGCTTCGGTGATGACATCGTCCTTCTCGAGCTCGTTGCACGCTTCCTCGAGGTTCCGTGGCAGGTCGTCGATTTTGAGCCGGCGACGCTCGCGATGCGACATCTCCCAGATATTGGTGTTGACTGGCTCGCGCGCGTCTGCGTTCGTCGCGATCCCGTCGAGCCCCGCCGCGAGTTGGACGGCCAGCGCCAGGTATGGATTGGCGGATGGATCCGGAATCCTCAGCTCGATGCGCGTTCCGGTTCCCCGGCGATCGGGAATCCTGATCATCGGCGATCGATTGCGCATCGACCACGCGACGTTGACGGGCGCCTCGTAACCCGGGACCAGTCGCTTGTATGAATTCACCAGCGGGTTGGTGATCGCGGTGATCGCTCGCGCGTGTCGCAGTAATCCCCCTATGTAGTGCAACGCCGTCGACGAGAGCTCCCATTCGGCATCCTTGTCCCAGAACGCGTTTTCGCTGTCGCGGAAAAGCGATTGATGGGTGTGCATCCCGCTTCCGTTCTGCCCGAAGATCGGCTTGGGCATGAACGACGCCGTGAGACCGAATGTCCGGGCGATGTATTTCACGACGAACCGGAACGTCGCGATGTTGTCGGCCGTCTTGAGCGCTTCGGCATATCTGAAATCGATCTCGTGCTGGCCATGGGCGACTTCGTGGTGCGCTGCTTCGACTTCGAATCCCATTCTTTCCAGCACGTCGACGATCGCCCGGCGCGCATCTTCGCCGAGGTCGGTTGGGGCAAGATCGAAATACGAGCCGACATCGTGCGTGACCGTCGATGGCTCTTCATCGGGTCGCGGCTTGAACATGAAGAACTCGGCTTCCATACCGGCGTTCATGGTGAAGCCGAGCTTGCTCGCGCGCGCAATCACTTTCTTGAGCACTCCGCGCGGATCGCCGGCGAAAGGCTTGCCGTCAGTGGTGTTGATGTCGCAGATCACTCTGGCGACTCGGCTGTTCTCTTCGCCCCAGGGGAATATCTGGAACGTGCTTAGATCGGGGGCGAGCAGCATGTCAGATTCCTCGATCCGCACGAAGCCTTCGATCGAGGATCCGTCGAACATCATGTCTCCGGCCAGCGCCTTCTCGAACTGGGAAGCGGGAACTTCGACATTCTTGTTGATGCCGAGGATGTCCGTGAATTGCAGTCTGAGGAACCGCACATTGTTGGCGGTTGCCAGATCCAGAATGTCTTTGGCCCTGGCGCCTGAGGTATCGGCCACTGTGGAGCGATGTCGAGGCATGGCTCAACCTAGCCCATTAGCCAATTTTTTGCAAATTATGCACGGAAATTGGCGACTTCCTTGCGTAATCCGCCTGAAAAGGCGAAGTTGACTATTCAAGTTTGCAAGTTTTACACTTACAGGACTCACAACCCATCTTGAGCCGCCCATGACTGCCGCTTCGATTACGCCCCGCAAAGCTCTGCTGTCCGAGATTACGACCCGCGAGCCCCGTGTCTCGCCGGGCTTCAACGAGGACGGAATCCCCGGACCGACGTCAGAGTATTTCGGGATCAATACCCTCGGCGTGCGGCAGTTGCGCGACAAGCTCCCGCGAGAGGTTTTCGCGAGCCTCGCGGCCTCGATTCGACACGGCAAAAAACTGGACCTGGCCATCGCGCCCGTCGTCGCGCAAGTCATCAAGGAATGGGCGATCGCGCGCGGCGTCACCCACTTCACCCACTGGTTCCAGCCGCAAACGGGACTCACCGCGGAGAAGCACGACGCGTTCTTCGCGTTCGACGACGATCGTCAGCCGATGGAGTCTTTCACCGGTGATCAGCTCATTCAGAGCGAGCCCGATGCATCGAGCTTTCCATCCGGCGGACTGCGCGCCACATGGGAAGCTCGCGGCTATACCGCGTGGAACCCGGCCAGCCCTGTTTTTATTGTCGAATCGACCGGCGCGCGGACTCTCTGCATCCCTTCGGTGTTCATCGGCTACAACGGTGAAGCGCTCGACGAGATGACGCCGCTTCTTCGCAGCTCTGACGTCCTCTCCCAGAGAGCCATCGCACTTCTCGATCTCCTCGGAGACAAGGGAGTGCAGCGGGTATTCACCACGCTTGGCCCCGAGCAGGAATACTTCCTCATTGACCGGGCCCACTTCGGGATGCGTCCGGATCTCGTGATGGGCGGGCGCACACTCATTGGCGCGCCACCACCACGCGGCCAGCAGCTCGAGGACCACTACTTCGGCGGTATCCCCGAGAGAATCCAGGGCTGCATCTCCGAAGCGGAGTTCGAGCTGTATAAGCTCGGCGTGCCGATTACAACACGGCACAACGAAGTCGCTCCCTGCCAGTTCGAGATGGCGCCTTACTTCGAGGAAACGGATCTCGCGGTGGACCACAACCAGCTGGTGATGGCGACGCTGCGCCGCGTAGCGCTGCGCCACGGATTACAGGCCGTTCTGCACGAGAAGCCGTTCGCCGGAATCAACGGATCGGGCAAACACTGCAACTGGTCGATGTCGGTGATCGCTGATTCATCGGATCTCGATGGCGTCAACCTCCTCAAGCCCGGAAAGACTCCGCACCACAACATTCGATTCCTCGTTTTCCTGGCGGCGGTGCTCAAGGGTGTGCACAAGCATTCGGGCCTGCTTCGCGCCGGCATAGCCACTTCGGGAAATGAGCATCGGCTTGGCGCCAACGAGGCGCCGCCGGCAATCATCTCCGTCTTCATGGGTGACATGCTGACCGGCATGATCGAGGAGATCGCCGCCGGCAAGGGTTCGGCGACCGCCGAGCAGGAAATGATCAAGCTCGGCGTGGAGAAGCTTCCCGAGGTCCGACGCGACAACACCGATCGCAACCGTACTTCACCGTTCGCCTTTACCGGTCAGAAGTTCGAGTTCCGCGCTGTCGGCTCCTCGGCGTCGATCGCATTCCCTGTGGCACTCCTCAATACTGCGGTGGCCGACGCCATCGGTGAGATAACTGATACGCTGCGCGAGACGCTGAAGAAAACCAAGAAGGTCGACGATGCGGTGCTGAAGGTGGTGCGTGATGTATTCAAGGAGACGGCAGCCATCCGGTTCGAGGGAAACAACTACTCGGAAGACTGGGTGAAGGAAGCGAAGAAGCGCGGACTGCCCAATCTCCGCCGCACTCCCGAGGCCTTGAAGGAGATGATCTCCAAGCAGTCCCGCTCGGTGCTGACCAAGCTCGGAGTCCTCACCAAGGAGGAGCTCGAGTCACGCTATCACGTCCGCGTCGAGCGCTACGTGAAGGACATGCTGATCGAGCTGCACACCATGCGTGAGATGGTGGACACCATGGTCATTCCCGCCGCGTACAGTTATCTCGGTCAGCTCGCTGATGCCGCATCCCAGGCCAAGTCAGCCGGCATCGCGGTCATTCCGCAAGTCGTGACGGCCAACCAGGTCGGCGAGCTGGTGCAGGAGCTCCAGGAGTATCGCGAAGATCTGAGCGATGTGATCGCCCGCGTCGAAGCCAAGCACGACGATCCGGCCGGTCAGGCGGAAATGCTGACTTCCGAGGGCGCGGACACCATGGGCGAAGTTCGCAAGATGTGCGACGCCCTCGAGTTGTCCGTCAGCGACGAAGTCTGGCCACTGCCGAAGTATCGGGAGATGCTCTTCCCGGTTTAGCTGCAACTGAAGACTACCAGCTCGGGGCGATGAGCGGACCGGCTGGCAGCTCCGGGCTGTTGTTGGAATGTTGGTCGTGTCGCTCGAAGCTCCTGGCTGCTCCGCCCAACGCCGCTAGCTGGTAGTCTTCAGTTGCAGTGTCGATGCGCCGGTGAAGCCAGATAACTAACTTCAGCGCATGGGCTCACCATCTTCAGCTTCCACCAGTAGCACGACATCCTGTCCGTCCTGCGGCGCGACCAATAGTGGCCGCTACTGCTCCAATTGTGGCGTCCCGCTGGCGGGGGCGGCTTGCGCCAATTGCTCCGCCCTTCTGGAACCTGGGGCAAAGTTCTGCCATCGCTGCGGAACAACCGTCGGCGCGACGGTCGCGCTTGCCCCACAATCGAAAACGAATGCGCTTCCCTGGATAGTCGCAGCCCTCGCGTTCCTCGCTCTCTTCGCCATGGCCGCCGGCCGTGGCTTCAACGCCCGCCCCAGCAGCACTGTCGATGGCTCTCAAAACGCGCTGCCACAGGCAGGCCTCGATGACCGCGGTGCAGCAGTCGATGACCCGGGAGTGGGATCAGGCGCTCGCGCCCCCGACATCTCCAGCCTGTCGCCACAGGAGCGAGCTGACCGGCTCTACAATCGGGTGATGCTGCTCGCGAGTCAGGGAAAGGACGATAGCGTACAATTCTTCGCTCCAATGGCGTTGACTGCCTATCAGATGCTCTCGCCTCTCAATGCAGACCAGCGTTACGATATGGGTCGTGTTGGCGAGGTCGTCGGCGCCCTCCCCCTCGCCAGAGCGCAGGCAGACAGCATTCTCCTCGGAAATCCAAACCATCTTCTCGGATTGATTCTGGAAGCACGTCTGGCAACGATCGCAGGCGACACCGCCCAGTTGCATTCATTCGAGCGGAGGCTGATCTCCGCGCAAAAGGCGGAGCTCGCCAGCAAGCGCGACGAATACGTCCGCCACCAGGATGACATCACCAATGCTCTTCAACAGGCTCGAAAAAGCCTGGGAATAAAGTCATGACCACGAGCACCATCCATCTTGCCCACAGCCCCGATTCCGACGACGCGTTCATGTTCTACGCACTCGCGGACGGGCGGATCGATACTCAGGGCATCGAATACGTCCACGAGCTGCAGGACATCGAGACGCTGAACGGAAGAGCGATGCGCGGTGAGCTGGATGTGACAGCCGTCTCGATCCATGCCTACGCGTATCTCTCCGATCGATATGCCCTGCTGCCTCACGGAGCATCGATGGGCGATGGCTACGGACCCATGCTCGTCGCGCGCGAGCCGATGACCCGCGAAGAAGTGGCCGGCAAGCGAATCGCCGTTCCCGGCATGATGACGAGCGCGTATCTGGCGCTCAAACTGTATGAGCCCGATTTCATTCCCGTCGCGGTTCCCTTCGACCAGATCGGGCAAGCCGTGCAGCAGGGCGAAGTCGATGCCGGCCTCCTCATCCACGAAGGACAGCTCACGTACAAGGATGAGGGCCTGCACCTCGTCGCCGACATGGGCGCGTGGTGGCTCGAGAAAACGGGCCTGCCTCTTCCGCTCGGCGGAAACGTGATTCGCAAGGACATGCCGCGTGAAGTGCAGAAAAAGGTCTCGCGACATCTTCGCCAGAGCATCGCTTACGGACTCGACCACCGTAAGAGTGCTCTCGACCACGCCATGCAGTATGCCCGTGGGCTCGACCGCAGCAAGGCGGACGAGTTCGTCGGCATGTATGTGAATGACTGGACCCTCGACTACGGGGAGCGTGGACGCGCCGCCATCCGTCTCTTCCTCGATGAAGGCGTCAGGTCAGGCGTCATCACGCGTCCGGTGACGGTGGAGTTCGTTGACGACTGAGCTGGTCGCCGAGCTCGAGCGACGTGCCGCGCGCTTTGCGGCAGTCGCGACCGTTCAGCAGGCTATCTCGGCAACTATTTCACTGAGCGAAGCCTACCGCGAGATCTACAAAGCGGTTGCTTCGGTTGTCGATGCTCCCTGCTTCGCTTTGATGATCGCCGATCCGAAGCTCGAGACTTTCAACGCACACTGCATCGTCGTCGATTCGAAGGAGCGCGATGGCGAGAGCATCGATGACTTTCCCAACGGAACGGAGACAATCTCCAGGGTCTTCAGGACCGGCCAGCCGATCATCTCCTCCAAACCCGAGCGATGGTGGACGGGGACGATTTTTCAGGTCGCCGCACGGCGCGAGGTGCAGAGTGAGATCACCGCGCCGCTGACGTATCACGATCGCACCGTTGGCGTCATGCAGGTGCTGTCGTATAAGCAGAACGCCTACGACTCCCACGATCTGGATCTCATCATGCTCATCGCCCGCCAGGCGGCGGTCGCGATAGAGAACGCGCGGCTCTTCGACGCGCAGCGCAGTGAGCAGCGACAAACCGAAGCGGCTGCGGAGATCGCCCGGCTGGCACTGCGCAAGGTCACCGTCGCGCACGCCAGCCACAATATCCTCGAGATTCTCGACGAGGTCGTCCCGTCCAGCGGCAAGGCGATCGGGATTCTCGCCGGCGATGCGGACACCATCTACTGCGTGGCCGCCAACGGATCCTGCGCATCGATGGAGGGCCTTACCGCTCCCATCGACCAGAGCGCGGTCCGCGCCGCCTGGCTCAGGGAGAAGCCCACTTTCGTCGAAAACCTGCGCCATGATGCGCACAATCCTGATCGCGTTCCCGCCGAGCCGGCGATCACCATTCCACTCATCGCCGGCGATCGCAGGCTGGGAGTTCTGATCGTCACTTCCGGGACGCCGCAGCTCCAAAATGGTCCGCACGAGGATGCTTTGCTGCGTCTCGCTCCGGCCGTGGCGCTGGCCATCGATGTTCTCCTTCTGAGCGAGGACGAGCAGCGAACACACGCTCGCGAGCGGACCCTTGCCGCCGCTCTCGCCACCATGGATCAACCCGTTCTCATCCTCGGCGTTGATGCCAGGGTTCAGTATGCCAACGCCGCCGCAATCAGGGAGTACGGCTACGACGCGGGTGAGATCGCGGGATTGTCAGTCGACGACATCGTCGTGGCCTCGGCGCAGCGCTCACGACGTCAGACCATCCCGGCACTTCAGCTCGACAAGCCTCTCTGGACCGGTGAGCATGTCCACCGCCGGAGGGACGGAAGCGAGTTCCCCGCCGCCGTCACCCTCAGCCACATCCGCGACGGAAACGACAACATCGTCGGCCTCGTCGTAGGCGTCAGAAACCTCACCGAGGAGCAGAAGGTCGCCGACCACCTCGGACGGACCGAAAAGCTGGCGGCGATTGGAGAGCTTGTCGCGGGTGTCGCCCACGAATTGAACAATCCGCTGACCGGTATCTCGACCTTTGCCCAGCTCCTCATGGAGGACAAGCTCCAGCGCGAGCAGTTCGAGTCAGTGAGCCTTATCAAGCGCGAAGCAGACCGTGCCATCGGAGTCATACGGGACCTACTGCTTTTTGCGCGCAAAACGGAAGCGCGCGACGTGGTTGTGGATGTCAACACCATCGTCAAGCACACTGTACGGTTGCGCGCGCTCGCATCACGCTCGAGCGGCATCGAAGTGCACATGCACCTCGACGAGACGAACCCGCAGGTCCGTGGGGACGAACAGAAGTTGCAACAGGTCCTGCTCAACCTGCTCGTAAACGCGGAATCGGCGATGGAGGGCTCGGAGCTCCGCCACCTGACGGTCATGACGCAGAAAAAACAGGGCATGGTGCAATTAGTAGTGTCGGATACAGGACATGGCATGCAGCCCTCAGTGGCCCAAAGGGTGTTCGAGCCTTTCTTCACCACCAAGCCACCGGGCAAAGGAACGGGTCTCGGATTGAGTGTCAGTTACGGAATCATCCAGGCACACGACGGGGCGATCTCGGTTGAAAGCGCGCCCGAAAGCGGATCTACTTTCACCATCCTCCTGCCGCTCTATAACGAGGTGAAGAAATGACCCGAATTCTGATCGTCGACGATGAGGAGACGATCCGCCTCGCCCTCCGCAAGTTTCTCCGGTCGCGTGGCTTCGAGGTCGAGATCGCCGGTGCGGGCGATCAGGCGCTGGAGATCCTGGAGAAGGAGTCGTTCTCGCTGATGCTTTGCGATGTTCGCATGCCCGGGATGACAGGCGTGCAGGTAGTGCCACAAGCTAGGGCTCTGGACCCGGATCTGGCGATCATCATGCTCACCGCGGTAAACGATGCCGCTACGGCGACCGAGGTCCTTGCCGCGGGCGCCACCGACTACCTGATGAAACCGGTCGAGCTCGCTGATTTACAGCACGCTGTCGATCGCGCGCTCAACAAGCGCGCCGAGCTTATCGAGCAGCGGCGACTCGATAAGCTGATTCGTGAGGAGGTCGCTCTCCGTACCGCAGAGCTCGAACGCGAGAAAGAATCGCTCCGGCTGATGTCGGTGAGCATCGCTGAAACACTGATCAATGCCATGGAGGCAAAGGACCTTTATCTCCGCGGCCATTCCCAGCGAGTCGCTGAGCTCGCCGGCCAGCTCGCCGAGGATCTCGGGCTCGATGAACCGATGTGCGAGGATCTGCGCGTTGCCGGGCGTCTCCACGATGTGGGGAAGATCGGCATCCGGGAAGCCATCCTGAACAAGCCCGACCGGCTGACTTTTGAGGAATTCGAGCACGTCAAGCGACATGTGCAGATCGGTTTGGACATCCTCGCGCCACTCTTTCATATCAAAAAGCCCCTGAAATACGTCGAGCATCACCACGAGCATTGGGATGGAGCCGGCTATCCCCTCGGGCTTGCGGGTGAGGACATTCCCCTCGGGGCTCGTATCCTTTGCGCCGCCGATACGTTCGATGCCCTTACTTCGAAGCGGGCATATCGCGACCCGCTCGAGCCCCGTGCCGCGCTGGAGCATCTGCGGGTCGATGTCGGCAAACAGTTCGACCCGTGTGTTTACGACGCGCTGGTTCGTGTGATCACCAGGCGACTGGACACTGACTCCAGCAAGGCCGGCCCGACCGAGAAAACCGTCCGCTGACGTCGGCATAGCCCTTTGGTCCAGGGCGCGTGCGCTTGACGAGCCCCGCAGATGGTTGTATTCGGTGTGCAATTGCGTGGTAGTTTCGGGCGTTCACACACAAGGCACGCGACGTGCAGCGGGCAAAACTCAGAAAATTGCGCGCTAGTCCAGTGCGAGTGCTGACATTCTAGGGGAGGGCAAATGCCGAGCGGTGAATCAGTGGAGCCATTGCGTTTTGCGGACGACGACGACTCAGACGATCTCGGTGGCTTCAGTCGCGGCAAGCGTTCCTACGACGACGATGACGACGAGGATGGCGGCTGGGCGATAAACGAGGATCACAGCGATCGCCTTTGGGATAGCGCTGAGGATGCGGACGATGACGAGGAAGCTGATTCGGACGCCACGGTCGTAAGCGAAGGCGACGACGACGAAGATGAGGAAGAGGAGGATCTCTTCGGCGGTGGTGCTCCCAGAGGAAGAAGGGGCAGGCCCAAGGGCTCGGGCAAAAAGCAGGAGTCCTCACTGACTGGTGGCGGCACGCCCGCGAGTCCGGCTAGCGGTGGCGGGCTTGGCAGCTTTGGCGGAGCGGGAGCTGGAGCTGGCTCCGGCCTCGGTGGAGCCTCGACTCCGGCTTCGAGCGGAGCGTTTGGCGGCGGGACTTCTTCGACGACGGGCTCGGGACGGACCTCTTCGCTGGGGGGTGGCTCGTCTTCCACGGCCGCCAGAACCGCCGGCTCGACCGCGTCACCCGGTCGGCCATCCGGGGTCTCCAGCGCGCCCGCCAGGAAGGCAGCCAAGAGCGCGCCAAAATCTTCCGGTCCGAAAAAATCCGGCGCGAAGGCCGGGGCACAAAAGAGCGCGCGCAAGGCTGGCGGTGGGAAAAAGTCCAGCGCGCGCAAAGCCAGCGGAAAAAAATCCGCTTCGCGGAAGGGAGCAAGCAGCCCGTCGAAAGGCCGCTCCAAACCCGCAGCACGCAAGGGCGGAGGCTCAAAGAAGCGCTCAAAGCGGTAATTTTCGGCGGCCCCCCTGCGCAGTACTCGAGGCGCGGTTACTCTCAAGGTAACCGCGCTTTTTTTGATTGCCGCGGCAGCACCTTTTAATGACCGATCTAGCGAGGCGCGATGCAGGACAACGACGGCGTCGATGAGAATGAAGCCCCCTGGAGAAAGATTCTCCTGTCGGGCGGAGCCCTCCTTGGGGTGGCCGCTGCCTACAATGCATTTGCGCGCAAGGGTGTCGACCAACTCACCAACCTGATTGGCGGTGAGGAGGGCGGCTTCGAGTGGCGCGACCGACGCGTCGCATTCACCAAGCGCGGTAAAGGCCCACCGATTCTACTCGTTCACGGAATTCACGCCGCCGCCTGGTCCTATGAGTGGCGGAATAATGTCGACGCGCTTTCGCGCGCCAACACCGTTTACACCATCGACCTGCTTGGTTTCGGCATGTCCGAGCGGCCGGCAATTCGATATTCGGCGCGTCTCTATATCTCCCTCATCTCCGACTTCGTGAGCAGGGTGATCGACGAGCCGACAGTGCTCGTCGCATCCTCACTCTCGGCTGCGTACGCGATCGTGTTGGCCGCTCGCGATCCGCATCGATTCCCGGCTGTCGCTCTCATCGCCCCATCCGGACTGGTCAGTCTGAACGAACCGGTCGGAATCGGGGGCGAGGCAGGCAGGCTCGCAGTCGATACTCCGATCGCCGGAACCGCGATGTTCAATGCGCTCGTCTCGCGCCCGCAGCTTCGCCGCTACCTGAAGAGCGCGTATTCCAACGATGCGCTGGTCACCCGCGAGCTCGTCGAGATCTACTACGCCACATCCCATCAGCGCGGCGCACGGCATGCGCCCGCGGCGTTCCTGTCCGGCAACCTCAATATCGACGTCCGGCACGCGCTGCGACGTCTCAGCCAGCCCGCGCTGCTCCTATGGGGAGAGCAGGGATCGATGGCATCCGTCGAGGAATTTCGGGGTTTCCGCGAGATCAAACGCGATGTTGAGATCTCGGTTTTATCACCCGCTGGTGATCTGCCGCACGACGAGCGAGCAGATGACTTTAATGTTATCCTATCCACATGGCTGAATCGCCTGTCGCTCTCCTCCGCGTCCACGCTCGACACGCTCCCTGGAACGCCCGCGGACTTGCAGCACACGCAACAGCTCTCGTAGACGCAGCCGGAATCCGACCAACCAACGCATCAGCACGAGCAGCACCAAGCGCTCGCGCGGTTCGTTTCTATGTGGCGAGCGGATTGCTCGATCGCCCTGAAGGGACCGGCACCGGAGCGACCTACGGCTACCGGCATCTCCTCCAGCTGCTATCGATCAAGATTCGCCAGCGGGAAGGCCAGAGTCTGGAGACGATCCGGGGAGAGATGCGCGAACTCACCGGAGATGCGTTGGAACGGAAGATCGCAACCTCGCTGGCGCCGGCTCTCAGTTATGGCGCGGACGAAGCCGTCGCGCACGACGACGACATGTCGCTTCGCTGGCACCGGCTGCCCGTCGCCAACGGGATCGAACTTCACGTCCGTGAAGATTCCCCAGCTGCGAGGGAAGAGGCCGTCGTCGCCATGCGCGAGGCAGTTCGGGCTGCACTCGGCCGCGCTGATATTCGCTGACGGTCAAACCACGTAGCGCGCAGATCGTTCCCCGCGCAAATGTTCGGCGAGCGTTTTTTTCGCCGCGGCAGCATCTTCGGGCGACAGCCAGTCCGCCACCGTGAATCGCCTGCCGCGGGCTTCCACCGCGATCGCTATCTTCCCGCCGCGCGTCACCAGTAACGCTCCGGATCCTCGGGGCCGCGACAGTGGATCACGCTCGATCGATTCGAGCGGCAGGTTATAGACATTCGCCGGGTCGCTTGCCGCCATCACCACAAAACCCGCAGTTGATCGATCCTCACCGGCAACCGCTCGCAGCCATTCCACAGCATCGGGCAACGCGAACTGCGCGCCACCCAGTCCTTTGACGAAATATCCGCGTCTTACTTCTCCGCGAAACTCCAGTCGTTTGAGCTCGCGATAGATCGATCGCCAGGAAACCGGAGGTCGCTCGCGCCGCCACCAGTCACGCGAGACAATCCCATATCGCGTCAGCCACTGCCGGGCGATCCGCTCGGCGCGTTCTTCTTCCGGCAGATCGGGACCCATGGTGCCACGGCGCCGCACCAGTGACCAGCGACCCGTCCATCCACTCGGCGCTGCGCCAGGCTTGTCCGGTCGTCGCCATTTCGGAAGCCGTCGCAGATTCGGTCGCGTCCGCGTAAACCGTCGATTCGGAGACGGCGTGTAGTTCGCCGGCAGCCAGCTGGTCGGATCAGATCCTGTGCGCGGCATCATCGGCTTCCACCGCGCGATCTCCCGGAGTGCCTCGACGGTGTCATTTGTCACCAGTCCCCAAGCCACCAGTTCCCTTATTGCTTCGCGGACCGCAAGCATCGTCAGTCCGGTAATTGCCTGGATGTCGCCGATGAACGATGCACCTTCTTCCGAGATGGTCTCTCTCACCTTCTCGGCGTTCTCGCTGAGGGCCGCCTCCGATTCACCCGGAAGCCAGATCGCGCCGGTTCCTCGCTCGAAGAATCGAACGCGAGCCAATGGAATCGCCCCGGTCTCCGAGTCGTAGTTGCCTTCGCCCGCCCACACGGGCTCGCCGGTCGCAGTGAATCGTGACAGCGAGGCGGGATCATACACCGTAATGCGAGCCCGGAGGTAGTCCCGATCCCACGCGACTGGTGGACGGGCTATACCATATAGTTGCCGCACCACCGTTTCCGTTCCGATGGAGGTGTCGAGCCGGTCTCGCTCGTCGAGATGCTGCCAGCGCTGCATGAACGCGGCAAAGACCGGAAGATCGACGGCCTCGATCTGCTTTCGCAGCGCGGCGAGTGCGCGGCGGCGCCCGATCTCCACGACCCGACGCGAGCACCACTCGATGTCCTGGACTTCGCGGCGGAATTTCCCGCGAACCAGCTTCCCGGTTCTCTCCCACTCGACGAGGCGAGACTCGATCCACTCATGCTTCCAACCGTATCGTGCATGAATTTCCGACGCGGTCACTGGTCCCGATTGGGTGAGGAATCGGGCGAGGACTTCGCGCCGGGCAACGCTTGGATTTATCGCGGCATGCCGCAGCACGTCGGGAACGAGATCCGCGGCGTCACGCTCTACGAATTCGATCGTGCCACGCACCAGCTGCAATTGATCCGCCCCGAACGCCGACACATAGCGCGAATAAGTCTCCGTCAGAATGAATCGCCATTCCCTCGCTTCATCCGGCCCGAGTGGAATCGCGATCACGCGTCTGTTCTCGAGCAGTTTGCTCAAAGGATCGCCGCGAGCGCCTTCTTCCTCGGAAGCAACGCGGGCCCGAAGCTCCGGGTCTGTCAGGTCACCCGCTCGATCGAGCAGGTGCGCCAGCTCGTCGTCGGTCCGGGCGCGCCGCCCAGGCGCGGTTCCCCTCCTCTCCGCCACCGTCTGCTCGATTCCCTCCCGCGTGATGTCGTCGCTTCCCTCTCCACCCATCACTTCATCGAGCAGCGACCTGTCGATCGAGAGCAGTGCGGCCCTCTGCTCGGCGCGCGGCGTGTCGTCACCATACAGCCAGTCCATCACGAATCCGAACTGCAGGCTCGCCGCAAACGGCGAGGGCACGTCCGTCTGGACACTGTGAATGCGGATGGCTCCTGAAGCAATCGCCGCCAGCGTATCCTTCAGACCCTGCATGTCGAACGCATCCTGCAGAACCTCGCGATACGTCTCGACAAGAATCGGAAAGCTCGGGAACTGCCGCACCACTTCGAGAAGGTCGAGCGACTTGAGCCGCTGTAGCCAGAGCGGCATTCGGCGGCGTGGATTCCCGCGCGGGAGCAGCAACGCGCGGGCGGCATTCATCCTGAAGCGCGCGCCGAACAGCGACGTTGAACCAACCTCCTCCATCACCAGCTGCTCCGCCTCGGTGCCCGACAGTCCGAGGAGTGACTGGATCGGCGTCGTCATCCCCAGGTCAGGAAGGCGCAGCATTATCCCGTCGTCGGTGGTCTGCACCTGAAGATCCGTGTCGTTGATCGCTCCGCGCATTCGTTGCGCCAGCGCCATCCCCCATGGCGCGTTGATCCTGCCGCCGAACGCGGCGTGAATGACGATGCGAACTGCCCCCGTTTCGTCGCGGAACTGCTCGATGACGATGTTGCGATCGTCGGGCACGATATTCGTGGCTGCGCGTTGCGACGCGATGTACTTGACCAGCGAGTTGGAGGTCGCCGCATCGCAGCCATACTCGACGCGCAATCGCTCTTCGTCCGGCGCCTCCGCCAGCTCCCGTCGCAGAGCACCCACGCGATGACTCAACATGAGCGACCGCGCCATGTACTCGCCGTGCCAGAACGGCATTCTCGCCGGCGTCCCCGGCGCCGGCGTTACGACGACACGATCATGCTCGATCGCGGCGATGCGCCATGTCGACGAGCCGAGCTGAAAGACGTCTCCCATTCGTGACTCGTGCACGAATTCCTCGTCGAGCTCGCCGAGCCTGGTGCGATCGGGAAGATTCACCGTATAGAGTCCGCGATCGGGAATCGTGCCCCCGGAGATCACGGCCGTCATTCGCGCCGCCCTGCTGCCGATCAGTCTGTCGTTGACGCGGTCCCAGGTGATTCTTGGCTCCAGCTCCGCAGCAACATCTGAAGGATACTTCCCCGACAGCATCTCCAGCACTTCGTCGAAGGCGGATCGCGATAGCTGATGGTACGGGTACGATTTCCTGACGAGGCGATACAGATCTTCGCTCACCCAGTCATCGACAGACACCGCGGCGACGACCACTTGCGCCAGCACGTCGAGGGCGTTCTGCACGACTTGCGTCGGCTCGACGTCGCCGGCGCGCATCGCGGCTACGATCGCCGCGATTTCCAACGCGTCATCGCGAAAGGTCGGCACCAGAATTCCGCGACTGGCGACGCCGAGCGTGTGGCCGGCCCGTCCTATTCTTTGCAATGCCGAGGCAACACGCTTGGGCGACTGGAGCTGTATAACGAGATCCACCGATCCGATATCGATCCCCAGCTCCAGCGAGCTCGTCGTAACCAGAGCGCGCAACGATCCCGCCTTGAGTCGCTCTTCGAGCGCGAACCGTCGCTCCCGAGCGAGTGAGCCGTGGTAGGGAAGCGCTATCTCGGTGTCAGCCAGCTTGTTCACGCGAGCCGCGATCTTCTCCGCCTGCGCCCGATTATTGACGAACACCAGCGTGGTTTTCGACTCCTGGATGTGCTTCAGCACCAGGGGTGCGACGGCCGGCCAGATGCTTCCGCCGACGTTGCCGAGATCTGCGACGGGTGATTCGACCGCGATCTCCATTTCCTTGGTCATCCCGCAATCCACGATCGTCACCGGACGAAACGGGTGCGCTCCATCGCGCTCATCACAACCACCCAGGAATCGCGCCACTTCTTCGAGTGGTCGCTGTGTCGCCGACAATCCGATTCTCTGCGGCGACTTCTCTACCAGTGCCTCCAAACGCTCCAGCGTCAGCGCCAGATGTGCGCCGCGTTTGGTGCCCGCGATCGCATGAATCTCATCGACGATCACCGCGCGCACGCCGCTGAACATTCCACGCCCCTTCAGGCTGGTCAGCATGATGTTGAGTGACTCGGGTGTCGTGATCAGGATGTGCGGCGCCTTGCGCAGCATTCTGGCGCGTGCGGAAGCGGGCGTGTCCCCGGTACGAACCGCTACACGAATCTCCGGAAATTCTTTCCCCTCGGCGCTGAAAAGCTCGCGCAGCTCTCGGAGCGGGCGATCCAGATTGCGCTGGATATCGTTGTTCAGCGCTTTTAGCGGGGAGATGTAGAGCAGATGCACGGCGTTGGGGAGCGCTTCCTTTGCTCCGCGCGTGATCAGCTCATTGAGCTCCCACAGAAACGCGGCGAGAGTCTTTCCTGTGCCGGTTGGGGCGAGGATGAGCGTGTGCTCGCCACTGGCAATTGCCGGCCATCCCTGCTGCTGCGGATCACTCGGCTTGCCGAACGTCTCCTTAAACCACTTGCGGACGAGCGGATGAAATCGTGTGAGAGCGGAAGGACTTCGCGTCACGACACAGCCCGACAGATGCCTGGCGACCGGGTGCTAGAGCACCCGGCGCAGCTTCTGCGCCCCCCACTCGAGGATCTTGCCCGACAGAGCACGCTTCCTGAACTCCTCCAGCTTGATCTCCTTTGACCACTTGAGGTCGTCCATAAAAACTGAATCCATTTTCGCGCCGACATTCCGGTCGAGCGCCACCAATATCGACTCGTTGTTGAACGACAGCGATCTGTTGTCGAAGTTCATCGATCCGATGGCCGACCACATTCCATCCACGACCATCGTTTTGGCGTGCATCATGGTGGGCTCGTACTCGTAGACCTTTACACCACCCTCCAGCAGCTTTTCATAGTAGGTGCGGCCGGCGTACCAGGCAGTCTTGACGTCGGTTTTGCTGCTCACCGTCAGAACTCTTACATCTACTCCGCGCTTTGCAGCGGCAAGTAGCAGCTGCAGGAAATTCTCCCCGGGAATGAAGTACGAGTTCGTGATGTAGAGCGTTTTTCGTGCTCCGGCAATCGAGAGCGCCAGAAACCTCTCAGCGGGCGTGCTGCCGGTACTGGGAATGCTGTGCATCAGGCCTGCCTGGACATCTCCGACGTCGGCAAACGAGCTCTTCGGAAAGAACATGTCACCGGTCAGCAGCTCGCCAGTCGATTCCGCCCACCCTGCCGCGAACGCCGCCTGAAGGGCAGCAACCGTCGGCCCTTCGAACCGAGCGTTGGTTTCGCGCCACTGATCCTCGTGATGCCCATCCCCAAGCCAGTAGTCGGCGAGCCCGAACCCCCCGGTGTAACCGATTTTCCCGTCAACCACCACCACCCGGACGTGGGATCGCTGCGCCGCTTTCTGCAGCGTGTACCAACGCAGGGGTCTCAGCCATACTACCTCCACACCCGCGTTCTTGAGACTCTTGATCCAGTCACGCTTGAGCGGCTGCGAGCCGAAAGCATCGAGCAAGAGCAGCACGCGAACTTTGTGCTGGGCCCGATCGATGAGGTATTTCGCCAGCGTGTCAGCGACCGCGCCCGGCTGGGAGTAGTACATCTGAACCGTGATCGTCTCCTGCGCCGCGGCGATGTCCTTCCATAACTGGGGATAAGTGCCGAGCCCGTTGAGCAGGATTTGAACGCTGTTTCCCGGATCGATGTGTGTCCCGGTGAACAGCTCGATGCTCCGGGCAAACAGGGGGTCCTCGATGCTGGGCGGCCCACCCTTGTCCCCCTCCGCGATTACGCTCTTTACGGGTGTGTCGTGGGTAATCGACAAAATGCCGATCAGGGCCAGGATTAGTCCGAACAGCACCAGTGCGGCGATTGCGATGTACTTGATCAGTGACATATTCTCTCTTCATGACCTTCGTGGCCCGTCGGCGAATCCCGACGCGTGCTATCGTCCTCGACCGGTCTCTTGAATCGCTTCCGATATTCCGATTGAGCGATTCCGCCGAGGACACGGCGATCTCCTTCTCTCCGGAGAGCGGTGGGAGGTGGCGCGTGTTGCCCAGCCCCGGCGATCGGCTGCCGGGCACATTCGATCAGGACGTCTACATCGAGCTCCTGCACCGCTACCACGAGGCGGGCGCTCCCGAGGACGGCGTAGTCAGCTTTACGCTGCACGCCTTCCTGCGGTCGATCGGCCGGCGCGTTGATGGCAGAACGTATGAACAACTGCGTTCGGCACTGACCAGACTCGAGCGGACGACACTCGAATCGAGCGGAGTGTACGTTGCAGCGAGGGAAGCACAGCCGCTAGAAGGACGCTTCACCATCCTCTCTTCAGTCTCCATCGCGCGTAGACGCATGGCCGAGCGCGAGCAGTTCACTCTCTTCCCGGTCCTTGCCGCCTCGGAGCCGGGCGACGCCCGAGTCACGATCGGGCCCGTCATCCGCGCCAACATCGCCGCGGGGCACACCGTCACGCTATCCGCCGCGCACTATCTCTCATTGACCAATCCCGTCGCTAGAAGACTGTACCGTCTGCTCGAAGTGGCGAGGGAAGAAGGCATGGTGACGTGGAGAGTCCCCCTGGCATCGCTCGCCGAACAGCTGCCGCTTACTCAGCGGTATCCATCCCATTTGCAACGAGTGCTCCAACCCGCTCACGAGATGCTGCTCGCAGCCGGCCTTTTACGGGATGCAGCCTTCAGGCAGCTGAATCGCGATTGGCTCGTAGATTACGTCCTCGCCTCACGGGCCGCCTGAGGTGTTCCTCTGGTGCCGTTTGTGCGTCTAGTTGGGAACACTCTTCGTCTCTAGGCCGTATTAATTAGCTTAAGACCAGGTCCCTGGCACTCCAAAAGGGCCCGACGGCTATGAACCCGGTGCGCCGAGGTACTGATGGCGCGCCTTCTTTTATCCAAAGAGCGTATGTCCCGATCCAGAAAAAGCCTGCTCCTCGGCCTCGCGCTAATCCCGCTGATGGTCGGAGGCTTCGTATTTCAGCAGCGCGAAAGCCAGCAAGGAGCTCGGCTCCTCGACCAGGTATTGAACATCGTCTCCACGCGCTTTGTCGACACCGTCGACGCGGCAACCCTTTACGAGAAGGCCGCCCGCGGGCTGGTCCACGAGCTCAATGATCCTTACAGCGTTTTGCTGTCGCCCAAGGAGCTCTCGAGTTTCAACGCGCAGACCAACGGTCGGTATGCTGGAATCGGGATGGAGATCGCTGAAACCCAGGGCTTCATCACCGTCCAGCGGGTATTCCCCCACACGCCCGCGGAGCAGGCCGGCGTACAGGAAGGCGATCGAATCAACTTCATCGATACCACCAACATCCGCGGCTGGACCGTCTCCCAGACGTCCGACGCGCTGAAAGGAAATCCCGGCAGCAAGGTCCTGGTCAAGTTCTCCCGGCCAGGCGTACCCGAGCTGATTCCGATCACGTTCACCCGCGCGGTCGTCAACATCCCGGCGGTCCCGTACGCGATCATGCTGGATGGCAAGATTGGCTACGTCCCGCTTCTACAGTTCAACGAAAGCGCGCGTGACGAGCTGGAGAATTCTGTCACGCGTCTCTCGCGTGAGGGCGCCAAGGGAGTCGTGATCGACCTCCGCGGTAATCCCGGCGGCATTCTCGACCAGTCGCTGAGCGTCAGCAACCTGTTCTTGAGAAAGGGCCAGCAGATCTCCAGCATCCGCGCCCGCAGCGGCGAGAATCAGACTTTCGTCGCCTCCGATGACCCGGTCGCTCCGACCATTCCGCTCATTTTGCTGACCGACGGCAGAAGCGCCTCGGCGTCCGAGATCGTAGCCGGCGCGTTGCAGGACCACGATCGCGCACTGATCGTGGGCACGACTTCCTTCGGCAAAGGCCTCGTCCAGTCGGTCTTCCCGCTCGATGGCGGCTACGCCCTCAAGATGACGACCGCCAAGTGGTACACGCCGAATGGGCGCTCCATCCAGAAGGAGAGAAAGCTCCTCCCCAGCGGTGATTTCGTCGAAGTGATGCCGGATTCACTGGAGACGGACTCCGCCCGCCGGTCGCGTCCGGCTTTCAAGTCTGACGCCGGACGTGTTGTTTACGGCGGAGGAGCTATCACCCCCGACATCATAGTGCGCCCGGATACTCTCACGACGGCCGAGCAGAAAGTCTTCAACGCCTTCGCTCCGAAGACGGCCGATGTACGGGCGACACTGATGGACTATTCTCTCGAGCTGAAGAAGACCGTACGTCCGGATTTCACGGTGCCATCAAACTGGCGAGAGGAGTTCTACCGTCGGCTCCAGACGAAGGGCGTCACCATCGACCACGCCCAGTACGAGCAGGCTGGCTCCGAAATCGATCGACTGCTCGGCAATACGGTGGCTCGGCTGGCGTTCGGAGATTCGACGGCCAAACGCCGCAGCGTTCCCGAGGACAACCAGCTTCAGCACGCCATCGACGTTCTCAAGCAGAGCACGTCGCAGAAGGATCTCTTCGTCATCGCGCAGCGGGAACAATCCATGGCCCAGGCCACCGCGCGACCGTAGCAGTTCGTCAGCGAATGGGATAGAAAAAATCCGGCGGTGATCCCGCCGGATTTTTTTTATGGCCACTGATGCTTGTCGGAGAATTTATTCCCGAAAACTTCCTGGAGAACTTCCTTGGGATCCGCGGTGCGTACGATCGTATCGAGCTTCTCCCCTAACAGGATCGGCTTGGTAAACTGGCGATACCGACCGTAGCCGTGACAAAAGCAGAGCGGTCCTTTTCGAGAGATGCCGCCCAGCAAAATGTCGGGCTCGCCGAAGATCGTCAGCGCGTAGAAAAAGTTCAGTGTTCGAGGCCTCGGCAGATCGCTTTGCCGAACGTTCCGCGGCAGACTGCCGTGCTTCCCCCACTGTACGTCGATCGCAACCTGGGACCGCGGCCAGCTGGTATGGAGTATGGAGCCATGCCAGTAGGTCCAGACGTCTGTAGGTGCGTAAGTCGAGTCGTAGCCTACCCATAGCAGCTCTTCGTCGGTCGGAACCGTGAAGGGAATCCAGGCTCCGTGGACATCGTCCCGCCACAGCAAATGGTAGGCGATGACCCGCCGGGTGGGGTGGAGAACCGCCACCGCCCGTGACAGGGGGAACGTTTCGTCCCGCTGGAGGTATAAGACCGGTGCCAGGCGCCGTGCCAGGAGCGCCCCTTCATCAGAGGGGGCAAGTGCGCCAGGCAGATTGGTCGGTCGGAGCGGGATGTGGGCATGAGGACCGCAGGCTACGAGAAGCATTAGCGTCAGCCCCAGGAAAGTCCGCTCACGAATCTGGATGGCGATTCTCCTCAAGGGATGGCCGTCAACAAAGTCACCTTACGCGACGCAAACCGAACAGCGCCGTGTTCGTTGCAACTGGAGAGCTCATGCGCAAGCCACGTCCGAACGCGTACAACCCCGCTCAGGCCCTTTTCCTCATCAGCAACGACCGCAGCGGATCCCCGCTCAGTTGTCCGTCCTGCTCGGGATCCATCGAGCGCGACCCGCGAGTGGTACCTCCCCCTCAGTTCGCGCACGTTACCCTGCGGTGCCAAAGCTGCGGCAGAACTGCTCATTACGTCGCCGGCGCGGCGTAGTCCGACGGCCTGTTGCACAAAACTTGCCCTCCTGCTCGCCTGCCGGAGGGATAGTGCGTCACGCGGACGCGTATCCGGCGAAGCGGCAGGTGCAGCTCGATGTCGCTAGCCTATGGTAGATGCTTTACAGATTGCCCTGCGGGGGAAGAGGATTAGTTCAATGGCACGCATCACAGGTACGGTCAAATGGTTCAACGACGCCAAAGGATTTGGCTTCATCTCACGGGAGGGCGGACCTGACGTCTTCGTTCACTTCAGCGCGATCGGTGGCAGCGGTTTCAAATCGCTCGCCGAGGGCGACAAAGTCGAGTTCGAAGTCGTACAAGGTCAGAAAGGACCCCAGGCGGCAGACGTCACCAAGGTCAGCTGACCTTCAGCTTCGCGGAAAGCCTCGCCTCGGCGAGGCTTTTTTGCATCATCAGCCTCACAAAACTTGTTTTCCACAGGCGGCATTTGATTTGCTTTGATGCACACCCGTCGGAATCTCACTCGCATCGGGAGGAGGTGCACGGATGGCCGCGATTTGGAAAGGCTCACTGACATTCGGCCTCGTCAATATCCCGGTGGAGCTGAAAACCGCGGTCCGCGCAGATCATATCAGCTTTCGCCTCCTGCACGAAGAAGATCTGTCGCCGGTAAAGTACGAGCGCATCTGCACCGCCGACGGCGAGCCCGTACCATGGAACGAAATCGTCAAGGGCTACGAGTATGAGAAGGGCAAGTTCGTCGTGCTCACCGACGAGGATTTCAAGACCGCTGCGCTCGAGCAGTCGAAGACCATCGACATTCTGGACTTCGTGAAGGAGGAAGAGATTGACCCCCGCTACTTCGAAACCCCGTATTACCTCGTGCCGTCGAAAGGGGGCGAGAAACCTTACGCCCTGCTGCGCGAAGCCATCCGCAAAACGGGTTCGGTAGGCATCGGAAAAATCATCATCCGACAGACCCAACACCTTGCCGGAGTAAAAGTCGTCGGCGAAGCACTCGTGCTCGAGATCATGCGCTTTGCCAACGAGCTCGTCGACGCCAAAGAATTCAACTTCCCGGGCCGCGAAGCCGTGCGACCGCAGGAGTTGCAGATGGCCGAGCAGCTTGTCGAAAACCTCGCCGAGGCGTTCGACCCGACACGCTACACCGACGAGTATCGCGCCAACCTGATGCGGGTCATCAAGGCCAAGATGAAGGGCAAGAAGCCCAAGCTCGAGGAGCCCGAGGGTGAAACGCCCGACAGTGGCGTGCTCGATCTGATGTCACGGCTGCGCGCCAGCCTCGAGGAAGGGACCGGGAAAAAAGGTGCCGTGCGCGCGAAACGGAAATCAGTTGCGGCCAGTCGCAAACCTGCCAAGCCGAAAAAGACGAAGACCGCTTAGAGTAATTCATGGCTGTTAAGTCGTCTGCGGGCTCGACACGAAACGCGCGCACTCAGCTCGCCGAGTATCGAAAAAAACGTGACTTCACACGTACTCGCGAGCCGTCCGGCGAAAAGAAAGCCACCCCTGCTCGCGCCGGACGACTGCGATTCGTCATTCAGAAGCACGCCGCCAGTCATCTCCATTTCGATCTGCGACTCGAGCTGGATGGAGTGATGAAAAGCTGGGCCGTCCCCAAAGGACCAAGCCTCGACCCATCGGTAAAGCGCCTCGCCATGCAGGTCGAGGATCACCCCATCGACTACAATACCTTCGAGGGCACCATACCGAAGGGAGAGTATGGCGGCGGCACTGTCATGCTATGGGATCGCGGAACCTATTCCTCCGACGCTGCTACCTCGGATGATGAAGAGGACGACGTCATCCGCGAAGGACTCGGGCGCGGAGATCTCAAGATCACGTTCCACGGCGAGAGACTGCACGGGTCGTTCGCGCTGGTGCGCATGAAATTCTCTCGCGATCGATCCAGCTCCGCGAAGCCGCAATGGCTGCTCATCAAGCATCGGGACGAGGCGGCAACTGACGAAGATGTCGTGGCAGAAAACATGACTTCGGTCGATACCGGCAGGACGATGGACGAAATCGCGACTGGGAAAAGCCGCGTCTGGAACAGCAATCGGGAGCCGAAGGCGAGGAAGTCGTCGCCGCGTGCGAGATCGCTGGAGCCGAAGGCCAGGAAGTCGTCGCCGCCTGCGACATCCCTCGAGCCGATGTACGCCAGTATCGGCACCGACATTCCGGGAGAGGGCTGGACCTTCGAGCCCAAATACGACGGAATTCGCGTGCTTGCGTACGCAACGTCCGATGATGTGAAGCTCATAACCCGCAACAGCAAGAACAAAGCGAAGCAGTTTCCGGAGATCGTCGCGGCACTGAAAAAGCTCGCCATTCGCGCCAAATGCTCGCTTGTGGTCGACGGGGAAATCGTAGCGCTCATCGAGGGAGTGCCGGCCAGGTTTCAGGAGCTACAGAGCCGGATGCACGTGAAGGAGGAGCAGATCATCGAGCGGCATGCTTCATCGACGCCCGCTGCGTTGATCCTGTTTGACATCCTGATGGACGGTGACGAGATCCTGATGCACCAGCCGTGGGCGGAGCGTCGCGCCCATTTGGTCAAGCGTGTGGGCAAGCACGTGACCGATCAGATAAGGCTCACCGATTCCGTTGAAGGCAATGGCAAGAAAATGCTGGAGAAGGCCCGCCGCGAAGGCTGGGAAGGCATCATCGCCAAGCGAATGGATTCACGCTACGAGCCGGGCAGCCGCTCGCGAAACTGGCTGAAGCTGAAGATCGAATTCCGCCAGGAACTCGTGGTCGGCGGTTATACCGAGCCCCGCAACAGTCGGGAGCACATCGGGGCGATCCTGCTTGGCTATTATGACCACGACCGATTCATCTATGCCGGGCACACCGGCGGTGGGTTCAGTCGCCAGGGCTTGCAGGAGATGTATCGGCTTCTCAAGCCCCTCGAGATAAAAGCATCCCCGTTCGCGGAAACCCCCAAAACCAACGAGAAAGCGCATTGGGTCAAGCCGCAGGTTGTCGTCGAGGTAAAGTTCAGCGAGTGGACAGCCGGTAGGCGGCTCAGACAACCCATCTTCCTCGGCGTTCGCGACGACAAGGATGCAAGGGAGGTCGTGGTCGAGTCCGCCAGCGTCCAGAAGAAAGCGGCTGCGGGCGGCCGCAGAATAACGAGCGGGAAAGCTCGCACGGCCGTTCCGGCCCGGGCGCGGGTTTCGGGCGTCAAGGGTGCGGCAACCAAAACGCCACGACGCTCGAGCGCCAGGAGCTCCAGGGTCGAGGTGGACAAAGACCCTCTGCTGGCACAGCTGACGGCGATCGAGGAAAAGGGAGGAGACGGACACATCGATCTCGGTCGGGGCAAAACTCTCAAAGTCTCGAACCTCGACAAGGTCTTCTTTCCCAAGGAGAAGTTTACCAAGGGCGACGTGATGCGCTTCTACGCGCGCGTCGCCGACTTCATTCTTCCGACAATGCAGGACCGCCCGCTGGTCCTGAAGCGATTCCCCAACGGAATCGACGGCGAGAGTTTCTATCAGCAGAAAGCGTCGGACACGACTCCGCCCGGCGTACGCGTTGAGACCATCCAGACGGAGAACGGCGAGAAACAACCGCGCTACGTCGGCGGAGACCTGTTGACGCTGCTGTACACGATTCAGCTGGGCGCCATTTCGGTGGATCCGTGGCATTCGCGGATTCAGTCACTCGAATACGCCGACTACACCATCATTGACCTGGATCCGGGACCCCGCGCGAACTTCGGTCGGGTAGTTGAGGTCGCGCGCTGGGCGAAGGAAGTGATTGATGGCTTCGGCCTGAACGCGGCAATTAAGACATCCGGCGCGTCTGGATTACACATCTATTTACCTCTCCCACCGCGCACGCCGAATGATGCTGCAACCCTGGTGGCCCAGGTGATCGCGACCAAAGTCGCCCAGGCACACCCCAGGGAGGCTACTATCGAGCGTTTCGTGAAAGCTCGCGGCGCGGCGACTGTTTACGTCGACTATCTCCAGAACATCCAGGGAAAAACAGTTGCTGCCCCTTATTGCGTGCGTGCCAAACCCGGGGCGACCGTGTCAACGCCGCTGAAATGGACCGAGCTGACGGACGATCTCGATCCGCGAGGCTTCCATCTCGGCAACGCGGCCGAGCGTTTTGAGAAGATTGGAGACATCTGGAACGAAGCGATGAGGAAAAAGAACTCGCTTCGGGCGCTGGTCTAACGGGCCTTAGCGGCCGCCGTTTCCAACTTTGCGCAGTGGCAGCTCCATTTGTCCGCCTTCCGGATCGCTCTGCTTCGATGCATCACCGAAGATCGGATCGCTCGACTCGTCAACCATGTGAGTGAGCTTGTAATAGAAGTGGAGCGCATGAATGGGTGCCATGAAGCTGCGATTACCGGCGCGAGAAATCGCGACAGCTTCTTCACGCACTCTGCGCGGCAAGTCACGCGCTGCTGGTAGTGCAAGAAGTCGCTGTATTTCTGTACTGTCTCGTGCGAGCAGTGCTGCGCACAAACTATCCAGATAAGCCAGCATAGCTAACAGGCCCCCGTTTCGGGTGTTTGCCCTTAGGTACACATTGCAACTAATACACCGTGTCCGCAAGAGGTTCCTTGGGCTTATACCCGCCCGGTACCCGTCTGTTACTGGTGCTACGGGTACAGGAAATCGAACCTTATGCCGCGGTGCGGTCTACGCCTTTTCTTCGGTAAATACCGGAAAAGTTGCGCGGGCCTTCCTCGCCCCTCGCTGCGCCATTCATCCGTAGGTTCGACGAGCCAGGCAGCCTGAAGGGCACGTCGGAAGCTGGCTTTGTGCAAGCGTTTACCCAATAGCAGCTCGTACATCTGCTGCAGCTCACTGAGGGTAAAGGTCGCAGGTAAAAGCCTGAAGGCGATCGGCGCTTGATCGAGCCGGCTTTGAATGGTTTTAATGGCGGCATCGACCATCGCGCGTTGCCGGGGTGACAGCGGCGGGAGGTCAGCTACGTGAAACCAGGTGTAGCCTGCCCTCGGTGAGGCGGTCTCGTGGGGGACGAGAACCAGGTAGCCGACGGAGACTTCGGCATCGCTGGGGTGCCGCTTCCCGTCGCCAAAGGCACCGATCTGCTCCATCCACCCAGGTGCCTCTCCGAGCGCCTCCTGCGCGGCCCGCGTCGCGCCGAGCTCGAATGTTTCGCCGGCTTGTTGTGCACGCCACGGTAGTGACCAGCGTTCGCGCTCGTTCGCGGTTCGCGTGAGCAGCACGGCCAGCTCGTTGCCCGTTGCGGTGACCAGAACTGTGTCAACGCTGAACGAGGAAGTCCGAGACGAGCGGTCACGCATGATGAATGCGAATTAGTCACTTTCTGCGACTAAAGTCAAGACCGCGTGAAACGTTTTTCTCTGGAGTGACTATCCGCGCGCGCCGGAAAGTCTCGGGAAGGCAACTATGGATATATCCGCGGATCGATCAATCGTCAACGGGATTTGCAGAAAAAAAAATTGTTGGCCCGTCAACGAGTTGTGCGCGCGTATTTCAGCGGCGTTGAGCCGCCCTTTCCTCTCCGGTGCCGCGATTCGCGTGCGGCGGGATAGTGATAGGGAGATGACCTGAGATCGCGCTCGCTCCGAGAATCGCTCGCGCCGCCGCGACCTGAGAGACCGGAAATCCTCCCCACGCAACGAGATAAGTCCCGATCCATGGTAGTTGCTGCAGCAGATAGGGATTGCCGAACGCGACTATGATTGGCTTTCTGCCACGCTCCGAAAGCGTGCGGATGAAATTGGTGAATGCTTCCGGTGCGCTCGCGCTGGTCGCATCCCAACTCTGACCGACGTAAGAGCTGACAATCGTTACATCTGCCGAATCGGCGGCGGCGAGGAGTCTCGGGTAGTTGAGGGCCGCATCTTCCGTCGCAGCGAATTCACTGCGCAGTTTCGCCAGATGTTGTCTCAGCTCGGAATTGAACGCATTTCCCGCGGGTAGATCTGCACGGCGCGCCAACGTGATCGACAGAACTCTGGCGCTATCCGCCATCAATGGGATCTGGCGCAGCGAATCGCGCACGAGAGTTATGGACTTTTCTGCGGCTATTCGGGCGGTTTGCCCGTTGGAGCTGTCGCCGACGACGAATCGTAAAGCGTTGAGATCAACCAGCTTCGCCTGAGCCAGTCCGAGCCTGCGCTTCATCTCGAGGACTTTTCTCGCCGATGAATCGACGCGAGCCTGAGTGTACCGGCCTTCTGATACGCCGGCCACAACGGCATCAATCGTTTTGGAAACATCGAGTGGCTGAATGAGCACGTCGATTCCTGCCGCGACCGCCCGTTTTACCGCTTCATCCGATCCATAAGTATCCAGGACGCCGCGCATGTCCATGGCGTCGGAGATGATGATTCCCTTGAAGCCCAGCTCCCCGCGGAGAAGTCCGGTAAGCACTTTCGGGGAAAGCGTTCCCGGGACGTTTGACGAGTCGAGCGCCGGCATCGCTCCGTGAAACGACATAATCGCTCCGACTCCGGCATTTACCGCCGCTTTGAACGGCACGAGTTCCACGGTATCGAGCCGACTCCTGCTCACCGTTACAACGGGTAGCGCGAGGTGGGAGTTCGTGCCTGTGTCGCCGTGTCCCGGAAAGTGCTTCCCTGTCGCGATCATGCCGTGATCCTGCAGCCCGTGAATGAACGCGACGCCCATCCGCGCCGCCAACGCCGGATCTTCTCCGTACGACCGCGTGTTGATGACGGGGTTGTCAGGATTGTTGTTGACGTCGAGCACCGGCGCGTAGGCGATGTGTATGCCGAGAGCGCGCCCTTCCAGTGCGGTGAGACGTCCCTCTTCGTATGCGAGTGTGGTGTCGCGAGTTGCGCCGATCGCCATCTCGGGAGGAAAGACGCTCGCTCCGCCAAGATCGATCGCGTTCGGGACGAAGTAGCCGCCGCGCGCCCGAAATCCTGCCCCCGCCTCCAGATCTGCTCCAAACAGGAGCGGAGTCTTGCTCATGGCCTGGAGCCCATTCAGCTTGGCGGCCACCTCAGTTGGCGAGCCCACTGAAATCGTGAAGCCGCCGACCTTTTCCTGCTGGATGTACTGGGTCAGCCGGCGCCATTGCGGCGAGTCGCCCGACACATAATCGCCGAAGACGCTCGGCCACACGATCTGCGCGGCTCTTTCGCGCACCGTCATCGACCCCATCACCGAATCGGTCCAGCTGGTGGGGGTTGAGTTGGCCGTTGCCGAGCCCGTCGTTCCGCTACTCAACGTGGTGCAACTCGCGGCGATGAGCGCGATAACTAGACTCTGGATTTTCTTCAACTTCAGCACCTCAGTGGGTGATCGTGCCTTTCTTGCTGGTATCGATGTCCGACGACGCGCCTGTTTTGAACAGGAACGCCGTCATGTTCTTGGTAAGGAAGGACCGCGCCTGGGGATCCATCACGTTCAGGCCGTAATGGTTGATGAGCATCGTTTGCTGCTTGAGCCAGTCGGCCCAGCATTGCATGCAAATCTCTTCTACTACGCGCGCCCCGATTGGACCTGGGAAGGGGGTTTTCACAAAGCCTGCGCGCGTTTGCCCACACCGCGCGCAGGTTACTGTCTCAGGCACGGCGGCTACCTGCGGGCGTAGGCGATTTCAGCGAGGCCGAAAATGGACAGCAGCCGGAGATAGACCCATCCGATATCGAGCTCATACCACTTTGCCTTGAACGACGCGGAATGGGGATCGGCGTGATGATTGTTGTGCAGCTCTTCACCACCGAGCCAGATCGCGATTGGCGATATGTTCCGGCTCTCGTCCTTGACCTCGAAGTTCCGGTATCCAACAGCGTGACCGACGCCGTTCACGATTCCAGCAGCCCAGAACGGGATCCAGATCATCTGCACGCCCCAAACGAGTGGGCCGACAAAGAAGCCGAATAGATAGATATCGACCAGCAGCATCACCAGAATGCCGACCCAATTGAGCGGGGAGAGTAAATGTCTCTCGAGCCAGTCGTTGGGAGTGCCCTTCCCGTACTTGTCGAGAACCCCAGGTTGGCGAACCGCCTTTCTATAGTAGAAGGCGCCCTTTAGGACGACGTTGCGCAGACCCTCGATGAGCGGACTGTGCGGATCTCCCTCGCGATCAGCGAACGCGTGATGCTTCCGGTGGCAGGCGACCCACTCCTTGGTCACGATCGCCGTGGAAAGCCACAGCCAGATGCGCATTGGGAGCGCGGCCAGGTAATGAAGCTTTACGCCGCGGTGGGTTTGAGCCCGGTGGAGGAACAGGGTTACAGAAACGTTCGTAAGGTGTCCCGCAACAATCACGAAGAGGATCGGCTTCCACCACACCGATGCCCAGCTTCCAAAATCCGGCATTACTTGCTCCGTTGATCTAAGTCCTGATTACACACGGAATTTACCCGCGTTAGCCCTCTAATCCAAACGACCACATCATTTTCTGGTAACCGGGCCGGGAGCATTTGCCGCCGGCGGAGCTCCCCACGTGTCGTTGGCGGGATTCCAGTCGGGGACCGATGGATCGGGCCAGAGCCGCACGCCGGTCACCGTTGCGCGTACCGGAACCACCGCATCGAAGCGATTGGTCCGGTTCCAGATGCTCACCGGCAGGGAGAAATCCTCTCTGCTGCCGTCCGCATAAGCCACCCTGAACCGCACCGGAAACGGTATTGATGTCAGCCGGCGCAGGGAGACTCTCGCCAGCCGTTGTCCATCCACGATCTGCATCGCGACGTTGTCGATTCCAATGTCCAGGACGTCGGTAGTGTAGAAGAAGCCACGCCAGAACCATGAAAGATCTTCGCCGGTGCCGTTTTCGATGCTGCGGAAGAAGTCCCCTGGTGTGGGATGCCTGAACGCCCAGGCTCTGATGTAATCGCGGAATGCCCGGTCAAAGGCCTCGGCGCCAACGACGTGGTTTCGGAGCGTTAGCAGCACCAGCGCCGGCTTGCGATATCCGATCGCTCCGAGTGCGGTCGGATCGATGTTGTCCGGGGCGGTCATTAGTGGAGACTGGGTCCCGTGAGCTACCACGTCCTGCCAGTTCCTCAAGTACAACGGATAGGCGCTCTGTCCCGGGTAACGGGCTTCGTTGGCGAACGAGTTTATGTAGGTGTTGAACCCTTCGTCCATCCACGCATATCGTCGTTCATTCGAGCCCACAATCATTGGAAACCACTCGTGGCCATGCTCGTGATTGACGGTCCCGAAAATCGATGTGGGGTCGTCGGAGCCGTAGTGCACCATCACGAACATCGGATATTCCATCCCGCCAACCGGTCCGGCGACGCTCGTCGCCTGCGGATAAGGATACGGGAAGAACAGCTGCGAGTACTGCCGGATCGTCCACTGCGTCTGTTCAGCGCCCTGCTCCCACGCTTTTCCGGCTTTGGGGAACTGGTAGTAGGATTGGGCAAGGATTCCGTTCCAGCTCATTGCATCCCAGCGAAAATCCGGCGCGGCTGCCCACGCCACATCGTGGACGTTCCGCGCCCGGAACCGCCACGTTTTCGTCCCCGGTTTGCGCTGAGTCTTTGCCGCGGCGGCTTCGGCCTGGGTGATGACCTGAATCACGGCCTCCGTGCCGGAGGCGGTGGAGAGCCTGCGTCTCTGTTCCGCGGTTAGAACCTCGCCCGGGTTCTGAAGCACTCCACTTCCCGCAACCACGTATCCGGCGGGCACGGTGACGGCGTAGTCGAAGTCGCCGTATTCCAGATAGAATTCTCCCTGCCCCAGATATGGATCCGTATTCCAGCCGCGAACATCGTCGTAGACGGCCATCCGCGGGTACCATTGAGCTAGCTCGTAGAGGGAGCTGTCACGTCCCATGCGATCAGATCCGTGCTCAGGGACCCGGAAAGAGTACTTCAGCGAAATGGTGGTCTTTCCGCCAGCCGGTCTCAGCGGCGAAGGAAGATCGAGGCGAACCATCGTGTCATTGACGCGCGGTTGTACCGGTGTTCCGTTCACCCGGACGTTGCTGAAGTTGTAGCCGCCCTGAAAGCCACGAACGCCCCAACGTGAGTCAGCGGGAAACAGCGCCGATCCCTTGCTGGACGCGCGATACAGGTTCTGATCTGCCTGCAGCCATACATATCGCAGCGTGTCGGGCGAGTTGTTCGTGTATGTGATCTGAACCGACCCCGTCACCTCGGTGGTGCCGGTGTCGAGGGTGGCAGCTATCGAGTAATCCGCCCGCTGCTGCCAGTAATCCGGCCCCGGCGCACCGATCGATGAGCGATACCGATTTGGTCCCGGCCAGTCGATACGATTCGTGGTCGCGAAAAGATCGTCTCGACGCGTGTCGAACACTCTCGATACGGAGCCATCGGCAGCGAGCGTGTCCATCTGGACAGGAGCCAGCACGACAGGGCGTTGCTGCGCGCAGGCAGCCAGCGCGAGCAGCATCAGCGCAGATGATTTCAATTCCAGGCTCTTTGCATGTGGGGAAAACTCGTAAGCTGTGGAGCAGTCTTGAGCAACGTAAGGGCCAGTGCAGTAGACACACACCTTGCATTACTTCCGTGGTGCGGGTAGCCTCTCCGCCATGACTCGCACCCAGGCTCCTGCCGCCTCAACTCCGACGGTATTCCTCGAAGGGCGCGCCACGCTGGAAGGGACAAAGCGTTATCGAAAGCGCTTCTCCAAGGCGCACAGCGACCACTTCTACCGGGAGCTCGCCCACGGTCCGTTGATTTCTTCGGTTGGCCTGGGCACCTACCTGGGAGAATGCGATGACCTGGAAGACGCGCGATATACCTCCACGATAGGCGCGGCCCTGGAGAACGGTGTGAACCTTCTCGATACCGCGATCAACTACAGGTGCCAGCGATCCGAGCGCGCGGTCGGGGCGGCGGTAAGGCATGCGATCGCCGGCGGCATCATCAAGCGTGAGGAAGTCGTCGTTTGCACCAAGGGCGGATATATCCCCCTCGACGGCGCTCCTCCGACAACGAAAGAAGGCTATCGCGAATTCCTCGACAGCGAGTACTTCGAGCGCGGTGTGATGACGCCGGCGGACGTGGTCGCGGGGGGCCATTGCCTTTCGCCCCGTTATCTGGAGGATCAGCTCGATCGCAGTAGAAACAACCTCGGTCTCGATGTCATCGACATCTATTACATCCACAATCCAGAGCAGCAGCTCGAGGCGCTCCCTCGCCTCGACGTGCTTTCTGCCATACGAGACGCTTTTGCCTCAATGGAAGCGCAGGTCCGGAAAGGCCGCATCGGAGCGTACGGCTGCGCGACATGGAACGGCTTTCGAGTCGCGCCAGAAGCAAAAAACCACTTAAGCCTCGAAGAGTTGGTCTCGATTGCCCGAGAGGTCGGCGGCGCCCGCCATCACTTCAAGATCGTCCAGCTACCGATCAATCTCGGAATGACCGAAGCGGTCCGGCTACCGACTCAGTCCTTCGGAGCTGACCGCGTTCCGCTGTTGGAGGCCGCCCGCCAGCTGGGGGTGTCAGTCATTGCCAGCGCGACGTTGATGCAGTCGCAGCTGGCTCGATCGCTCCCGGATCAGGTACGCACGGCGTTTCCCGGTTTCAAAACGGACGCGCGTCGCGCCATCGCGTTCACACAATCCTTGCCTCTCGCGGCTACCCTTGTCGGGATGAAATCCCGAGCGCACCTCGAGGAGAACATCGCCGCTCCCCAGTCGAGCTGACGCAACCAGTTAGATGTCACCTCCCAATCATCACCGACCGGAAGGTGGGTTCAGAAATCCATGGCCCGGGGCGGAGGTCCACGGATTCAAGGATTTCCTGAAGTGGACTCTGGTCGAGCGACGTCGAGCCCCCCGACGTCCCGATCCATCGCCGGCGAGCTTCAGCCGAATCGATCCCTCATACGCCACACCGCGAGCGGACCCGGACCAGCTCACCGTCACCTGGGTGGGGCATACCAGCTTCCTGATCCAGATCGCGGGTCTCAACGTCCTAACTGATCCGATCTGGAGCGAACGAGCTTCGCCCGTACAGTTCGCCGGCCCGCGCCGCTGGGTGCCACCCGCGGTGGAGTTCGATCTTCTTCCGCCGATCGATGTCGTGGTGCTATCCCACGATCACTACGACCATCTCGATTCGACGACAGTATCGAGAATTGCGGCGCGCTATCCGGCGGCCGTATGGAACGCGCCACTCGGAGTAGCCGCGTTTCTGAAACAGCACGGCGCGCGCGACATAAACGAGCGTGACTGGTGGGAGCAGAGCTCGGTCGGCAGTTTGAAGCTGACCTGCGTTCCGGCGCAGCATTTCTCCGGCAGGACGCTTGGCAAACGCAATCGGACGTTGTGGTGTGGTTGGACCCTGCGTTCACGCAATCACTCGATCTACTTCGCCGGCGACACCGCGCTCCACCCCGAGTTCGGAACCATCGCCGAGCGCTGCGGTCCGTTCGAGCTCGCGATCCTTCCCATCGGCGCTTACGAGCCGCGTTGGTTCATGGGTTCCGTACACATGAATCCAGACGACTGCATGAAAGCCATGTCGCAGCTTACTGGACGACAGCATGGCCGTCGGCTGACAATGGCGGCCGCGCATTGGGGGACCTTCAAGCTGACGGACGAGCCGATGGACGAGCCACCCGCCAGGATGCGGGAACTGTGGCAGGCGGCCGGGCTCCACGCGCAGGATCTCTGGATCATGCGACACGGAGAAACGCGCACCATCGAATAGACATCCGGCGCAGGGCCATCGCTGCGCGCGACTTTGCCCGTTGGAATTGTGCGCGAATCTTGCTATCGGTTCTACGAACCCTCGTACACGGAGCTTTCCAATGGCTGTTGCCAAAAAGTCCAGTCGTTCAAGAGGTGGCAGGAAACGGTCGCGGGTCGGAGCCGCGCGTAAACGCGCGACGAAACGAGCCGTTAGACGCGTTCGCAGAACGGCGCGCCGTGTTGGACGAAAGGCTACCCGCAGAAAAACCGCCGCGGTACGCAAAGTAGTGCGGAAGCGGAGTCGGCGTTCGACAGCGCGTAAGGCCAGCGGCGTAAGGAAGGCGGCAAGGCGTCGTCCTGCCCGTCGCAGGGCGTCTCCAGTGGCTCGCGTGAAGCGTGTTGCCACCGGCGTCGTTCAGCAGGCGGCCGGATTGGGCGAGCGCGCCGTAGATTCGGTTACCGAATTCGTCCAGGACCGGTTCTAGTTTCAGGGCCTTTCGACAGCCGCTTGGTTACGCTCAGCGGCTGTCGCGCTGCGCTCGTCATGGGTGCGCAGCCATGTTGTTATTTCGGTGAAGACGCGCTCGCGGCCGTAATCCACTGTGATGATGTGACCCGCTCCCTCGGTCCACACCAGTTTCTTGTCGCGCGCACCCAGGTTCTTCATCGCAAACTCCCCGACCTCGGGAGCGACTCGCGGATCTTCCTTTGACATGATTACCAGTGTCGGCGTCGTCACCCGGGGAAGTGCCCCCCTCGCTCGACGCACGACCTTCGAAAGCTCGAACAGCATGCGTCCGGTCACCACTCCATAAGCAAGATTCTTCTCCCGCTCTATCGGATCGTGAATTGACCGCGGGCTTCTCGCATTTATCTCCCCGGCGAGCGCACCCCATAACCAGTGCACTCTGGCAGCAAGTCGAATCCGGGTCGGCATCCCGAGATACGGCGCAACCAGCGCCAGCGAGTTGATTGAACCTGACTCTGCCGCGATCAGGACACCAAGCGCTCCACCCATCGAGAGGCCGACGACACTCACGCTGGGGTAGCGCGTGCGCATGCCGTGCAACGCATCTCGTGCCGCCGAGATCCATTGTTCCGCTCGGGATCGCCGGAATGCATCGAGGTTGCGGCCGTGTCCCGGAAGGAGCGGGACGAGCACGCTGTAGCCGTTTCGTGCGAGCCGGCGGGCCAGCAACGACAATGTTTGCGGAGTATCTCCAAAGCCATGCAGGAGGAGAACTCCGTGGGAGCCCCCCTCCTGCAGATCGATCGTCTCAGCGCCCTTGATTATCGCCGGGTCAGCGCCTTGCTGATGGATCATTCATCCTCAGGAAGACATTTCTCTCACGACGGGCATCGATGCATCCCTGTCGGGTATTTCACCGAAGTTGGATGCAAGCGAGGTGGGCTCGATCAGGAACGTCATCCCCCGACGTTCCGCTATCCCCGCCGAAACGAGACGACTCAACGCCAGCGCGATGGATTCTCTCGTTGCACCGACCATTTCGCACAGCAGGCGATGATGGTTATTCTCGAGCTTGAGTCGCCCGTCGGGCGCAGTGAAGCTGTGGTCGCTGCTGAGATGCGTCAATGTCGACATGAGTCGCTGATCGACGTTCAGTGCGGCGAGCTCATGCAGCTTCTCGAGCAGATAAGCGCGCTCCGACATGATCTGCGACAGCAGCGGGATCGTCTGCGCCGGACGTTCTCTCACGAACGCCCGGAATTGCGCGCCGCTGAGGAACATCGTCTTCGTTTCCTCTGACGCGCTGGCGTCGGTGACGTAGCTGCTGCCGGGCGTCAGGCCCTCGCTTCCAAACGTCTGTCCGACTGTGGCGATGACAGGAACAAATCCACGCCCGACCTTGATCTTGTTGCGCAGCACGACGTGGCCTTCGAGCACGATGAACACGCCGTCGGCCGGCGCGCCACGCTGATATAGCTGGAAGCCGGACGGCCAGACTGCTTTCGCTCCGTACGCGCTGATCGCCGCGACTTCATCGAGAGCGAGTCGTGAACGCCTCACTCCTGCCTGGTTATTACGCATCAACTTCCCGCCGTTCCGTTCTTGACGGAAGCATCGCTAACGCAATGTCCGGGCCCAAACACAGCGTGCCAAGTACGGTCGTTCGTGATTCACTTCGTCAGCGCAGTCGCGTTTTGCAATGCTTGCGTCGCCGCGTCGAAGTGGTTGGCGAGATCTGCCAGCTCGCGTTGCACAACGCTCTCATTCCCGACTCGGATGGCCTCATTGACGGATGGCAGGACCATTGTCGCGTAGCCGTTGTTCTCGTCGGAAGCGTAAATGAGGTTTCTGAACCACGCCCGTGTGGCAAGACCTTGAGGTCTTGTCAGCTTCCGCTCGACTTCCAGCAATGCCGCGTTGATTTGTTTGAGTTTTGGTGCGGGTAGCTGAGCCGTGAGAGCGCGATCGCGCGCACCGTTGAACGCAACCGCCGCGTCTTCCATTCTGGCGATTGCCGCCGACAGGCTGGTTGTCGACACCTGCCAATGTTTGTCCGCAACCGCGCGTTCTACCTGCACCCCAAAGCCCCGCATCGTGCGGGCAAATTCCACATAGTCGTACGGAAGGATGTCCGCGTTGGCGATTCGCAGCAGCATTCCCGCTCCAATCCGCGCCGCGGTCGCATGGTACTCGAACCCGGGATCTCCGAACTTCGACATCCAATGGTAAGAGTCATAGGCAGAGTGATAAACGCCTTGCGGCCCACCAAATCCCCAATCGACGATGGGGATGCCAAGATGATTGTAGAACCCGGCGAAGTCGGAGCCACCGCCGGGATCTCCCATCGCCGGCTCGAGCGAATCTGCAGCCAGATTTGCGCGTTTTCTCCAGACCGCGTAGACGCTGCCTTCATGGCTCGGGTCCGGGACCTGCCTCGCCACATCTCGCAACAGCGCCCTCAGCGAAGGAGAGCCTCCGCTACTGAAGTTCGGTCCCTGCGCAATGTCATCCTGATTGAGGTAAGCGACAGCGCTCTTACTCAACCGCAATGAGTCGTCTTCGACGAATTCGGTTGATCCGACCAATCCCCACTCCTCAGCGTCCCAAGTCGCGAACACAATAGTGCGCTTCGGGCGCCTGCCCGCTTTGACCTGATCGGCAATGGTCCGTGCGGCTTCGAGCACACTGACAGTTCCACTCACATTGTCGGCTGCGCCGGGTCCCCATGCATCGCGATGTCCGCCAATCATCACGATCTCATCCGGAAACTGGCTCCCACGAATGATGCCGAACGTGTCCCAGATTTCCTTGTAAGGATTCGTCATCACATCAGTCGTAACCGCGATGCGCGCCTGCACTGGTCCCGGACCGACGTGGTACCGGAAAGGAAGTCCTCCCTGCCATGGCTGCGGTATCCCGTTGCCGGACAAACCGCGCAGTAGCTCTGCGGCATTCCCGTACGAAATGGGCAAAACCGGAATCCGCGGGATCTCCATCTCCGATTCCCGAATTCGCTTCGCGTTCGTCGTGCTGCCATAGCCGGGTGTGCTCGGATCGCCGTCGGGATTCATGACGCTTCCGCGCTGGATGCCGTGCGGCGGGCGCATTGGTCCCGTCGGATACACGTCACCGCGCATATAACCGTCATCGGCCGGGTCGCTGTAGATGAGCAGTCCCACCGCTCCATGCTTCTCAGCCTCGCGCGCTTTGATGCCGCGATAGGAGCGGCCATATCTCGCGATTGCGATCCTTCCTTTGACGGAGACACCCATCGAATCGAGCTGCGCGTAGTCTTCGATCAATCCATAGTTGACGTAGACCACGTCGCCTCGCACGTCGCCGGCGGCGCCGTACCCGTTGAACGCGATCACCTGAGGGAACGCAACTGACGTCGTATCCTCGGCAATCGGACCTTCCTGAAGATTCAATTCGATCGGATCCGGGCTCGTCCGCCACACTCGCGTGCTGATGGGATGGGGCATCCAGACTTTGTACGCGCGCACCTCCGTCTCGAGGCCCCAGCCTTTCATTTGCGAGACTACGTAGTCGCGTGTTCGCGCCTGCGCCGGCGTCCCCGCCATGTGTGGCTGCAGCGAGAGGAACCTTGAGTGCTCGGACGCCCTGACCGGCGACGGCCTGCTGATGACATCCGCCTCGGTGGCGCGTTCCGCCGACGATCCCTGGGGCGTGTACCCCGGCGCAGTCGTCTGAGCGCGGACTGGTAGAGCCACTATCACTCCAAATGAAAGAACGAGCCGCTTGATCATTTCGTTATTGTGTCCGAATTGGTTGTGAATCCGCGGATCACTCGTCGATCTGCTCGAGTGCCGCGGAAATTGCCTGCCGGAGCCTCTCTTCACTGCCCTCGCCTGGCGGCACGACCGCAGCGAGAGCGTTGAATTGCGATAGCATTTCCGCTTCAACGAATTTTTCCGGCTCCCGCGCGCCAAGAGATTCAAGAGATCTGATAGCCAGCCGTCGCAGTAGTGACAGCGTCGTACTCTCGAGCGCGGTCAACGCTTTTGGATCGTGCGTCTGAGGTTGAGAGTCCCGATCCCTTTTGCGCCGTGGCGCTTCGAGCATCGATGAAATCGAGTCAAGCCGTACCACGAAAGACCCGGGACTGTGCTCGCGCCACTCGATAACGACGCCACGGCGACGCAGTGACGGCAGCAGCGCAAGAATCGCCGAACGCACCGCCGACACGCCACCGGGACTCTGGTTGCCGCGTCCCGTGATCAACAGTACTTCGCTCACCCGGCTGACTTGGCGCTCACGCAACCATGCCTCTGCCCGAAATCGCGCGTCTGCCACGGTCGGCAGCGACTCCCGCAGATTCAAAACGTTTTTCGCGCCGAACTCGGCTTCGTCGAAAGCCTTGAGGACAGGGTGCAGCGATACCTTACCTGATCGCATTCTGCAGTACGTGACCGTCGAGCTTCTCCTGAGGAGTCACGCGCACCAGCGCTGCCAATGTCGGAGCCATGTCCACTACTCGGGCGAATTCCGGATACCGACCGGGTTTGATCCTGTTGCCGTAGAAGAGTATCGGCACATGCGCGTCTGGATCGTTCGGGCTGCCGTGCCAGGCAATGTTGAAGCTGGACGTCCAGTAATTGTAGGGTGCCAATGAAATAACCATCGCCACCTGGGAATCGTCGGCGTACATGTGGAGCCACCTGCGGGCAACGTTGTCTTGCACCGTGTCGCCTCTCGCCAGCTCCGAGATTCTGTCGGCCCGGGCTACGCCCGGTACGTGTAGAAAATCGGCCTTGACTGCTCGCAGCAGCGAGTCCTCGTTGATCTTTGCCTTGGCCAGCGCGGCATGATCGAGCACCAGCACTCCGTCCTCGAACGAGAAGCCGTTGCCGCCCATCATTCCAGCAGACGCCGCACCGGCACTCGGCACACCCCTGGCCGCAAGCGAATTGTTCAGCCGCTGCAGTACCGGCTGAACATCGACACGCATCGCCCCGGTGTTCGGATCGTGAGTGTGAATTTCCGGATATGGAGTAACGCCGTGGTCGGCCGTCAACGCGATAACGACGTCTCGCTGTTTCCTGATCCGAAAGAGCGAATCCAGGAAAGTGCCGAGGTAGCGGTCGAGCCGAAGTATGTGATCGTGCAGTTCGCGCGAGTCAGGTCCGAAGCGATGACCAATTGCATCGGTCGTCGAAAGAGAAATCGACAGAACGTCAGTCTGCGGGCCGGCACCCAGGTTCAGTGCGTTGACTCCAGCGAGCGCGAACTGAAGCGTGACGTCATCCATCCACGGAAACCCAGGCAGCGCTGCCGCCGCTGAGTCGGGCGCGGAGGGTGCCAGGTACGGAAACTGAAACCTCACCCCACCGGATTCCACCGGGACGCTGTCCGGTTCGGGGTACGCACTGTCCGGTAGCAGGAGACGCCAGCTTTGTCCCGCATAGCTGGCGGGAAGGCGACGCGCGTTAAAAGCTGTGACCCAATCAGGAAGCGTCGCGCTGTAATACGTGCTCGTCGTGAAGATTCCGTTAAACGCGTACCAGAAAACGGGCTGCTTTGACCTGCCGATCGGCAGAATCGCACCACGATCCTTCCTCGACACCGATAGAACTTTGGTTCGCGGATCCTTCGCGATCAGCCAGTCGGTCAGCGTGGTCCCGCGAAATCGAAACGGCGATGCTCCGAGACCTGATGCATTGATCAGCGTGACCGTCGTATCGTTGACTCCCGCGCTGTTGGACTGAATTCCGGTGTGCACTGGAAACCGACCCGACATCGTCTCCGAATGACCCGGCGCCGTTTCAGTTATGGCGTGATCCTGAAACGCGTTCGAAAAAAACGCACCACCACGATAGAGTCTTCCCAGGCCGCCGGTGAGCTGAGACCCGAATCGCGTGAAATAGTCCGGCCGCATCTGATCGATCGTGATGAACAACACGAGCTTCGGCGTAGCGGTATCGGGCACTTGCGCGCATGCCGGGATCGCCGGGAAGGCCATCAAAGCTGCGGAAATCACGATGTTCTTGAAGCTGCGGCTCATTGAAATCCTTGATCGGGACAAGTTCGGGTTACTTGCACTGCGCCGGTGCCCCCGCGGGAAGACCGAATGCAGTCGTGACCGCGATGCGCCAGCCCTCTGCTGTTTTCACGAAGATCCGCTCGGAGACTCCGCTGGAGGTGGTGTCCTTTTGCGTCACGGTGTAGCAGTAGGTTCCGTAAATAACGCCGGGTGAAATCGGAAGGACGCGCAGATTCCTGGCGACGAGAGTGTCCGGCCAGGTCGAATCGCGCCTCGCACTCCAGCTCTCGTAGCCGAGCTCGAGTCCCGCTGGTCCGTTGCGGCCGAGCGTGCTGTCATGAAGGTACGTAGCCAGATAGCGAGCGCGGTCGCGCTTGTGTATCGCGTCGATGTTCTCCTCGAATAGTCGGCGCGCTTCAACGGTGTCCGCGGCAGCAGACACCATTGAGGATCCCGCGCTCCGAGGGAGTGGGGCGCAAGCTGCTGCCACGACGATCGCGATAACGCGGGCGGACGAGAATCTCGTCGTTGCCATTACATCCCGGGGAAAAATGTCCCCGAAATTTTAACCGGATGCACTATGCTTGGCGACTCCGGCCCGCTTCCTACATGAGAATCTTCTCGAGAATGGAAACACCTTTCGACAGATTGTCCCTCTCCATGATCAACGGAGGCAGGATGCGAAGGGTGTGTTCTCCAGCGGTGAGAATCAAAATCCCCTCATCCCACCCGCGCCTGACGATCTCGTTCGCCGAGTCCACCACGTCGAGGCCCCAGATGAAGCCGGTTCCGCGAATCGCGCGAACCTTGCCTGAGCGACGCGCGATCGCGCCGAGCTGTTCTCCAAGCCATGCTCCGTTTTCCCGGACCGACATTAGTAGCGACGGATCGGACAGGCGGCCGAGAACGTGACCGGCCACTGCCGCTACCAAAGGCCCGCCACCGAACGTTGTTCCATGATCTCCCGGCTGGATCGCAGCTCCGATCTCCTCCGAGACGAGAACCGCGCCCATTGGAAGGCCGCCCGCCAAAGGCTTGGCCAGGGTCAGCATGTCGGGTGTTACCCCGATGCCTTCATAAGCAAAGAGATGACCGGTTCTTCCGAGTCCGCATTGTATCTCATCGAAGATGAGCGCGATCTCGCGCTTCGCCGTCATCTCGCGCAGGCGATGCAGAAAATCGGCGTCGAGCACCCGTACTCCGCCCTCTCCCTGAATCGGCTCGACAATTATCGCAGCCACCCTCTCTTCATCGAGCGCGCTATCCAGCTCGTTCAGGTCGCGCTCGCAGATCGAGATCGCGCCCGCGAGTGGGCGAAATGGCGCGCGGTAAGAAGGACGATCGGTTGCGGCGAGCGAAGCGAAAAGCCTGCCGTGGAAGCTTCCACGCAATGCGATGATCTCCACCTTTGCATCCGTGCCGACCTGGCGTGCCCAGCGACGGGCAAACTTGAACGCTCCTTCGTTCGCCTCAGCGCCTGAATTGCAGAAAAACACCTTCGATGCAAAAGATCTCTCGACGAGCTTGGCAGCAAGCTGTTCCCCGGCGGCGGTCCGATAAAGATTCGAAGTGTGGATCAGGCCATTGGTCAACGCCTCACTGATAGCGGTCGCGACTCCGGCGTCGCCGTAGCCAAGCGCGTTGACCGCAATTCCGCTGGCGAAGTCGAGATACCTTTTGCCTTCGGAATCGATCAGCTCGACCCCTTCTCCTCGGACAAACTCCATTGGAGCGCGCTTGTAGGTCGAGAGCAGAGAAGAAGTTTCAGATGCGGACATGATTTCTTCGACCGGAAGAATGACGGCGGTCATATGGCAACGCTCTGTGATAAGGTTATAAACGTTCCGACCTGATCATCGAAAAGTCCGTTCAGATCGCAGATCCGAACCGAGCCGACCCCACCTGCCAGGGCTTCCCGGGCAGACTCTATTTTTGCCGCCATTCCGCCGGCGGCAATGCCAGTGGCGATGAGCTCCCGCGCCGAGTCGCCGCTCAGACTCTGGAAGGTCACACCATCCGCATCCCGTACTCCTTCGACATCAGAAACAAGAAGAAGCTCCTCTGCCCCGAGCGCTGCCGCGATCGCCGCTGCGGCATCGTCGCCATTCACATTGAGTGCGCCGCCGTCAGGATTGCTCGAGTCGTATGCGACGGGCGAGATCACGGGTAGATATCCCGCATTCAGTAACGAGCGAAGCAGATCGGCATTGATCTTAACCGGCCGGCCGGCAAATCCGAGCTTTGCCTTATCGATAGCCTCCGCGCCGATCAAAGCGCCGTCCTCGCCGGAAATCCCGATCGCCGGCAATCCGACCGCCAGAAAGGCGTTGACCAGCCGCTTGTTCACCACGCCCGAGAGCACCATCCGCAGGAGCTCGATGTCACCCTCGGACGTAACTCGCCGCCCTCCCACGAATTCGGGGTGCTTCCCCAGCGCCCGCTGCATGGCGGACATCTCATCACCGCCGCCGTGAACGATGCACAACCCGCCGGGCATGCTTTGCCAGGCGTCACCGATAATGGTCGAGAGCCGTGGATTGGCCTGTGGCCGTCCACCTATTTTCACGATCCGCATTACGCCGGCAGACCTGCCTGCTCGTTCAATCCCAACAGGACGTTGGCATTCTGCAGCGCCTGTCCGGCCGCGCCTTTGACGAGATTATCGATCGCCGAAATGATGATCAGAGTCGGCTGGCGCATATTGGCTGCCTTGGCTACGCTGAGCCGGACGACATTGCGACGGACGACGTCTTTCAACGAAGGCGGCTGATCTGCAATCTCGATGAAAGGCTCGCCCTTGTAGAAATCGCGCCAGAGGGCTGCCGGATCATCCGCGTATTCCTTCACCGGAACAGTGATAGTCGCCAGTATTCCGCGAGCTACGGGCAGGAGATGCGGCGTGAAGAGAATGTCATTATCCCGTCCACCCAGCTCCGCTGTCACCGCGCGCATCTCAGCGAGGTGGCGATGCTCGTTTCCGACCGAGTACGCCCGGAAATCCTCGGCTACTTCCGCGAAGAGGAGATCCGGACGCGGCGAGTAGCCAGCCCCTGTCACCCCGCTGGCGGCGCTGACGTTTATGGTAGCACCCGGAAGTATCCAACCCTCGCTGACGAGTGGTGCTATCGCAATCAGCACCGCGGTCGGATAACAGCCAGGGTTTGCCACGATTCCGGCGCCGGGAATGGTGGCCCGCATCAATTCGGTCAGGCCGTAAGGAGCGCTGGGTCGGCTCGCAGCTGGATCGGCACCGGGCCGGAAATCGGAAGAAAGATCGACCACCCTCGCTCCGGTCGATCTGGCATTCCCGACCCAGGTCGCCGCCGCACCATGCGGTAGCGCGGTGAATACGACCTCCGCCTTTCCGAGCGGCGCGTCCTCCGTGGCGACGTAAGTCACCTCGGTGCCGCCGATGCGCGCGCGTTGCCCCCGCTGCTCGTTTGCCGACGCGAAGGCGAGCTGGAGCCCCGGATGCTGGGCGATCAGTCCGCACAGCTCCCGACCGGCATAACCGCTGGCGCCGAGGACTCCTACCGGAACTTTATGCATAGAGAATGCATAACATTACACTCTCATGCAGTCAATGATCCGGCTGCCTGTCTCGCGCATTTACCATCCTCGTGCTAAACTCAGCCCGTGGCAAACAAGCGCGAACGACACGACACTATCCTCGAGATCGTCAACGCCCGGGTTGTGAGCAGCCAGGAAGACCTGCGCAAGCTCCTCCTGCAGCGTGGCTGGGATGTAACCCAGGCAACTCTCTCCCGCGATCTCCGCGAGCTGCGCCTGGCCCGGGTGCCGACCCCCGAGGGAGCCCGATACGCCATTACCGACGGCAGTATAGAGGAGAGCAGGGCCGCTCTCGATACCCTCCTTCCCCAGCTTTTTCTCCGCATCGATGGCGTCAGCGAGATGATCGTCCTCCGCACCGTGCCGGGTGGCGCCCAACCGATCGCGGCCGCCCTCGACGGAGAGGGCTGGTCCGACATTCTGGGCACCGTCGGCGGCGACGACACCATCCTGATCATCTGTCGTTCCGTGGCCGCCAGGGAGCGCACCATGAGGCGCATTCGGAGTATGGCCGGGGAGCCGTCCTGAAGCATTGACGAAGCCGGTCAAACCGATTAAATATTCAGTCATTCTGAATACTTATTGAGGCAGTCGTGATCCGTACCATTGCCCTTGCCTACTCCGGTGGGCTCGATACATCCATCATCGTTCCCTGGCTGAAGGAGCGCTACGACGCCCGTATTATTTGCGTCGCCGCAGATATTGGTCAGGGAGAAGAGCTCGAGGGCGTGCGCGCTAAAGCGATCGCATCGGGGGCCGATGAGTGCTACGTCGAAGATTTGCGTCAGGAATTCGTGGAAAAGTTCGTGTGGCCCACCCTCCGCGCTGGCGCTATCTACGGTCGTAAATACCTCCTCGGTACCTCGATGGGTCGCCCACTCATCGCCCGCCGGCAAGTCGAGATCGCCCGGCAGGTTGGTGCCGATGCGCTCGCCCACGGCTGCACCGGAAAGGGCAATGATCAGGTTCGCTTCGAGCTCACGTATGCCGCGTTCGCGCCGGACCTGCCGATCATCGCCCCCTGGCGTGAATGGGATATCCGGAGCCGCGAGGACGCCATCTCTTATGCTGAGTCTCATGGCATCCCGATAACCGCGACCAGAGAAAAAATCTATTCGCGCGATCGGAATATCTGGCACATCTCACACGAGGGAGGCATCCTCGAGCAGCCATCGGCCGCTCCGCCTGCCGACCTCTTCATGTTGACCACCGCACCCGAGTGCTCACCTGACGAGCCCGAGGAAGTGACCATTGGTTTTACCAACGGAACCCCGGTCTCGGTGAACGGCGCGGAGCTGGACGCGGTCGACCTGCTGGGTGCCCTGAACAAGATCGGTGGACGTCACGGGATCGGCCGAATCGATCTCGTCGAGGATCGTCTCGTCGGCATGAAATCCCGTGGTGTCTACGAGACGCCCGGAGGAACGCTTCTCTACTCGGCCCACAGCGAGCTGGAACAGCTCGTACTCGATCGACGCACCCTTGCCGCAAAGGATCTGATCTCGCCCCGCTACGCTGACCTTGTTTACGAGGGCCGGTGGTGGACCACCGAGCGCGAGGCCTACGACGCCTTCGTCAATGTGACCCAGGAGCGCATTACGGGCTCGGTCACGCTCAAGCTGTTCAAGGGCACGGCTTCTGTCGTTGGACGCGAGAGCGAACACGCGTTGTACGACGAGCGGTTTGTCACCTTTGGCGAGGACGACGTCTACCAGCAGAGCGATGCAGCCGGCTTCATTCGCCTCTACGGACTCTCCGCGCGCGTCCGCGCGATCCGTGACCAGGAAATGGCAGCGGCCCGAATTGAGCAGGAAAAAGCGGCTGGCAAACGCGAGCCGGCGACGCTGGCGATTGCCTGACCTGGGGGCAGAAATGTCCGACCATACTTCGCATAAGCTCTGGGGAGGTCGCTTTTCGACACCGACTGCTGCCGCCCTGGACGCGCTCAATCGATCAATCGGAATCGATTATCGCCTCTGGCCGTTCGATATCAGTCTATCGCAGGCCTGGGCTGTGGCGCTTTGGGGTGCGGGCGTTCTGACCCTTGAGGAAAGCAAGAAGATCGAGCGAGGCCTGGGCGTTGTTGGCCAGAAGCTGGCTGCTGGCGCACAGCCCCTGCCGTCCGACGAGGACGTGCACACCCTCATCGATCGCATGTTGCACGACGAGGTTGGCGAAATCGCATCCAAGCTTCACACCGGTCGCAGCCGGAATGATCAGGTTGCTACGGCGACGCGCCTCTGGTCCATGGACGCTTGTTCGAAGCTCGATGCCGCTGCACGAGGTCTGCAGCAGGTCATGCTCGATCACGCCGCCGGGCTCGAGGACGTGCTGATGCCCGCTTACACGCATCTGCAGCGTGCCCAACCGGTCTCGGCCGCACACTGGATGCTCTCGCACTTCTGGCCACTCGACCGGGACCGGGCGAGGATCGGATCCGCGTCGCGCGCGGCTGCCGTATTGCCGCTGGGCTCCGGCGCCATTGCCGGCTGCGCCTTCCCCATTTCTCGAGTGCTCCTTCAGGGAAGCCTCGGTTTCACTTCCCTCTCGCAGAACAGTATCGATGCAGTAGGCGACCGTGACTTCGTTGCCGAGCTGCTCTTCGCGGTCGCGATGATGGCAACACACATCTCTCGACTCGCCGAAGATCTGATTATCTACGGCTCTAGTGAATTCGGATTCGTCCAGTTCGGCGATGCGTTTACCACCGGGTCGAGCATGATGCCGCAGAAGCGGAACCCTGACGCGCTGGAGCTGGCGCGTGGAACCGGCGCTCGCGCCATTGGAGATCTCTCGACGCTTCTCGCGACACTCAAAGGACTGCCGAGCGGCTACAATAAGGATTTACAGGACGACAAGCGCGTGCTGTTCGACGCAGTCGACACGATGTTGCTCGTTCTGCCCGCAGTCACTGGCGCGCTCCAGGAAATCCGATTCAACGACAAGCGCATGCGCGCGGCGCTATCGAGCAGCATGATGGCCACCGATCTCGCTGATTACCTGGTGGAGAAGGGAGCCAGTTTCCGTGAGGCTCACGCGGCCATCGGTTCCCTGATCCGCGAGAGTGAACGCGATGGCTGCGAGCTGGAAGGATTGCCGTTACCCTCTTTCAAGAAGGCACACTCGCTCTTTGGAGACGATGTTCTGGATTGGCTGGAGCCGGGGCGATCCGTTGCGCGGCGCGACGTTCCCGGTGGTACGGGGCCCGCCGCCGTCACTGCGCAGCTTCAAGCAGCTCGCCAGGCATTGTGGCCGGCAACCGAGATGGCTCGCGGAAACGAGCTCGTTCTGCGAGCGGTGTAGGGGAGGCAAAGAAAAAAAGGGGGCGCGACTGCGCCCCCTTTCTGTTTTTTGTCGCTCAATCAGAACATGAAGCCGAAGGTGATTGGGACAAACTGATAAACCCCACCCTTTGACTCGCTACGCGAAACAGTGTGATATCTCGACTCGAAGAATGTGGCGATCGGCCCAAACGCGAATGTTGACCCGAAACCGGCATTAAAGCCGAAATTGTTCTGTGTTTTGGCGTTGGGGAGATCTGCCTTCGAGTTGTACAGCCCCACACCGGCCAGGAGGTATGCCTTCGCTGTCGTCCCGGGAAACGCGAAGACCAGATTCGCCAATGCGCTACTCACCCGCATTTTGGCTGTGGACACGCCGGCTGGCGGCGATTTGGTATTTGCGAGGTTGTTGTAGATTCCGTCGAAGCGAACGCCAAATGGCAGATCTGAAACCCCGATCGCAAGCGAGATCATTGCGTTGTATCCCGTCGCCTGCCGGTCGGCGAGCTTCCCCACGGGGATGGCCGCACCGCCTCCCAGACCGATAGCATAGCTCTTCTGACCGAGCGCGATGGAGGGCGCAACGGCTTGAACAGGGAGCGAGAGTACAGCGAGGGATAGGAGCAGCTTTTTCATGGAGAGCTGATTGGTCATGCCTGCTTGGCGCGGCACAATATAACCGATCACGAACCCGATGAAGGAAGGAAGTCGGCGCTAAGACAGCGCAGCTCATCAATGGTCAAGAAGCTAGGAGCCAATTGGCATTTATTATCCTTTGTTATTAGGATTATTTATGCCACGAGCATATACCGTTGCCACTGCCGCACTTGCGTTAGGCACCTCGCCGAAGTGGATCGATAATGCGCTATCCCATCACACGGTTGGCGGGCTGACTCAAGGCAGACAAGGCGTTCCTCGCCGCTTGAGCATCGATGCGCTCTTGGTACTCTCCATAACGCTCATGTTGGTCGGGGAGCTGGGGACCACTTTGGGACCGGCGATTCGAATTGCCGAAGAAATCGCCAAGGCCGATGGATTCTTCAGGTCGGCCGTCGGGCTCTCGATCGAGCTGGACCTTAACGCGCTTCGCATCCGGCTGCTGTCACGCCTGGAAGAGGCGGTTGAAGTTGCTCCGCTTCCCCGCCGTGGACGCCCACCCAAAAACACAACGGGGCGTCTCGAATGAGACGCCCCGCCAGATTGTGCCAGTGAAGCTGATGTGACTAGGAAGCCTTCGTCACGTTCTCGGCAGCTGGACCCTTCTGACCCTCGACAATGTCGAACTCCACAGCATCGCCTTCGGCGAGGGACTTGAATCCCGAGCCGGAGATCGCGCTGTAGTGAACGAAGCAGTCTTTCTGCCCGTTGTCAGGTGTGATGAATCCAAAACCCTTCGCGTCGTTGAACCACTTCACTTTGCCGGTCGTACGCATTCCCAACTCCTGAAAAAATTGTGTCTTGGGGAGCGAAAACGCCCGACCCTCGACAATCTGTTACGCGAGTCTCTAAAACCTCGCGCGAGAAAAAGCCAAACGCACGGGCGTATCCCATACTCTGGCTCGACTGGCGGAAAAAATAGCAAGGACCGGCTGAGCAGACAATAGAGAGATTTAAGGGCCTCCCACCTTACGGACCTTGGTCACGAAATACTCGGTATCGCCGAAACAGGATGTCGGGATTCCAACGTGCTGTTCGTATGTCAGCGACACTTGTTTGCCGGCATACTCCTCGAGAACGTGCGCAATGGAGTCGCTTCTAGTCGAGAACGCGAACAGTTGCGGCGTCGCTCCAGGGAGAGGCGTCTGCGCGATCTCGCCTTCCCAAGTCTTACAGAGCCAACCTTTCTTGGAGATCTTCTGGATATATCCGGCGCGCTCGCCGGACGAATATGTGTATCCCAACGCGACCCAGATCCACAGCGCGATAACGACGATCGGGATAATGAGGATCGCCAGAAGTATTTTGACCAACCTGTTTTTACGCCTTGGTTTTGCCGGAGGAGGGCTGGCAGCAGCCACTGGAGCATCCAATTCGTCTGGGTTATCCGCCATCTGAGCTCCGGGAAGTTCAGGGGAAGGGAAACGCGCACGCCATCTCTGTGCACCGCTCGCGCCAGGGAATTAGCTTTCGACTTGCCCGCACGCAAGCACTCTTTTGCCCATCATAGCCCGTAGAAGTACCGCTACAGCTCTCGTAGGCGGCGTCCCCGTCGGCTCGGCGCATCCCATCGTCGTCCAGTCGATGACGAACACGGATACCGCCGATGCTTCGGCCACCGCGCTGCAAGTCGAGCAGCTGGCAAGAGCGGGCAGTCTGCTGGTTCGCATTACTGTAAACAACGATGAGGCTGCGCGTGCCGTTCCCGAAATTGCCGGCCGCCTGGCCGACATGGGTGTTACGGTCCCCATTATCGGGGACTTCCATTACAACGGACACTTGCTGCTGACGAAGTACCCCGACACGGCCAGAACATTGGCCAAGTATCGCATCAATCCGGGCAACGTCGGTGGGAAACGTCGGGACGAGAACTTCCGAACCATCATCCGGGTGGCTCTCGACAACGACAAGCCGGTCAGAATCGGGGTGAATTGGGGGTCGCTGGATCAGGACCTCCTCACCACGATGATGGACGAGAACGCCCGCGCTTCCAATCCGTTGGACGCAAAGGATGTCTACATCGAAGCGATGATCGAGAGCGCGCTTCGCTCTGCGTCTATTGCCCAGGAGATGGGACTTGGTCACGACCGCATCATCATCTCCGCCAAGGTGTCGGGCGTGCAGGATTTGGTCGAGGTCTACCGCCGTTTGGCGGCTCGTTGCGAGTATCCTCTGCATCTCGGGCTGACCGAGGCGGGGCTTGGCTCCAAGGGCATCATTGCCAGCACTGCCGCGCTCTCGATTCTGCTGTCGGAGGGAGTTGGCGACACCATTCGCGTCTCGCTAACACCGCGTCCGGGAGGCGATCGAACCGAAGAGGTTCGAGTGGCGCAGCAGATTCTGCAGTCGCTCGAGTTACAGAGCTTCAACCCACAGGTGACCGCATGCCCGGGTTGTGGCCGGACGACCTCGACTTTCTTCCAGCACATGGCGGAGGATATCCAGACATATCTGCGCGAGCAGATGCCGACGTGGCGCGAGCGTTACCCGCGCGTCGTCGATATGAAAGTCGCGGTCATGGGCTGCGTGGTTAACGGGCCTGGCGAGTCCAAGCACGCCAACATCGGAATCTCTCTTCCGGGAACCTTCGAGGAACCGAAAGCGCCCGTCTACGTGGACGGCAAGTTGTCGGTAACGCTCAAGGGTGAGACTATCGTTCCGGAGTTTCTGAAGATTCTGGAGGACTACGTCGAAAGGACGTACGGGGCAGGGGCGGCGCCCGCGCTCAGATAGCCGCTAGGTAGCGAGCGTCTGTAGTTCCGCGGAAACCTTGTCGAGCTCTCCCATTATCGGCGCCTCGAATCCAACTTCCGCCAGCCGCTCGTAGACCTGACGATACCACCGTGCGGTAGCTGCTCTGTTGCCTCCAAATCGCGCCCAAACCGTCTCACGGTCGACCGTCCTTCTCAAATCCGAAATGATCGTCGAGGCATTGTGGATTTTGTCGGCGGCACAAATCCAGCGGGCATCGTCATTCGCTTGCGCCAGGCGTTCCAGATAATCCGCCTTTCGGTCATCTCCCGAGAGCTCTACGCCGTCGTCGTCATGCCGCCGATAAGTGACAGCAAGGACAGTATCGAGAACCATCGGCCCGAACTTGTCGCCGATTCTCTGCTCCAGCATGTCGCGGCTGTAGCCATCCCGAACACAGTCTTCAATCACGTCGTGTAGGATACCGGCCACGATCACGTCGTCACTCCGGCTGTAGCGTGTGAGAATTATCGCGACGCTCGCGGGGTGTGTGAGGTAGGGAAGCTTCGTTCCCTTTCGCACCTGACGATCGTGATGCTTCGCGGCGAAGGCGAGAGCGTGATTGATGACGTCGGAATAGCCGGTGACTGTCATTTCCTGATCGTTGCAAACCAGCTTAGAAGCATTTCGAGTCCCTGCTGATCCGCTGGTTTGAAAGCATCCAATCGATCGGAATCTACGTCGAAAACCGCAATTAAATCACCCCGGGCATTCACCACCGGTACGACGATCTCTGAGCGCGACCGTGCATCACACGTGATGTGTCCCGGAAATTTTGCGACATCCGGCACAATTACGGTCTTCATCTCGGCAGCCGAGCTCCCACAAACCCCTTGCCCAAATGCGATGTCCAGACAGCCGAGGCTGCCCTGATAGGGCCCCACCCGCAATAACTGTCCTGGGACCACTACCCGATAAAACCCGGTCCACAGATGGCCGAATGCATGGTGCACGAGCGCGGCGATGGTCGCCATGCCAGTGATTTCGTCATCGACACCGTCGAGAATCGCATCGGCGTGCCCTTTGAGCTCGGCATACGCGCGAGCTCTGGGAACATCCCGCAAATCAGGGATGGTTTCAGCCATTTGGATTATTGCGCCGTTGCAAGCTCCGGCTGGAATGATCCGGATTGACGGGTCGCGCCGAGCATTTCTTCGCGCGTTTCGAGCTGAGGCATCTCGGCATCCCACAGCACGAGCCCGTGAATGCGCATGTCCGCTCCACGCAGGCTATCAACGGCTGATTTGAGACCGCCGACGGTGGTGTGAGCAATGCGCGCGCACAGTATTACATCCGGCGCCGGAATGATGCTGCTCGCGCTTCGCTGAACGTAGCTCGTCGGCGCGGCGATGATGATGAAGTCATATCGGCGCTGCATTCTGGCGAGCTCTCTTTTTACCTCTTCGACGACGTTCGGCTCAGGAAGACCCGACCGACGCGTTCCGCTGGGCAGCACGTCGAGTGGACGATCGCGGCCGATAGTGGTCGGCACGATTGCTTCCGGCCAGGTCGCATTACCCATGATGATTCCCGACAATCCGGGATCGGGCCTGGTGCGCAATACGCTGGCGACGCTGCAGGTAGTCGGATCGACGTCGACGAGTAGCGTGCTCCGCGCCTCGTACGCCGCTGACGCGGCCAGATTCGCGGCAACCGTCGCGATGATTCCCGGATCATCGCCGGTGATGGTGACGATCGGAACGCTCGCCTCGACCGATGCTATGTGCAGATACAGAGTCCGATAGCTCTCCGACACCACGTCGATCAGCGGTGGTGCCTCGACATCTGCCTGACGGCGACTTCTTTCCACCACAACTTCAGGAGGCTTGATCACCGTCAGGACCCGAGCGCCACTGATCTGCTCCGCTTCACGGGGATCGGCTATGTGGGGGCGCTTAAGCTCGGTTCCAAACGAGGCGGCGAAACCGACGGCCAGAGCAAGCACCACGGCCGCCGCCAGCATCGCCCACGGTGGCGCACCTACGTTGGCGAGCTCACGAGCGCGCGTTGACTCCTGATCGATTCGCGCATTCTTCTGGTTGATCTGCTCCAGCTGGCGCACCGAGGCCGTGTAATTCTGCTGGGCCGTTGCGCGCCGGGAGAGCAGTTTCATCGTATCGACCGTGATAACCGGCTTTATTACAGGTGCTGGAGTGGGGCGAATCAGCGCCAGCTTTCCTCTAACCTCACCGCGCTTGGCGTCCGCGATTCCTTTGATCTCCCGGCCGATCGCCGTCGCTCTGGATGTCAGCGCCAGGTAGACTGGATCGACTCCGCCTACAGCGCCGAAGGCGTTCCTCTCCCTCTCGATGTCCGCCAGGGAATCGAGCAGCACGCGAACTCGCGGATCGGCGGCAACGGTAGGTGACGCAGCGAGAGCCCGATACGACGTGGGTAGGGGAGCATTTTCGGCGCGATCGATCAGCCGATTGAGAGTGGCGAGCTCCGTCCCAAGGGTGTCGCGCAGCGCGCGCACCGCCGGAGGAAACGTGTCGATGACGGCGGCAGGGGCAGGCACCAACGCCTGGCGCGTCGCATTGAGAACCGAGTCAGCGGCGTTGATTTGGCCGGCAAAACGGTCCCTGGCGACCACAGTCGGCGCAGAGTCAGTCCGTGTTTCGATCTGGGATGCAACAGCCAGTGCCTTCCGCGACGCGCTTCGCGGCACGATTACAAAAGCAATCAACGCGGCAATGAACACGACGCCGCCAACGACGCCGAACACCACGACGCGTCGCAATGCGTTACGGGCCCTCGCTGCCATCCAGAGGTAGGCAGAGCCCCCGCTCATCCGTGCAATGCTATGAACGTTCATGAGTCAAAGATTCACCGCAGGTGACTCGGGCGCAACAAAAACGGCGGGAGCTCGCGCGCCCGCCGTCGTTGTCAGGAGTTAATCTCCTACTGAACGGTTATGACGCCCTTCATACCAAGTGCAAGATGCGGAACACAGTGGTATGGGTACTGGCCGGGCTTGATCTTCGCAAATGAGACCGTAATCGACTCGCCCGCGTTCGTCTTCATCGCGCTGGAGAGCTCGCCCATCTTGTCGGTACCCATGTTGGCATCGAGCTGGGCCTTTACGTCGGCCGGGACCGTAGCGGGATCGAACGCGACATTGTGGGGCCCTTGGCTCACCACGACGAACTTGATGCCATCGCCCTGCTTGACGGTGACATTGGCTGGCTCGAAGCGATAACCCTTCGCATCGCCAACCATGTTGACCGTGATGGTCTTGCCGGTGATCGGAGCCATCGCAACTGCGCCACCAGCCGGCGTGGCCGGGGTCGTAGTCGTAGTCGTCGATGGTGCCGTGGTCGTGTCGACTGCCACATGCGTAGTGTCAGCAGCTGGCTTTTCTCCGCCTGCGCAGGCGCCGAGCGAAATTGCTGCAACTGCAACCGCGAATCCGTAGAACCGCATCTTTTAAAGGCCTCCCAGAGCCGTACAGTAGTGCATTTTCCAGAGTAAGTTTTTGAACTTCCGAGATTGTGAATTTATTCACAAGCTCGCCAGGACGCAATCAACGCCGCAGTTTCGCTCTCATGATTCGTGCCTTGCCCGTTTCGAGACCCAGATGATCGCAATTCCTGCCCTGGATCTGCGCGGAGGGGCGTGTGTCCAACTCGCTGCCGGTTCGTACGACGAGGAGCTGTTTCGCATCCCCGATCCCATCGGTGTCGCGCTCGCCTGGAGGCAATACGGCTTTCGACACCTCCACGTCGTCGATCTCGACGCTGTCACGGGCCACGGCAATAACACCGCCGAGATCCAGGCGATACTGGGAGGAACCGATGTTGAGGTCCAGGTCGGTGGCGGCATTCGAAGCCATCACCTGATCCAGAGCACTCTCGACGACGGCGCTCAGCGTGTGATCATCGGCACGCGCGCGCTCGAAGATCCGGACTGGCTGCTCGAAATGACAAGCCTCTTCCCCGGATCCATCGTCGTCGCCGCCGATGTTCGCGATCGCAAGATCCTGTCACATGGTTGGACACGAACTCATCCAAAGCTTGTCCTCGACCTGGTTGAAGAGCTCAACGGACTTCCGCTGGCTGGAGTGCTGGTAACGGCAGTCCATCGGGAGGAAGCAATGCGAGGAACTGACTTGCCCCTGATGGAAGACGTTGCCGAAGCCGCGGAATTTCCGGTCTTCGCCTCGGGAGGACTTGGCAGTCTGGCCGACCTTCGCGCACTCGCCGATCGCGGAGTATCCGCGGCTATCATTGGAATGGCGCTTTACAGCGGCGCCATGGACCCGTGGGTTGTCGCCGAAGAGTTTTCGGAATGAGACCGCTGGCGAGGGATCACCTCGCCAGTCACCGCCAGTGTCCGCCTAGAACAGACTGATGGTACGGGGGTCCAGCTTCGATGGATCACCGACGTAGGCGAACCGGAATCCCCGCATATAGCGCCTGGCAACACGCTGCACCGCTTCCGGAGTCACACTCTTCAATTCATCGACGAATCGATCCGCTGCGCGATAGTCGCCCTCGTAGAGCTGGGAGCGGGCCAGAAAATCCGCCTGTGCGGCGTTCGTCTCGTTGTCGAGAAAGTATTCGGTGATGAATTGTTGCTCGAGCTGTTTGAGACCAACCGGGTCCAGCATTCCCTGCTGCAGGTCCGCCACTGCCGCCCGCATTAGCTTCAGCGTGGTGTCTGGAGCAACGGTCGAGACATACAGCCCGCCCAGGGTCGCTGCACGATCCACGAATGGAGCATGGACGTCGTATGTGAGATTCTGGCGGCTGCGAATCTCCGCGAACATACGCCCCGTCAGCACCGATGTTGCGACGCGAAGGGCGGGGTAATCCGGGCCGTTGGCAAGCGGTCCGCTGTAGTAGCCAAGTATGTAGTTGGTCGGCAGCTGGCGACGCTCGACCACGAGTGCCGTCGGCGCTTCGGGAATCCGGGGTGGTGCTGTCCACGCGTAGGCGCCCTTCGGCAATTTCCCGATCGATTGACTGACCAACCTCTCGATGTGTGCCCGGTCGACGTTTCCGACGACAACCAGCAGCATGCGCGCGGTGACAACCTGCGTCCGATGATATTCGCGCAACGCTGCCGAATCGATTCCCTGGATCGATTTCTCGTTCCCGACAACCGACACCGAATACGGATGGCCGACAAAAGCAATGCTGTCGGCGAGGTAGTCGGCCATCGCGTCCGGATCATCCCGGCGCTGTCGGATCGCAGAGAGGTATTGGGCCTTTACCAACGCGAGCTCTGATTTCGCCAGTGTCGGATGCATCAACCGATCGGCAAAGATCGCCCAGGTCGAGTCAAGGACTTCGGTACTGGAGCGAATGCCGAACATTGTCCAGTCCGACCGCGGCGCAACGACTATCTCGCTTCCGAGCCTGGCCATTGCGATCCGCAGAGCGTTCTTTGGATAGTGGAGCGTACCACGCTCGGAGACGTCGAGCAGGATCGGCTCGATCCCGGCATTTGCTTCAGTGACCTGACGAGAGCCACCGAGCAGGTAGAGATTCGCGGCGACGACGTTGTTCGCGTCGTTCTGTCTAAGGATGACGTGGACCCCCGATACGTCGAACGCCGTGGTCGCGGACGTCAGTGCCAGCGCAATTGCGAGTAGCATCAGCGTGACCCCGCCATTACGAGGTCACCGGCGCTCAGTTTGAGCGCCTGGCGGGCTTCGGGCGCAATCAGAATCCCCGTGATGTACGGCTTTCCCATGATGTAGCGACGCGCGTAAGCGCGGAGGTCGCCGAGTGTCTGTTGTGCCATGTAGTCGACATATCCCATGTAATACTCGAGGCTCGCGACGCTCCACCAGAAACCCAGCGTGTGCGCAAATCCTGAGGCGCGCTCACGATCGAACGCAGAGGTAACCGCGCGATGTGCCTTTACTGCCTCGAGCTCATCGGTGGTGAAATAGTTCGGCGTGTCGAATTTCGCGATCTCGCCGTAGAGCGCCTTGAGCGCTTCGTGCAACTGTTCAGGAGACGTCTGTCCGCTGATGCTGATTGGGCCGGTGTGATTGAGCGTGTAGTAGTTCACGCCGATTCCCTGCCACAGTCCGCTGTCGACGAGTCTCTCCTGGAATTTGGACTGCGGGTCGTTCAAAACGTCGGAGAAAACGTCGGCGGCGTAGGTGGATTTCGGGTCCTGTCCGACGCTCGGCCCCTGCCAGTTGATCTGGACCGTAACGGCGCTTACCGGCGCTTCAACCACAACGCCCTCACTCTGTTGAAGCGCGGGAATAACCGGAATCGGATCAGTGGTGAACGGGTCCGACCCTTTGCTCCAGCTTCCAAGCTCCTTCTCCGCCAGGGCAAACACCGCCGCCGGATTCACGTCTCCAGCGACAATGAGCGCTGAATTGTTCGGCACGTAATACTTGGTCTGAATCGCCCGCATCTTTTCCGGCGTCGTGGTGGACACGATCTGCCTGTTTCCGATCGTATTCTTACGACTGTAGTTCCCCGGATACAGCTTGATGTCGATCTGTCGCTGGAGAGCAAAGAACGGACTGGACTCCTGCCGGTCGTATTCCCCGATGACCACCTGCCGTTCACGATCCAGTTCGTCCTTCCGGAAGGAGGGCGTGCGTATCGCCGCCGATACCAGCTGGATCGCGTCGGCCAGTTTCTCCCTTGGGACTGTCATGTAGTAGTTGACCACCTCTTCCCGGGTAGTCGCGTTGAACACCGCTCCCAGATCAGAGGCCTGGTCCCAGAATTGGTTCGGCTCCGGATACTTTTGATCCGCCTTGAAGAACATATGCTCATACATGTGAGCCAGCCCCTCGTATTCCGAAGACTGGGTAAATGAGCCGTTCTTTACGTCGATTTCCACCGTTGCCAGCGGCACGCCGTGGTTCTCGACCACGATTACCTCGAGGCCGTTTGGCAGAACCCTGCGCTGGATGATTTTCTCGAGCTCGGCACGCTGGCCCCACGCGTGCACTGGAGCAAGTATCGATGCTACAATCGCTAGAGTAGCGCAGTAGCGCAGGAAACCGTTTCTTTTGGACATGTCAGAATCAGTGAAAGCTGGCCCGGACTCTTACCGGCAATTGATTAGAACGCTGGACGCGAAGAGGCTCAAACGCAATGAGCCTCTTGGTCAATACACCACATTCAAGATCGGCGGTCCAGCCGATCTCTTTTACGATGCCACATCGACGGACGATCTGGCAGGGGCCGTTGCCGCCGCGCGCGAGCTGGATATCGGGTATTTCGTGCTTGGGCTCGGAGCCAACATCCTGATCGGCGACAAGGGATTTCGTGGCCTGGTCATCCGCAATACATCCAGCCACCTCGAGTTTCGCAGCGATGGACGGCTCTGGGTCGAGAGCGGAGCAGTAATGGCGAAACTCATACCGCTTGCCGTCGAGCGCGGATTGTCCGGTCTCGAGCATTACGTGGGCATCCCGAGCACTGTCGGCGGAGCCGTCTGGCAGAATCTGCACTTTCTGTCTCCGGCTCCCGCCCGGGAGCGCACGATGTTCATCGCCGAGGTATTCGAATCAGCCGAGCTGTTCACTCATGATGGAAAGCGCATGACAGTCGACCGCGACTACATGAACTTCGGCTACGATACGAGCACGCTTCACAAGCAGCGGGACGTCGCACTGGCTGTCACCTTCAAGCTCGAACCGAGTGACCCGGCAGTCATGCACCGGATCATGCAGGAAAATCTCAGCTGGCGCGGGGGCAAGCATCCCTGGCTGGAGTACCATCCCAGCGCAGGCTCGATTTTCAAGAAGATCGAAGGCGTGGGCGCCGGCAGGCTGATCGACCAGGTCGGCCTGAAGGGCTTCCGTCACGGGGATGCCCAGATTTCACACATCCATGCCAACATCATGGTCAACCTCGGCAAGGCGACTGCTACGAACGTACGCGAGCTGATCACGATTGCTCAAAGCAAAGTCGAAGAGCGCTTTGGACAGCATCTGGAGCCCGAGATCGGGTTTATCGGCGAGTTCTGATTTCAGCTTACTGATAGCTGTTCCGCACGCTCGGTCGCGGCTGTCCACTTTGCAAAGGCGGCATCCAGCTTTCGTTTCGTCTCTTCCAGCTTCTTGCCTGTCGCAACGGATTTCTGGGTTCCTTCTCGCGTCGTGTACAGCTCTGGATCCGCCAGGGCCTGAGTGAGACGCGCGATTTGCTCCTCCAGCGCTGCGATTTCCTTCTCCGACGCTTCGATCTGCCGCCTCGACTCACGAAGGGCGGCGCGATTTTCGTCGACCTGGCCCTCTCGACGCCGTGTTGCCTGGCGCTCCTTCACCCGACGCGAGGATTCCTGCTCAGCCGCGGCGACGGCAGCGGCGTGCTCGCGCTCACGGCTCCGTTCCTCCCACTCGGAAAAGGAGCCCGGGAAGTCGGTGATGTGACGTTCATGAAGCACCCACACGCGCGAAGTAAGCGCTTCCAGCATTGCCCGGTCGTGACTTACCAGCAGGATAGTTCCTTCGTATTCAGATAGCGCGTCTTCCAGCGCCTCGACCGATTCGATGTCGAGGTGGTTGGTCGGCTCATCCAGCAGAAGGAAGTTCGCCTGGGTCAACACCATCATCGCCAGCGCCACTCGAGCCTGCTCGCCACCTGAGAGGTTATCGGCGCGACGTTGGGCTTCTTCACCTGAAAAACCAAACTTGGCGAGATGTCCGTGAACTTGCCGACGCTCCCAGCGAGGTCTCAGCTCACTGATGATCTCGTACAGCGTCCTTCCTCGCGGTACCTGCGTCATGTCCTGACGGTAGTAGCCGGGTTGAATCGACCCACCGAGCTTCAACTCTCCTGATGTGACCGGATGCTCTCCCATCAGCGCTCGGAGAAGCGTCGATTTGCCGCTCCCGTTCGGCCCGATGAAACCAACGATGTCACCACGTTGTATCGTGGCAGTGAAGCGCTCGATCAGCGTTCTGCCTTCAACACCGAGGGTTAGATCGCGCGCTACTACGACCTGGTCACCGCCCCTCTCGGACAGATCCAGCCTCAAACCCAGCGAGCTTCCATCCTCCGAGGTCGGGCCGCTGAGACGCGGGACTCTGGTCAATCTCTTTCGACGGCCTTTTGCCTGCTTCGAGTTCTGGCCGGCAATATTCCGCCTGATGTAGTCCTCTTCGCTGGCAATGACCTTTCGCTGTTTCTCGAAGGCGCGCTGCTGCGCAAGCCGTCGCTCCTCTCGCTGCACGACGAACGACTCGTACCCTCCCGTGTAGGCGACGGCGCTTTCACCTTCCAGATGGAGAATGTGGTCGGCAACGTTGGCGATGAACGTCCGATCGTGGCTGATCAACAGGACGGTCTTGTCGGTGTTGCGGAGGTAGTCCTCCAGCCAGCGTGTGGTTTCCAGGTCGAGGTGGTTGGTCGGCTCGTCCAGCAGCAACACGTCGGCCGCGCTTACCAATTGCCTTGCCAGGCCGAGTCGCCCGCGCTCGCCACCACTCAGTTGCTCCAGTGGTTGAGTCCGCGCGGACTCGGGATCAAAGCCAAGGCCCTGCAGGATGGCATCGACTCTCGGAGCGAGAGTATAACCGCCTTCGCGATCGAATCGCTCCAGGTCGTGGTCATATTTTGCGAGCATCTGCGGTGTGGCGCTTTCACCGACCTGTGCCAGTAATTCGGCTTGTTTCGCCAACGCTTGCTCCAGCGCGAGGAGCTCGGCCAATTCCCCTGCACCTGCTTCCCACACGGTTTGCGCTCCGCCAAAGTCACGGTGTTGCTCGAGGAGAGCAAACCGAATCCCCGGCGGGCGGGAAACCGTACCTTCCGTTGGTTGCTGAGCACCGGTGATCATTCGGAAGAGAGTTGTCTTTCCGCTTCCGTTGCGGCCGATGATCCCCCAGCGACTGCCGCGCGCAACCGTGAAGGTTATTCCCTGAAAGATCCTCGAAGCGCCGAACTCGATCCCAGCGTTCGAGACAGATATCTGCGTCAAGACCGAAGCACGCTCGAGCAGGCTGCGAGGCAGCGCTCGATGGTCTCGACCGTGTGGTCCCCCATATGGCCGATCCGGAAGGTGGAGCTTTTCAATTTCCCGTAACCGTTCCCCACGACAATTCCACGTTTGGCTACAGCCGCAGTAAACGTCTCGGCGGTCAGGTCGGACGGAAGCTTGATGGCGGAGACGGTCGGCGACTGTGAGCCGAGTGGCGCGATGTTCGCCAGCTTCTTTCCGGTTTCATCGGCGATCTTGGCGATCCACTCCTGCGTTCTTGCCGCCATTACCCGGTGGCGCGCCCACCGGTTTTCCAGCCCTTCGGATGCGATTGCCTTGAGCTGCGCCTCCAGGGCGTAAAACAGCGTCAGGGCTGGAGTACTTGGCGTTTGGTTCCGGCGTGCGTATGCGTCCAACTCCACCAGGTCAAAATACACGCCGCGACCCGGACTACCATTTGCCTGATCCACAAAGCTCGCCGAGGCGACAGCGAACGAGAGGCCTGGCGGCAAAGCCAGTGCTTTCTGTGAACCAGTCAGGACGTAGTCGAGCTGCCATTCATCGAACCGCAGCTCTGCTCCTCCGAGCCCACTCACGCTGTCTATCAGGCACAGCACGTTCTTACGGTGGGCGCAATCCGAGATCGAGCGTACATCGTTCAACGCTCCAGTCGATGTCTCGGAATGCACTACAGTGATGGCCACGTACTTACGCATGGAAAGACGTTCTTCCAGCTGCGGGATGAGATGAATCTGACCCCAGGCGACATCGTATCGATCGACGTCTCTTCCGCACATCGAAGCGATGAGCGCGAAGCGCTCGGAGAACGCTCCGTTGACCAGGCAAAGGATCCTGCCGGGCGGAGCCGCGCGGATCGCGGCCTCCATCATTCCCGTCGCGGATGACGAATTGATGTAGACTGGACGCTCAGTCTTGAACAGCGGACGTAATCCCTCCTGCAGTTGTTCGAACAGCTTCTCGAACTGGGAGCCGCGATGGGGGATCATTGGCTGGATCATCGCCGCCATTACTTCGTCGCGAACTTCCGTCGGACCTGGCAGAAAGAATGTGCCGAAGGTTTTTGTAGGACTCATTGAAGTACGAGTTCTCTCAGTTGATCGAAATTTTCAATCACGAAGTCAGCTTGCTCAACGACAGGGTTTCGCCGTGTGAAGCCGGTGTATGCTGCAAAACTATCTACAACCGCTTTCATCTCGCAGTCTGTCATGCCGTCGCCGACTGCGAGGATCGGGCCTTTGAGCCCCATCGCGCCGACGACGGTCTTCTTCCCAGTCTGACGTGTGAGCGGCGATCCTTCGTCGAATCCCGCGTACCCGCCTTTCTCGTCGAAAGTCACTGAGACAGCATGAAGATCCTGCTCGGCAACCTCGAGTGCTGCGGCCAGTGGTAGAATCGCTTCGCGCAGGCCCCCGCTTACCATGACTACATGGACATTCGCGCCTTTGATGGCGCTGAGCGTCTCCCGGGCCCGTGGAGCGATGCGGTCGACATACTCTCGACCGAGCTGCTCGATCTCGGCCTTGACCGGCCGGACTGTCCGCATCCTTTCGCCATAGACAGCCTCGATCGGGATTTCTCCGCGCATGGCTTTATCGGTGAGAGCGGTGCTCCACTCAGCTACCTCCTTCCCGCGCAGTTTTGCCAGCCAGTCGATTCCCTCGATACCGCTGAGTGTCGAATCGACATCGAGCACGACCGAGTTGAAACGAGTCACAGGATATTGCCCGGCGCCAGCAGGCCGTCGGGATCCAGTTCCTTCTTGACCGCGCTCATAATTGCGATCTGGAGCGCATTCATCTGCAGCGGAAGCCACCGCCGCTTGAGTTTTCCAATGCCGTGCTCCGCCGCGACAGTACCGCCGAGGGTGATTACGTGGCGCAAAGTGTCTTCTACTGCCCTTTCTATGGTAGCGAGCTCCCCCTCGTCCCTGGCGACGAAATTCTGATGAGGGTGCCCGTTTCCAGCGTGACCATAGATCACTGGCGGGGCAATATCGAGCGCCACCGCGATTTGTCGCGCGCGTTCAATCGCTTCACCGAGCCTGGCATATGGGACAGCCCAATCAGTCGAGACCTTTCTGCCGCCCGAGCGAAAGTACTTCGCGCCCCGCTCATTCATCGTCGATGGAATGCTGTGACGCATTTGACGGGCATCTCTCAATCTCGCTTCACCGTCGAAGACGAGTGGCTCGAAATCCGGAGCCGTTGCTTCCAGCAAATCACTCCACCTTCCCAGCGATGAATCCGGATCGTCCATGATTTCTTCTTCGACGTAGACCATGGCCGTCGAGGCGGCAGGAATATTTGCACCGCTTGTTGACCCACGAGCGATCGCGATCGCCTGATCGTCGAAGTACTCGATGCACCTTGGCGCGACAGTGCGTGACTCCCGCGCGGCGATGACGAATTTCAGCGCATCCGCTTCTGTTCGAAAGAATACCGCCAGTCCGACTACATGCGTCGGTAGTGGCAGTAGCGAAAGCTCCGCCTCCACGACTATCCCCAGCGTACCCTCGCTGCCGATGAACCAGTCGATCGGGTCGTGGGCAAATGAGTAGCCTACCGTGTTCTTTTCGAGATTCGAGCGGCGGAAAGTCTTCAGGTCTCCGTTCGCCAGCACGACCCTGATGGACTGAACGTGTTGGCGTGTAGCACCGTACTTGAAGGTGCGAGCACCCGATGCGTTGCACGCGATCGCGCCACCTATGGTAGACTCCTCCTCGCTCGTCGGATCGGGCGCGAACAAAAGCCCCGCTGCAGCTGCTGTCCGTTTTATGTCTCCGACGAGCGCTCCCGGCCCGGCTGTGATCGTCTTCGCCTCGGCATCGAGCGTCACGCCAGCGATTGAACGGAGCGAGAGAAGTATTCCCCTGTCCGTTATCGAGGCGGCGGTGGTGCTCGTCTGCGCGCCGGCGCAGGTGATGGCAATCCTGTCCGCGGCTGCCCGTCTTACAACCTCGACGACTTCCTCGATCGAATCGGGCCGTGCCACGAGCTCGGGGACCAGATGAAGTCCCGATGCATCGGCTTCATAAGCTTCCCTTACGCTCTTGTCGCTGCTGAGCGCGACGCTCACCCTGGATTGAAGCAGACAACCGCGGCCGACGATACATCGGGCAATCGCAGTAACGATTGGCGGATCGATTCGCTTACGTCTCCGTCGACGGAAACAGCCGCCAACGCCTGCCCACCCTGAGCTAGCCTGGCCTGGTGATATTCTGCGATGTTCACCCCTGCCTCGCCCAACAGAGTCCCAACCCGCCCGATTACCCCAGGCACATCGTTATTGGTGAGGATGAGCAGCGTATCGCGCGGCTGAACATCGACGTGGAATGCGCCGATCCGCGTCAGCCGCGGAGCGAGCCCCGGCTGCGCGTTGCCGGCGACGGCTATCTCCTGCATTCCACCGCTCAGGCGCACTTCAACCGAGTATGGATTGTCCTGTGCGGCGGTCTCCGTAGTCGAGAGATCGATTCCCCGATTTTCTGCTACCGCGCGAGCGTTGATCAGGTTCAGCCTCTCTTGCTCGACGGTTCCCTCCAGAACTCCGCGAGCGGCCGATGCCAGCAACGCACTCTTCGCGGCGGTGAGGGCAGAACCGGACCGCACGTCGACTCGCTGCAGGACCCGCGTTCCCTGGGTGGCAAGTATCGCTCTTCCCACGGCAGCTGCGCGTCGCGCCAGGGTCAGCGCGGGCTCGATATCCGCCCACTGGCCACCGACATCGGCAACATTGATGGACCGCGACAGCTCCCCACTTAGCAATGCGTCGCGCACCGCGATGCAAACATCGACCGCGACGTTTCGCTGAGCCTCCATCGTCGACGCCCCGATGTGCGGTGTCAGTAACACGTTCGGGGTCGAGCGGAGCGGATGATCGGCCGCCAGTGGCTCTTTCTCGTAAGCATCGATCACTGCCCCAAGCAGGCGCTTGTTATTCAGCGCTTCGAGCAGCGCCCTTTCATCAACGATGCCCCCGCGAGCCATGTTCACGACGATTGCCTGCTTTGGCAGGCGCGCGATCTCGCGCTTGCCGATCATTCCGGTGGTCTCGTCCGTCAGTGGCGTGTGCAGTGTCAGTACATGCGATTTCTCGAGAAGCTCGTCGAGAGACTTGATCTCCTGAACACGCAGAGCCTCGAAGCGAGACTGGGCGATGTATGGATCATAGGCAATGACGTTCATGCCGAACGCGCGGGCACGGGTCGCCACCTCTCCGCCGATGCGTCCCAGCCCAACGATACCAAGCGTGCGCTCTTTCAGCTCGGAGCCGAGAAGTGCCGAGCGGTCCCATCTCCCGGCGTGCATTGAAGTATCGGCACGTGGAATGTGACGGAGCAGGGAAATAACGGTTCCGAAGAACAGCTCGACGACCGCAATCGTGTTCCCCGCCGGCGCATTGATGACCGCCACTCCGAGTGACGTCGCCGTATCCAGCGCGATGTTGTCGACCCCGACGCCGGCCCGCCCTACTACCTTTAGCCTGCGACCTTTCTCGAGAAGATCCGCCGAGATTCGGGTTGCACTTCGACCTATGATTGCATCGTAGTCACCGATTCTGGCGAGCAATTCCTCTTTCGGCAGCGTGGGTACTTCGTCAACGGAGATCCTGGGCTCCGCGGCAAGAAGCGCGACACCTTCGGGATCGATTTCATCAGTAACCAGAACGCGATAGGTCAAGGCTTCTCCATCCAGCTTTTCCAGGTTGGTTCATCAGCACCAATCACAAGTCGATTTGCGTTCCGCACGAGAGGGATGCGCAGCAACAGCGGCTCTACGGACAACCTCTCCAACCAGCGATCGTCCGAAAGTTGCGCGTACCTGAGACCAAGCTCATCGAAACGCCTCGAATCTCGATCGATCAGGGCTGTGACGCCAAACTTCTGCGCAAAGCGGCGCAGCTCGCCGAGCGACGCCGGACGCTCCATGAGGTCCACGAAATGAGTTTTTACCCTGCGCTCGGAGAAGAACCTAAGGGCTTTACGGGTGTCGGCACTTTTTTTCACTCCGAATATCTGCACTTCCATCGCCGGCCCCTGTTCAATAACCACTTCAATAACCACTAAAGATACGGCTCTCGATTTGAGATAATGGGAAAAGACGTAATCTATTCGCCAGCGTGGTGGATTCCCGGTGGCCACTTGCAAACACTCTGGGGAAAGCTGTTTCGTCGCCAACAGCCGGCAAAAACCGTCGGTGTGCGATGGGATACGCCGGATGGGGATTTCCTGGAGGTTTACCGGCTGCCCGCTCTGTCCGGACAGCCTCGCGTCCTGCTGCTCCACGGGCTGGAGGGGACGGTGCGATCACACTACGCTCAAGGCCTTCTCAATGAAGCAGCGAGAAGAGGCTGGGGTGCTGACCTCCTGATCTTTCGGTCCTGCGGATCGGAACTCAATCGAACGAGGCGGTTTTATCACTCGGGCGAGACCAGCGACGCCGCGTTCGCGCTGGAGCGCATCAGCGAGGAGTTTCCGACATCACCTTTGGCCATTGTCGGCGTTTCTCTGGGCGGTAACGTTCTGCTGAAGCTGCTCGGCGAGAAAGGCGGCGACTTGCCCGCTCAGTTGGTTGCGGCTGCCGCCATATCAGTGCCGTTCGATCTTGCCCGATCCTCGAAGAGGATTGATCGGGGATTCTCCCGATTTTATCAGCGGTTTTTTCTCGGTTCACTTCGCCGGAAGGCCAGCGAGAAAGCGATACGCTTCCCGGACCTGGCGCCGCCAGGTCGGATCGCAGCCCTCCGTACCCTCGAAGAATTCGACAATCTCATTACGGGTCCTTTGCATGGCTTTAGCGATGCCCAGGATTACTACCGGCGATCGAGCTCACTGCCATACCTCGAGCATATTAGGCTCAGAACGCTACTATTGAGCGCGGTTGACGACCCGATGCTGCCACCGGAAGTGCTGGACGAAGTTCGAGACGTCGCCAGGCACAATCCTGCTCTCCGTCTGGAGTTTGTGGCGAAGGGAGGTCATGCCGGTTTCATAGCTGGCTTCTGGCCTTGGCGCCCATTCTATTATGCGGAATATCGGGTTGGCGAATTCTTTGCGGAGAGCTTCGCGCTGGGTACGAGAGAAGATCCGGCTGCCAAACGGAGGATGGGGTGATGCGACTTGAATCAGCGTACGGAGTGTTGGTCTGGATCAGTGCCGCGGCCTGCACCACGACCCAGGCCAATCCTGCGACTGATGCCCACTCCGAGCACGCCATGTCTTCATCGGCGACGATACCGGCGGCAGACACGTCGAGCGCAATCCCTCCCGATGCGGCAGGAGCCGCCGCGCGGCTCAGCACATCTCCGCGACACGGCGAGTGGGTAATGATCCACACTGGCGACGGCGACAGCCTCCATACATGGGTCGTGTACCCTGAAAGAAGCACCAAGGCTCCAGTGGTGGTGGTCGTTCACGAGATCTTCGGGCTGTCCCCCTGGGTCCGTAGTGTCGCCGATCAGCTCGCTGCCGACGGATTCATCGCGGTTGCTCCAGATCTGCTGACGATGAAGAATCTTCCGAGTGGGCCGGATAGTCTCGTGGCGCGCGTTGCAACCGATTCCATCAGAACTTTGAATCCGGTCTGGGTTCAGAAACAGCTTGATGCGGTAGCTCAGTACGGCATGTCACTTCCAGCGGCGACGAAAAAATACGGGATCGTCGGATTCTGTTGGGGTGGTGGTGTGTCCTTCGCTCACGCCGTGCACGCGCCGGGTCTCGGCGCATCAGTCGTGTATTATGGGGTCTCCCCGAAAACCAGCGACCTCGCATCGGTCAACGCTCCCGTTCTTGGCTTGTACGCCGGAAACGATGCACGAGTTGATGCTACTATTCCGCCTGCCGACACCGCGATGCACGCTTTGGGGAAGACCTACACATACAACGTTTATCCTGGCGCGGGACACGGGTTTCTGCGCCAGCAGACCGGCATGAACGGCGCAAACATGACAGCCGCGAGAGCCGCCTGGCCGGCAACTATTTCCTGGTTCAGGAAGTACCTGGGATCCTGAGTCAGAGACAATCCGAATACACGCAGCAGCCGGACTCTTGAAGGTGCTCCCCGTGGTCTTTCTCGTTTCGTTCATCGCTGGGCTTCTGCTGGCGGTGTACGCAATGCTCCACGGCGTCGAGCAAACACGTGCCGATCGGTCGCGCACGCCTTCTCCTTTTTTCAACCTGCCAGCGTTGGCTGCCTTTACCGTCGGATTTGGCGCGGCGGGCTATCCCATTGCCACGCGAACGATTCTCCCTGGCTGGAGTATTCTGCTCATCGCTGCAGCCACTGGGGCACTGGCGATAAGCGGCATGATTACGCTGTTGGCTCGGTGGGCATTACGCGGGCCCCCGGCGGACTCGTTGTCCGCGCATGAAGAAATTCAAGGCCAGCTTGCGGTCGTAACCCGGAACATCACGATCACTGAGCCAGGCGAAATCAGGTACGAGTTACGGGGCCATGAGATCCGGGTAGCAGCCAAATCATTGACTCCAAAAACCCTCGCCACCGGAGAGGACGTCGTAATCGACCGAATCGAGGATGGTATTGCCCTGGTCGAGGAGTGGGCGGTCGTGGAACGACGACTCTAGCCGGCTCGGCCCCTTTCTCCACGCACGTATAGCGAGAGCCACTCCGGCCAGTTGCCGCTAAGGTCGAAGAAGTCGTCGAAGTACACCAGACCGCTCCGCTCGAGCGCCTCAATCAGCGGCGATAGCAAGTCATCGGAAGGCAGTGGTCCGAGGACAACCAGACCTTCCTCGACACGAAATTCCTGATCGGTAAGATTGAATCGCGCATCGATAGCGCTCCTGACGAGCCCAGCTCGTTCAAACGCCTGCTGAAGAATCACAACGACCGGCTGGCCAGACTGTATCTGTACTGCCATTAATTAGGTTCGATAGGAGACTAACTCGTCCGTCGCGGACCCATCTTATCTTTAATGTATGCCCATGTCTCAGAGTTTTGAAACCGAGTTCGACGTACTAGTGGTCGGCGGAGGTCACGCTGGTACCGAAGCGGCGGTTGCTGCCGCTCGGCTCGGATCACGCGTCGCACTCGTGACGAGCGCTCTGGAGACAATCGGTCAGATGTCATGCAACCCCGCGATTGGCGGTGTCGCGAAAGGAACGGTTGTCCGTGAAGTCGACGCACTGGGTGGAATCATGGGCAGGGCTACCGACCTCGCGATGATTCAGTTCCGGATGCTGAATCGCAGCAAGGGCCCGGCAGTCTGGGCTCCGCGCGCACAGTGTGATCGGGGACTCTATCGCCGTGCTGTCCGGACACTACTGGAGCAGCAGACGAATCTGCAAACCATCCAGGGAACTGTCGCGCGTTTGGTTTTTGAGCCTGGTAATGGCAGGGTGGTTGGCGTCGAGACCGTCGAAGGCAGGCGGTTTGCCGCACGAAGCGTGGTCATCACTACCGGGACGTTCCTGCGCGGCCGAATCCACATTGGAACGGGCACCCAAATCTCGGGAGGCCGTGCTGGCGAGGCGGCAAGCACTCATCTCGCGGAGCAACTCGAGCAGGCTGGCTTAACCGTGGCCCGCTTCAAGACTGGTACACCGCCGAGAATCGATGGACGTAGTGTCGATTATTCTCTGCTCGAAATCCAGGAAAGCGAGATTGAGCAGTTCAACTACTCGTGGTCGCATTTCTGGACTGCGCCACGCCGTCAAAGCTCCGGCAATCGGCACCCCGAACAGATGCCCTGTTGGATCACCTATCTCGAGGCCGATGGCAAGAAAATAATCCAGGAGAACATCGGCAAGTCTGCCATGTACGGCGGTTCGATCTCCTCACGTGGTCCACGCTATTGCCCGTCAGTTGAAGACAAGATCGTAAAGTTTCCGAATGCTGACCGGCATCAGCTCTTTCTGGAGCCGGAGGGCCATGATACGGCGGAGCTTTACGTCAATGGACTTTCGACATCGCTTCCGGCGGAAGTTCAGTTGGAGATTCTTCGCTCGGTGCGAGGGCTTGCCGATGTGAGAATGAATCGAGCTGGCTACGCCATCGAGTATGACTACTATCCGCCGACACAACTGGACCCCTCACTGCAGGTCAGGTCGGTTCCCGGGCTTTACTTCGCCGGCCAGATAAACGGCACCACCGGATACGAGGAAGCCGCGGGACAGGGGCTCATTGCGGGGTTGAATGCCGCCTTTTCCACGCAGGAAAAGCAACCCGTCATTCTCGGAAGAGAGACTTCCTACATCGGCGTGCTGATCGACGATCTGGTCACACGCGGTGTGGATGAGCCGTATCGCCTCTTCACTTCCCGTTCCGAGTTCCGCCTGACGGTTCGTCAGGACAATGCAATCCGCCGTCTTGGACCCATCGGAATGCGCCTTGGTGTCCTCTCGCCGACTGAGGAAGGCACAATCAAGCGAAGGCTCACTGAGGAGGACTCAGCGCTCCGGCTCGCCGAGACGACGAGCATTGGTCCTGCGGACGCCGCCGCCGTTCTGGCAAACGCCGGAAGTACACCTCTCGCCCATTCGGTCAAAATCGTTGAGGTTGCGAAGCGCCATGATGTATCGCTCGGCGCGTTATTCAATGCTGCCGGCATTGGTGATGAGATCGGGCCGGAAGCGTTGGTGACAGCAGATCTCGAGATCAGGTATGCCGGCTACTTCGAGCGTGAGCGTGCACAGGCGGAGCGGATGCGGCGAATGGGGGATTTTTCGCTTGACGCTGATCTGGAATACGGCGCGATGCGATCGCTTTCTCTCGAGGCACGCCAGAAGCTTGCGCAACTAAAGCCCATTTCACTCGCGCAGGCTTCGCGCATTCCGGGTGTGAGTCCCAGCGATTTGCAGAACCTCGTAATCGAGGTCGAGCGCAAAAAGCGTCTGGCGCCTACGCGTTAACCGCCGACCTTCTCGTTGAACTCCATTCGATTATCAGTATCGCCGCCGCAATCAAAACACCGCCGACAATGGTTGCGGCGCCAAGGTGGTTTCCCAGCACCAGCACGCCGAGAATGGCAGTGAAAAAAGGCTCGACGGTTGCGATGATTGCGGTTCTCACGGGACCCAGCACAGACAATCCCTTTATGAGCGTCGAGAACGCGATCACGGTTGACACTACCGCCAACAGAACAATGTTGGTCCACACCGATGCTTCTCGCGGAGTGAACAGCTCCCGAGTTAACGCGGCTGCGATGACGAAGGTGACGGCTGCACCCAGAATCAGCAGAAAAGTTGCAAACATCGGCGGCACACCTTCCTGCACGTATTCAAGCGCCGGCAAGTAAATCGAATAAAGCAGCGCTGACGTGAGGGCGAGACCAACGCCAACCGGATTCAGCTTCTCCACCGGTGCTCCCACCATTACGGTCACTCCGACCAGCGCAAGCACGAGTGCGATTACCCGCACAAGAGTGAGTCTTTCCGTCCTTCTTAGCGCGGCGATCGCAGCGACCCAGGCGGGGTAGGTATAAAACAGAAAAGCCAATGGGCCGACTGGGATATAGCGCAGCGAATAAAGACTCAGGTAGGTAATTAGCGCCTGCCCGAATCCACCTATCAGCAGCAGTTGGCCTGCCTGGCGCCGGGAAATCGACCGCGTTGTGGCAGGCCGAGCGGTTGGGGAGAGCAGGAGTGCGCCAAGCACGTAGCGCCACGCCATTATGGTAAGCAGGGGAACACCGGCGCCGGTGGTAAGAACAGTGAGGACGGATATCGAACCGAAGCTGAGCGCCGAGACGACGATTTGCGCCGTCGCTGCACCAACGGATCTCCCCTGAGATTCCATCGCCGCAATGTAGCTTTCGCGATTGAGACGGGCCATTTTCCCTGGGATAGTCATCGCGACGCGAACACCTTTAGAATGACTTCGACACTGAACCCGCAGGCAACTACTAACGGCGACAAGGATGAATTCAAGGACCTTGGATTCGGGACCGAAGTTGCGCGAGGAACCCGGCGAAGGCTCCTGAACCGCGATGGAAGCTTCAACGTGGTTCGCGAGGGGCTCAATCCCCTTTCATCGCTTGGTCTGTATCATTGGCTGCTGACGATTTCGTGGCCGCAATTTCTGGCTTTCATCGCCGCCACCTACGTCGGCATCAACGGACTATTTGCAGTCGCATTTCTGCTTTGCGGGCCCGATGCGCTTCAATCGAGTGCCGGATATTTCTCGGGTCAGCCTTTTTACCGGGCATTCTTTTTCAGCGTAGACACGTTTGCGACAATCGGCTACGGCAACATCGTCCCGGTTGGCGTCGTGCCGAATATCCTCGTAACCATCGAGGCGCTCCTCAACATCGTAGGCATCGCATTGGCGACAGGCGTAATCTTCGCGCGGTTTTCACGTCCTTCGTCAAGAGTCATTTACAGCCGAAATGCAGTGGTCGCGCCGTACCGGGGTATCACCGCCCTTGAATTCAGAATCGCAAACGCGCGAAGCAGCCAGCTGATCGACGTACAGGTTCAAGCCATCCTGACGAAGATAGAGCGCAGTGGCGCATCAACCGTTCGAAGATTTTACGAGCTGGAACTCGAGAGAAATCGCGTTGTGTTCTTTCCGTTAAGCTGGACGATCGTGCATCCGATTACGCCGGCCAGTCCGATGTTCGGTTTGACTCAGTCCGATTTGGCGGACGCGGATGCCGAGTTGTTGGTGCTATTGATCGCAACCGACGAAACTCTTTCGCAGGCAGTTCACTCCCGTTCCTCTTACGAGGCCCATGAAATTGTGTGGGACGCGAAATTCGCCAACATGCTAATGCGCAGCGAGGCTGTGGGAATAATCGGAATGAATCTGAGCCAGATCCACGACATCGAGCCAGTGCTTCCTGCCTAAGCGTTGTGCAAGGCTAACCATCTCGAGCGTCTCAAGTCTGTAGGCCTACTTTCACTCAAGAGAACGTAAATGAACAAGAATATTGGTCTTTTGGCGGTGCTTTTAGCGCCAGTTAGCGTACATGGTCAGGCCAGTAATGCGACAATGGAGCCGATTCCACAGATTGCGGTGGTTGGCCATGGGGAAATAAAGGTGTCTCCTGATCGCGCCACCATACAGGTCAGCGTTCAGACGCGCGCTACTACAGCCGCAGCTGCTGCAGCAGAAAATGCGACCAAGCAGCAGTCGGTTTTAGCCGCAGTGAAAGCGTTAGGCCTTGGCAACGATCAGCTCTCAACGATCAACTACAATGTGTATCCCGAGCAACGCTTCGACCCGGGCAAGGAGCCCGTCGTTATCGGGTACAATGTGACCAATACCATTCTGGTCGACGTTCGCAAACTGAGTCAGGTCGGTCCGGTTATCGATGCCGCACTTTCACACGGCGCGAACATGATTACCTCGCTGCAGTTCTACGCATCCAATACAGATGCCGCACGAAGGACCGCTATCGGTGCAGCGATCGAGAAAGCACGCGCAGATGCAGATGCTGCGGCCCGCGCTGCGGGTGGATCCCTCGGCAGCCTGCTCGAGATCAATGTGGGTTCCTATTCGCCTCCTCCACCTCGGCCGCTCATGATGATGAAAACCATGGATGTGCGTGCAGCTCAGGCGGACACACCGATAAATCCGGGTGATGAGACACTGTCAGTAGACGTCAGCACTCGCTGGAGGTTCAACCCCAGCCGTTAGCTATCATGTTTCCACGTGGAACGTTCAAGGTCGTTCCACGTGGAAACACCCTCGGGTCATGGATAGATTACGCGCCATCCCAATCATCGGAATTTCGTGGCGCGTATCATCGCAATCGCCAATCAAAAGGGCGGTGTAGGCAAAACGACCACCGCTGTAAATCTCGCCGCGAGCCTCGCCGCCGCAGAGCACCGTACTCTTCTCGTTGATGCAGACCCCCAGGGCAACGCCACAAGCGGTGTTGGCCTACAGAAGGAAAACGTCCCACTCACGCTATACGACGTCCTGGTCGGGAATTCCGATTTCAGATCAGCTCGGCAGACGTCGATCCAATTCGAGAAGCTCGATGTAATCGGAGCGACGCCTGATCTGGCGGCTGCCGAAGTCGAATTGGTAGACAAGGAGAACCGCGACCTTGTAATGCGCGGGGCAGTGGACTCCCTGCGGGAGGACTATGACTTCGTGATCATAGATTGTCCGCCTTCGCTTGGGCTGATCACTATCAACATGCTGGTGGCCGCGGACGCTCTGCTGATTCCGCTGCAATGCGAGTACTATGCTCTCGAAGGTCTGTCGCAGCTCTTGAACACCGTTCACCGCGTTCAGCACAGTGCCAATGAAAAGCTCGGAATCGATGGAGTGTTACTCACCATGTACGACTCTCGACTCAATCTCTCCAGGCAGGTTGCTGACGACGCGAGGGAGTACTTCGGGCCGAAAGTGTTCAGGAGCGTCGTACCACGAAATGTCCGCTTGGCCGAGGCACCGAGTTTCGGCAAGCCGATCATCCTCTACGATGTAGCGTCGGTTGGAGCACAGGCATATATGAACGTCGCGAAGGAACTGATACAACGAACTGCGCAAGGAGATGACGGTGGCAACTGAAAAAACACCACGTCGACTGGGAAGGGGACTCGAAGCATTACTCGGAAGCGCTACAGGTCTTGCCTCCAGCGATGAAGGCGCACTCAAGTCCATCCCGATTGCGCAGATCGCCCGAAATCCTTTTCAGCCTCGACAGGAGTTCAACGCTGAAGAACTCACCGAGCTCCGGGAAAGCCTAAGCGCGAGTGGCCTTCTTCAGCCCATAACAGTTCGCAGACGCACGGGAAGAGATGGCTTCGAACTCATCGCCGGCGAGCGTCGCCTGCGCGCAGCCGGCATGCTGGGCTGGAAGGAAATACCTGCAATCATCAAGGAGATTGACGATCGGACGTTACTGACTCTGGCTCTGGTGGAGAATCTCCAACGAGCGGACTTGAATCCAATCGAAGAAGGAGAAGGCTACCATCGACTCGTGGATCAGTTCGAGCTGACGCAACAGCAGATCGCCGAGACCGTTGGCAAGGACCGGTCGACAATCGCCAACATGCTCCGTCTACTTCAGCTACCTGAACCGGCTCGCCAGCTTCTGCGAGAGGGTCATCTCACAATGGGGCACGCGAAAGTCCTCCTGGGTCTCGATGACACCGAGAAAATCGTAATCCTCGCGCGTGAGATCGTTGCCGAGGGTCTAACGGTCAGAGAGGTTGAGAGACGCCTACGAGATGCCGTCGGACCGAGAGATGGGAAGAAGTCTGGAAGGCCGCGCGGAGCGGATAAGCAGCCGGCAGAGGCCAGGAGAATAGAGGAAAGGCTACGCCGGTACCTTCAGACGGACGTCCTGCTCAAAGTCGGGCCCAACAACGCAGGCACACTCTCCGTTCAATTCTACTCAGCGGATGACCTGCAGAGATTGCTGGAAAGGATGGGCGTACCGGACTAATCAACAGTGTTGTGAACCTGAGCTGTAACTGCTGACCGGACAAGGAGTTACGTACCGGAATGATGCGCTGAGGGCCGAGTTCTCCACACAAATATGGAGGGCCGAGTGACTGGGATTCATGAGCTGACTTCATATACCGATGAGCTACTGGAGACAGCGGGGACTCCCGACTATCCAGCGGCTTTGAATGGGCTCCAGCTGGAGAACAGATCCGGGGTCAAGGGAATCGCTGCGGCAGTTGATTTCTCCACCCGCGCGATCAAAGGAGCAATTGAGGCGGCGGCCAATCTTCTCATCGTTCATCACGGAATGTTTTGGAGCGGCTTCGACCAGATCCGAGGACCGTCTTACGAGCGACTACGGCTACTGATAGAGAATGACATAGCCGTCTATTCATCGCATTTGCCGTTAGATCGACATCCGACGTTTGGAAACAACGTACTGCTGGCAAAGGCTCTCGGGCTTACTCCGACGGGCGCTTTCGCGCAGTACGACGACATTTTCATCGGTGTGAGCGGAGAAAGTGACATCGAGACTGCAGTTGTTGCTGAGAACGCGAGACAGTTCGCCAGCACGTACTCGAGCGAGGTTCGCCTCACTCCACTAGCGCCGCATCAACGCACTCGGAAATGGGCAATGTGCACTGGTGCCGGAGCGTCCAGCGATACACTCAAGGAAGCGGCACGAAAGAAGATTGACACCCTGATCGTAGGCGAAGGACCGCACCATACCGCCGTGCAAGCAGAGGAGACCGGCATAACCATCATCTACGCTGGGCATTATGCGACAGAGACGCTCGGCGTCAGAGCGCTGGCGAAGCATCTCGGTGAGAAATACGGCGTTCCGTCGACCTTTGTGAACGCGCCGACTGGATTGTAGCAGCGTTACTCTATCGCAATCAATTCAGCAATCGGTATACGCGCTCTTCCAGGTCGCGTGCCATTTGCCCTGCGCGTCGCGTTCCACAAGCCCGAACTTCCCGCCATCGTCGTACTGGACGTTGACGACGATGACCGGTCGTCGCGCCGTACCGACAGCCACCGCGGACAGGATCTCGGTAACGGGAGTGGAGTCCTCTGGCCCCGCGTTTCGGGTGAAATAGCGCACGTCGAACTTTCCCCCTGTACCACGCGGTCTTTCTCCAACGATCAGCAGATGCTCGACTCGTGGTTTCGCTTCTTCGTTGAGGGTACGAACGACATCGGCGACAACTATCTCGGCTGTGTCAAGCTGAAACGTGTAGGCGGAACGCACGCGGAAGGGAAGACCTCTGAAAGTCGGATCCACGACTGCGGCCGATAATGTCGCCGCAGCTTGCGTCACCGCAGCCGCCAACAAAGCGGAGTCTCTGCTCGCCATCGCTTCGATCGAGTCCAGCGCAATTGATTGCGCACGTCCGCTTGCGAATCCCACCTGCCAGTTTCCAGGCGTTGATTGCAGCCTTGCCGCTGGCCATGAAAAACAGTCCTGGGTCGTATCGACTTGAGAAACAGGCGAGGCTCGCAAGGCTGAGGCGACCTTGCCGCTGCGTCCAAACAAATCGAACGTCATGCCGGTAATTGGTGGCCCAATTCCCTGAAGCGATTCAATCGTGCTGTCGGTCGCGTAGGGAAGCACCACATTCACACTGTCCAAGCTCCCGCCTGCGGCGGTGATCATCAGCGGCCCCGCCTCGGCGTCCCAGTTGGTGTTCTCGCCCGGGCCGGACGGATATACCGCCGGGAGTGCGCGCGTGGAGTCCGGTGTCTGTCGGTCACTCCCTCGGCACGCCGAGAGCAAGCCAGCGACCGCAATCAACCAGGTGGAAGCCAGACGCGCTGTCATCGCCGTAATTTGTCGGGCATCTGGCAGAACGTCGAGTACGCATGCGCTGCTACGTCAACCTACGTATTCGGGTGGTCGGTACCCGGGTGTAGAGTATATCGCGCGGGTAAATCACAGAGGAGCCAATGAACTCGGCAACAGTAACCTCGATCAATCAAGCTGAAGCAGCTGGAACGGCAGGCTTCGACGTAACCGCTGCGGGCGATATCAATCCTCCACTCGCACCACTTCGCGAAAGGCTCAGCTGGGCACTCTATGATTTCGCGAATACCGTTTTCTCGATGAATATCGCCACGCTCTACTTTGCGGCGTGGCTCGTTGCGGATCTCGGGCATTCGAACACCCTTTACGCACTGGCAAATGGAATTGCGTCAGCGCTTGTAGTCGTATCGATACCGATCTTCGGAGCAATCTCGGACGCTACCCAACGACGAAAGCCGTGGGTGGTGGGCTTTACCCTGATTGCTTGCGTGGCGACGGTCGTGATCGCTGCCCTCGGCCAATTGGGCCTGCCATTGGTTGGCGAGGGGGTTACCGGAATTACGTCGACGCGATTGCCGAGCCCGGTTGCTCTTTTCGGCGTGATCGCTGCGTTCGTCATAGCCAACTACGCGTATCAGGGCGCGCAGCCTTTTTACAATGCAATGATGCCTGAGCTCGCTCCCGTCGACCATCGCGGACGCCTCTCGGGAATGGGTGCCGCACTCGGCTATGTCGGATCCATCACTGGCGTGATCCTGACATTCCCCTTCTTCACCGGCCAGATGCCGATCCTTGGCGCGGTGCCGGATAAAGTCGTCAGCTTTCTGCGAGGCGTCGTTCCCTTCACAACACACGGGGGACGAGTATCGACGTTCGTACCGACCGCTTTTCTTTTTCTCCTCTTCTCCATTCCGCTGATCCTCTTCTGCCGGGATCACAATGTCTTGCGCGGAAAGCGACAGGTCGCCTGGAGAGATGCGTTTCGTGACGTCAGGAACACCATCAAAGAGGCAAGAAATTATCCGGGCACGCTGAGATTCATCCTTACCTCATTTCTGTATCAGGATGCGATGGGGACGATCATTGCCAACATGGCGCTCTACGCGATCTTCGCCATGGGTTTCGTCAAGGGCTCGGAAGCAACTCTCTTCGTCATTCTTACTGTGCCCGCGGTCATCGGCAGTTACGGGATTGGCCGGCTGGTAGATCGGTTTGGTCCCAAGAAAACGCTGTCGTGGGTGCTTGGGTGCTGGATCGTTCTACTCCTCGCCATGATCGTAGTGCCATCGAGAAGCGCTTTCTGGATTGTCGGAGCATTGATCGGACTCATTTACGGTGGTGTTTCAACCGCGGAGCGGCCGTTGCTCCTCAGCCTGGTCCCTGACGTCGAGGCGGGGCGTTTCTTCAGCCTGATGGTGCTCTCATCTCGAGCGGCGGCTGTTGTGGGACCGTTTATCTGGGCGTTCGCGGTGGATGGACTGACGCCATCGATGGGTATCGGCTTCGCTTATCGCGCCGGGGTGATGACGGTAGCGATTGGGATGGCGCTGGCGTTGTGGATGTTGAATGGCGTGCCCGACAATTTCAGCAAAACAGCGAGATCCAGATGATCTACCGGTTGTTACGATGGATCGGTGGCATCGCGCTGCATTGGTTTTATAGCGACATCCGCGTGCTCGGTGGCCAAAGAATCCCCGTCAGCGGCCCGCTGCTAGTGGCAGTCAATCACCAGAATGCGCTCGTGGACTCACTGCTCATTGGGTGGGTCATGCCGAGAAAAGTCACGATGACAGCCAAGGCGACGCTCCTCGATAATCCACTCGTCGCGACATTATTCAATCTGCTGGGCGTTGTACCGCTTCGAAGGATGAGCGATGAATCTCGAAAAGCCGGGGGCTTGCCATTCGATCGCTCTCGCAATGCCGGCGCATTCAGCGAGATCCTTACCGTGCTCGAGATGCGCGGCGCTGTGCTCATCTTTCCGGAGGGGAAGAGTCATAACGAGGCTGGTCTCGAACCGTTGAGGACCGGACTCGCCAGGCTTGCATTACAGGCGCGCCGAGACCGAGGGATCAGAAATGTGCAAATCCTTCCTGTTGGACTCGTTTTCGAGGACAAGGGAACACCGGGATCCGTAGTCGGTGTTCGCGTAGGAGAGGCAATCGAGATTGACGCCTGGCCAAATTCCGACGCCACAGCGCTCACAGCCGAGATATCCAACCGCCTGCGTCGAGTATCGGAAGAAAGTGACCTGCCGATGCCCAAACCCCGGCAGATCATGCAGTCGCACAGTTTCGTCCGCAGAGTGTTAATCACGATCGCAGCCAGCTGGGGTCGCCTGACCCACCAGGTACCGGTACAGATGGCGAGGACACTCGCCCTCAAACGGAGCGGTGACGCCGATCAGCCAGCAATGTTGACAATGATGTTTGGACTTGGGCTGGTGTTGCTGACTTACGCTCTACAGCTCGCAGTGGTTGGCGCCCTCGTCCGCTCATTCTGGATCAGCGCGTTCTACCTCGCAAGTCTTCTCAGCGGTGCTTACTGGGCAGCATTCGAGAAGCACCCGCAGCGCTGCTAGCACTTATTTGGTTTCGAGCCAGTTCGCGCCGACCCCGAGATCCACGACAAGAGGAACCGAGAGCTGGGCGGCGTTCTCCATTTCGTATTTCACCAACTCTTGCACCGGGTCGAGCTCGCCGGGCGGAACTTCGAAAACAAGCTCGTCGTGGACCTGGAGCAGCATTTT
>DASYIM010000052.1:0-23248 GCA_035997625.1 Gemmatimonadaceae bacterium
CCCTTTTTGTTGCTCATTTAAGTTTCTCCTGAAACGTTTTTTGACGCCGCCGGCTATTCAAGCCTTTAGCATGACAAAAGACGCGGCACCTATTGTCAGGCAACCCCATCTTAAAGCAACGGGTAATCCAATCCGCTGGCATTTACCATAACTCGTTGCCAGATAGCAACTTAGCATGGCAGCATTGACCCGCTTACCAGTCCGTTTGGCCTTGCATTTTGCAACTCCCATTGCAAGCTGCAACGGAGTTAACCCCCTATTTTCACCCATGCTAAGTTGCACTTTCCAACAACCCTCCGGCCGACCCCGCCATCACTGATTTCACCTATTCCGGCACCGAGCTGGATGCCGTCGCCGAGGCCTCCAATTACTACGATTGGATCGTCGACTCCTTCGCCGGCGTCCTTGGCAAGCGAATCGCCGAGGCCGGCGCCGGGATCGGCACCGTCTCCCAACTGATTCTGGACAGGGCCGCCCCCGAAGCCCTGCTCCTCATCGAGCCGGCCCGCAACAATATCCCGGAGCTGCAAAGGCGATTCTCGCGGGATCCGCGCGTCCGCGTCTTTCAGGGATATCTCGACGAGATTGGCGACAGCTTCCCGGCCGACACTGTCATCGCCGTCAACGTCATGGAGCATGTAGAGCGCGATGCGGATTTTCTGCGCGCAGCGCGCCGCACGCTCTCCAGTGACGGCTCCTTGTTGCTGCTCGTCCCGGCTGTGCCCGCGATTTATGGCTCGCTCGATCGCGCGTTCGATCATTTTCGCCGCTACACCAGGTCGGGGCTGCGCCAGCTCCTTCTCGATGCCGGCTTCGAGATCGAGAGACTTCACTACCTGAATGGAATCGGCGTTGCGGCGTGGTTCTTTGCCGGACGCGTGCTGCACCGAAAAACCCTGGGCCGAACCCAGGTCCGCTTCTATGACCGTTGGGTGATCCCCTGGCTTCGTCGCATTGAATCGAAAATCCACCCGCCAATCGGACAGAGTCTGCTCGCCGTCGCCCGCAAACCAGCAGTGACACCCCGCTCGTCACCCATCAGAAAATGACGGACGTCGCGAGCGCTCGATCGCCGCGCTCTGGAGAGTTCGGCGGCTACCTGTGGCGCGCGGCCGGCGTGGTGCTGCTTCTCCTCATAGTGGTGCCGTTCTACCGGATGGCGACCGGGGCCGGCTCAGATCGCATCGCCGCGGACGTAGTCGACGCCGCCAACGTTGCACGGACGCTCCTTCTCCTCGGCACGCTCATCACGCTGACCATCGGAATTCTCGCCAGCAGGATCGTCGACCCGGTCCGCTTCGAGAATCGTGTCGCGGACGCCGGCCGGCGGTTGGGTTCAATTCCTTCTGTCGTCTACGCCGGTTCGCTGGCGGTCGTGTCCGCCCTCCTTTGCCTGGTCTTCAGTGAGCTGGTCCTGAAAGGGAAGCCGAATCTGATCGACGCAATGGTCCAGCTGTCTCAGGCTCGTTACGTCGCTGCAGGCAAATTGGGTGGGCCGGCCGACACTCTCGCCCAGTTCTGGCATCTGCCGAACTCGATCGTTACGCCGAACGGATGGGTCTCGCAGTATCCACCCGGCCATGTGGTGCTGCTGGCGTTGGGGCTGCTGGTGGGAATGCCCGCTATCGTCGGTCCAATCCTCGTCGGCGTCACGGTTTTTTTCACCTCGCTCGCCGCCGAGCGGCTCTTTCCGGACGACAAGGCGGTCGCGCGACTCGGCGCATTGATGCTGGCGCTCAGTCCGTTCCTGCTCGGTCTCGCCGCCGCTTTCATGAATCACATCGCGGCGGCGGCGTTCATCTCGATTGCCGTTTACTGCGCTGTGCGAAGCGCGGAGAGCGACACCTTTCTCTGGTCGATTTTGACGGGTGCGGCAACGGGCGCGGTGTTCACGATCAGGCCGTTGACCGCGATCGTTGCCTCTCTGGTGGTGGCGACCATCTGGATTCTCTGGTCGACGGATTTCTCCTCGCGTTGGGTAGGGCTGGCGAAACGGGTCGCCGGCGCAGTCATAGGAATTGCCCCGCTCATCGCCGCAATCGCCGCTTACAACAAGCACTTCTTCGGCGGCGCGCTGCGATTCGGCTACAGTGCGCTCGTCGGCCCGCTGGTGAATCCGGGATTCCACCGCGACCCGAGTGGCCACATGTATGGCCCGCTCCAGGCACTCGAGTACACGTCGTCGGACCTGACGACTTTGAGCATGTACCTGCTCGAGAGTCCAATCCCCGCGTGCGCTGTCGTCGCCCTTTTCCTGATGGTTGCACCCCGTCTCTCGCGGGGAACGAAAGTCGTCGCCTGTTGGGCGCTGCTGCCCATCGTCGCCAACGCGCTCTACTGGCACCACGGAATTTTCATGGGGCCGCGCATGGTCAACGAATGGTCAGCCGGGTGGGCAGTGTTGACCGCAGTAGCGGCCGTCGGCCTGGCCAGGATGATTCCGCCGCGCGCTCAGTACAGCGGCTACGCTCTCCGCCCGGGCGTGGCGATCGCGTTTCTCCTGGCGTGGCTGGCGGGAGTTTTCTACCTCGGCCCGCAGAGGCTGGCACGATACGGCGGCACCTTTCTGGCGAGCGCGCGGATCGAGATTCCAGCCGCCGCCGCGCCTTCTCTCGTGTTCGTGCACGGGGGCTGGTCGACCAGGATCGCCACGCGTCTCACAGCGCATGGATTGCGGGGTGATTCGCTGGAGGCGGTGATGGCGCTCAATCCAACCTGCGATGTGCAGACCTTCGCCGACTCGTACGCATCGCCAACACGACGCCGGGAGGGAACTGCTCCTGAGCTCAGTTTTGATTTCGCCAACGGGGCGCGTCCACAGAAGATGGAGATCGCGCAGGGTGACGAGATCCGCTATCACCAGAATCGCCCACTGTCGCCGTCGTGTCTGGCGCAGGTTGCATCGGATACCCTCGGCATCATCGACATCTCGCCGCTCGTCTGGCAGCACGACATGCCCGGTCTTGGTGGGAACGGCGCCATGATCGTGCGCGACATGGGACCCGCCGAGAACGCGAGATTGATCGCCCGTCACGCCGACCGGGTTCCGATGATGCTGTTGCGTCGAGTGAAGGAAGGCCCGCCCGAGCTGGTGCCCTACGATGTGGGCCTCAAGCTCCTTTGGCCCAATGGATAACGCGGCCGGCATCGGCTCAGGGGAAAGCTCAAGGGAAAAGATTGTAGCGCATAATGTGAAAGAGAGCCGCCATCCCGTCGCGCCAGGTGATCTTTTTTCCTTCCATGTACGTTCTGCCCGAGTATGTCACCGGCACCTCGAAGATTCTGGCGTTGGCGTGCGCCAGCCGCGCCGTTATCTCGGGCTCGAATCCGAAGCGCTGCGATTTAAGCGTCAGCGATCTCGCCAGCTCTCCCCGGACAGCTTTGTAGCAGCACTCCATGTCCGTCATGTTGAGATTGCTGAACATGTTGCTCAACATCGTGAGAACTCCGTTGCCAACCGAGTGCCAGTAGTACAGCACTCGATGCGTGCCGCCGAGGAAGCGCGAGCCGAACACCGCGTCAGCGCGACCCTGGATGAGGGGCTCGAACATCATCGGCCAATCCGCGGGGCTGTACTCGAGATCCGCGTCCTGTACGATGACGATGTCGCCGTGACTCGCTTTTATTGCGGCCCGCACGGCAGCGCCCTTTCCCTGATTGTGATTTTGGTATATCGCCTGCTGGATCTTTCCTTCGCGGAGAAGCCGCGCCAGCACGTCACGCGTTCCATCGGTCGACGCATCATCGACGCAAATGATCTCCTTGGTGTAAGGAGTTGCCCGCACGCGCTCGACTATTTCGCCAACTGTGTCGACTTCGTTGAAAACCGGGATGAGGACGGAGATGAGTATGTCCGTCTTCTTGAGCGGCGTTATTGGAGTGAGCAAGCTCGGGCGGGTTGGGTTCGTAAAATGGAGATCGGGCAGTCGGCACGGAACGATCGCGAGGCGTCACGATCTGCATTAAGACAGATTTCACCGTCGCGTGGCAACGCGCCGGTTTGCGTCGGTGAGCCGAAGCCGTTTTGAAGCGATGCGCGGCCGCTCGACACCAGCCACTGTAAATTCACCCACGTCTGTCTCGGGCGCCCCACCCGCGCCCCGATCAACCTTGGAGAACCGTCATGCGTAGCTCTATCCTGCTGTTCGCGCTTTTTGCGGCGTCGTCCCTGGCCGCGCAGTCATATGAGATCACCCACACCTACACCCTCGGCGGCGAAGGCGGCTGGGATTACGTGATACCGGATGCCGCCAACCACCGGTTGTTCGTCGCCCGCCAGAACAGGGTGAGCGTGATCGACATGAACAACGGCCGGCTGATTGCCGAGATCCCGGGCATCAACGGCGCTCACGGGGTCGCCCTCGTATCCGACATCGGGCGGGGCTTTGCGACATCGGGTGACGACAGCTCGATCGTGATGTTCGATGCCGTTTCCTACAAGACGCAGATCAGGATTCGCGCGGGGGAAGACGCGGACGCAATCATCTACGATCCCGCATCGAAGCACGTGTTCTCATTCAACGGCGACGCCAACACATCGACCGTCGTCGATCCCCGCCGGAACACCGTGATCACCAACATCAAGCTCGGCGGCAAACCGGAGACCGGGCTATCGTCGAAAGACGGCAAGGTCTACGTGAATCTCGTCGACAGCAGTCAGATCGTGGAAATCGACACGAAGACGAACTCCGTCGCGCGTCGCTGGTCCACGGCCCCATGCAAGAATCCAGTCTCGATGGCGATCGACGTCGCGCACCAGAGGTTGTTCAGCGGTTGCCGCAGCGGCGTGATGGCGATCTCCGACTACGCCAAAGGCACCGTCGTCGCAACGGTTCCGATCGGGCAGGGAGTGGATGGGGGTGGCTGGGACCCAATACGCCGCGACGCGTTCGCGTCAAACGTCGACGGTACCCTCACGGTCATTCACCAGGATTCGCCGAACAAATATCACGTCGTGGAAAATGTCCAAACGGGCGCCCGTGCGCGGAACATGGGGATCGACCCGAAAACCCATCGGATATACCTGGCGACGGCGAAGTTCGGAGAAGCGCCAGCCGAGTCTACCGCGACCAATCCGCGCAAACGCCCGCCGATGATTCCGGGAACATTCTCCATCATCGTCGTCGAGCCTGTTGGGTCGCATTAGGACTCTGACTGCGGACTAACAGCTGCGGACTGCGGACTAACGGCTGGGGGATTGGGCGACCAACGGCTACTGCTGATCGACGACTGATTGCGGGTTGGGACACTAACTGCGGAGTGATGACTGACGAGGCGGTGCTATTTGGCGGATGGTCTGATTAGACGTCCACGTTCGCGTGGGATTATCGTGATCAACATGCGACGGATCTCCTCGAGTTTTTCAAGTCTGTCCTGGACTACGGTTTTACCGACCACGGGAAGTGCCGCTCTATACCAGACCATGCTTTCGCGTGCAGAACCCAAGGCGTACTCGAAAATGCGCGCGCGATCACGCCCCGAACTGTGTGCGTATCCCTCGCCGAGATTCGATGCGATGGAACCAATCGCTGCATGAGCTGACCGGCGATCTTCTCCGTCCCCGCATCCAGCTTGAGCTTTTCAATATCCGGCCACGCCTCCTGCACCAACTCACACGCAAGGCAGTAAACGCGCATTCGTAGCAACGGATCTCTACTGTCTGTCAGGAGCGGGTTCCGTGAGGATTCGGTCATGACACACGATACGGGTTCCCCGACCCGAACCCGCAACCTACGACGCACCTGCGAAATCACTTTATTCCGCCGCACCCGCCTTTGTCGCCTACTCCGCAGTGAGTGTCCCAATCCGCAATTAGTCGTCGATCAGCAGTGGCTGTTGGTCTCCCAATCCCGCAGCCGTTAGTCCGCAGTCCGCAGCTTTTAGTCCTAAGTCCGTAGCTCCTGATCGAGCTGCGCCGCGGGCAGGTCGAAAGTGAAGACGCTTCCTCCGCCGTCTCTTAAAGCGTATCGAACGCTCCCTCCCTGCGCCTCCGCGAGCTGCCGCGCGATGGAGAGTCCGAGTCCTGCCGCGCCCGCGTCGGCCTGCGCGCCACTCGGCCTGTAAAACGCGTCGAAGATTCGTTCGCGCTCTTTCGCCGGCACCCCGGGCCCCCGGTCGGCCACCTGAAACGAGAGCGAGCCGTTCGTCTGCGTCACCGATATCGTCACCGGGGTCTCGCGAGAGCAGCGCAGAGCATTGTCCACAAGGTTCGTCATCACCCGCAGCGCCTGCACGAAATCGAAGGTGCCGATCAGCGCCGGCTGGGTGTAGTCGATCACAGTCTCGATCCGCCTGGCGTCGGAGACCCCCGAAAACTGCCTCAGCGTTGCGCCGAGCAGATCCTCGGCGGTGTTCACCTCCGCGTTCATCGTGAATGCTCCGCCCTTGAGGCGCGAAAGATCGAGCACGTCCGCCACCATCTTGCCGAGTCTGTCGGCCTGGCCGACGATGATCTCGGCGCGCGCTGTTGCACCCGACCCGTCAGCGGCAATGTCCTGCGCCAGCGCGCGGATCGCCGTCAATGGCGTGCGCAAATCGTGCGACACCGACGCCATCAGAATGTCCTTGAGGCGGCTCGCCTCCCTCAGCGCTTCGGCGTGACGGACCTCCTCGGAAAGCGCTTGCACTTCAGCCGCGTGCCGGCGCGCCCGCTCCGCCTCGGCGTGTGCTCTTGCCAGCAGCGTGTTGGCCACGAGGGCCGTTGCCAGGTAGGCGATGAGAGCGAGCAAATCGCTCGGCTCGCCCACCGTCAGCGTATCGAACGGGGGCTGGAAGAAATAGTTGATGGCGAGGAAGCCGAGCACCGCCATCAGGATGCCGAGCCATTGCTCGCCACTCGCGGCGGCGCCCAGCACGATGAGGATGTAGACGAAAGAGGCGTGCGCCTGCTCGATGTTGGGTCTCGCGCTGCGCATGACGAGCGAGGACAGGACGAGAATGCCCACCCAAAGGGCCCACTCGACCTGCCTCATTGTCTTTGTCGTCATGGCGTCAGGGAATCACGGCGCCATTATGAAGCGATAGCCGACGCCCGGTTCGGTGATGATGAGCCGTGGATCGGCGGGGTTTCGCTCGATCTTGCGGCGCAGGTTGGTGACGTGAACGCGCAGGTATAGCCGCGCGTCTCCGAAAGCGCGCTTCCACACAGCGGCAAAAAGCTGCTGGTGCGTGAACACGCGTCCCGGGTCGGAGACCAGCACCGTCAGCAGCTCCCATTCGATCGGCGTCAGTCGAACGGCGTTGCCGTCGCGGGCGGCCTGGCGGCGATGCACATCGATCGACAGTCCATCGGCGGTGATGATCTCGCGCTCCGCCGGAGGCACGCGAGAGCGGCGCACCTGCGCGGCAACCCGCGCGGCAAGCTCCTGTGTGGAGAACGGCTTGGTGATGTAGTCGTCCGCCCCGGCGTTGAGCAGTGCCACCGTGTCCGACTCGCCGTGCCGCGCGGTGAGGACGATTATCGGCGCCACGGTCATCGACCTGATCCGCTCGCACACCGCCAGCCCATCCAGATCGGGAAGCCCGAGGTCGAGGATGATCAGATCGGGGTGCGACGCGTCAACGGCATCGACGCCGGCCTGGCCACTCGACGCCTCGATGATCGCGGGATGGTGATCGCGCAGCGCGGCGCCGACCGCGCGCCTGATGTCTACTTCGTCTTCGATCACGAGCAGCCGATAGTGCGCGGCGGCGATGCCCGTCATGAACGTGCGAGGAATTTGTTCAGCCAGCATTCCATCTGTCCGAGGCGATTGATGAACTGTAGAAACCGGTTGCCCATTCGGCAATCGACGGCGCCTGTCGGAATGGCCCGTGTCCGAAACCTAGAGATGCCATTCGGCCGCCTGCATTAAGAAACCGCTAAGATCACCCCCGCGCTCTACGCGGAGACTCGCACCGCTGCTACACTGGTTGGCGAGGGGAGGACTGGTCCGAGTTCCTGCGAGTGCCGTGATCCATCAACGACGGGATTCCACTCTTTACCATAGCACCGTGAAGCGGTTGGGAGGATTGATATCACGCGTGCTCGCAGGGCTCGGATTCAGGCTCTTCCTTCCTGACGCGTCAACTACAGAGTGGGGCTTCCTCGCGACGCGCTTACGATGTCGTGGGGCTTCCTCGCGACGCGCTTACGATGTCGAGTACCGGCGATTCGTTCAGGGCGACTTCCGCGCCCCCTTCAAGAGTCGGGCTTCTGGAACAACCAGACCGATAATTTGTATTGAGGTCAGAGTAAACGTACGTAGGCGATTTGCCATGCAACGGCGTTCTCATTATTACTGGCTTCCTTTCACAACCCCGGGCTCAACCGCAGTATGCCGAGCCACACTTATCTGAAGCGCAATGGCCAAAACTGAAGACGACCTTCGAAGCGCGTTCGATCGGGCGACAGATGGGACAGGATCGCCGGACGCTCTTCTCGTGGCGGTACGAATTCTCGTGCGTGAGCTCAAAGGCGCCGGCCAGTCTCCCGAGGCTGTGCTGATCTGCGTCAAGCAGCTTTGTGGTCTTCCCCTCGCCGCTATCGCGGCCGGCGACACCGACGCCAGCGCCGACTCCTCACTGCCGAAGCAGATCTCCGACATGATGGTCAGAGCGGCGATCGACGAGTACTACCTGAGGGCGCTGGCTGGGGGTGCGCCCGATGTCTATGTCGACGAGTCGGGAGACCTGAACTCCCCGCGCTAGCCGCACATACGTCGCGGCAGGACGCAGCCAAAATTCCAGACGAATCCGGTGTAGAGCGCGCGGGGCTGCGGTCCGTCCAGCGGTATGATCGCGCCAGCATCGAGCGCCAGCCATTCGCGCACGAGGTAGGTGGGGCCTATCAGCAGCGCGGCGGTCCCTTTGCTCCCCGCCGGACCCGTGGTGCGGTTGAAGCCGAAGAATTCCACCGTCGCGCCAAGGGCCCCGCTGATCGGAAATCCGAAAGACGCCGTCCAAATGCCTGCAGTTCTCGGCGCCTCCGTTCCGTCCCCACTTCTTCGCGTCGCGCCGACATTCAGGTCCACCGCTACCGGGCCGACCAGCCGGCTCGAGATGAGCAGCAGCGAGAAATCTGTGGTGCCCGTTCCGCTCCTCAGCGATGCGGTTGGGAGCTTGATAGCGGGCAGCACCGCGAAATCGCCAAGTATTGGATTATGCTCGATGATGCGGAGCTTGACTCCAACGGTGAGGTCACCGGTAGCAAAGGATCCGCCGTTCAGCGCCGAATCGAGAATCAGGTTTAGCAGAATATTGAGCTGCGCCCGCCGCGCCAGGCCGAGCTTGAGATTCGTCGGCGCCAGGAAGAGTCGATGTCCATCCTGTAGCTTGTCCCACTCACCACCAGCCTCCAACTCGATCCACCCCGGCGCGACCGTTCCCGCATGTGTCGCGACGGTCGGCCTCTCCGGCTGCACCGCGTGCGGGTCGCGGGATGTTGAGTCGGTGTTCTGGGCGACAAGAGCACCGCCCCGCGCGAGGAACGCGACACATATCGAGTACATCAGGCACGCACGAGGCATGGCGGGGTAAATCATAATACCAATCGTACGCCGCGACTCACTGGAAACCTCGTGCTTCGGGCGGCAAGTTTCCGCTCCGGTTTGCCGTCCTGCACTTGCTTCACTTTTTTTCCCTCCCGGTATCGAGATGAAACAGACCTTCCGCCATCGGCTCATGCTTTCTTCTATCTCTGCTGCAACGCTGGCCGGTGCCTGTGCGCCAACGGCGACCACAACCTCCGCAACCGCGCCGGCTCCAGCGGCTGCCGGAAGCAACCCGCTTTTCGTCGAGAGCAATCTCCCATACCACGCGCCTCGGTTCGACCTGATTCGAAACGAGCACTACCAGCCGGCGCTCGAGGAGGGGATGCGGCAGCAGCTGGCCGAGATGGATGCGATCGCCAAGCAGACTTCGCCGCCGACGTTCGACAACACCATCGTCGCGATGGAGAAATCGGGAGCCCTTCTGACCCGCGCGTCGAAGGCCTTTTTCGGCGTAATCGGAGCAAACACCAACGACACCCTGCAGAAGATCCAGGAAATCGTCGCGCCGAAGCTCGCCGCGACCAACGATGCCGTGTACCTCAATGACCAGCTCTTTCAGCGCGTCAAGAGCATCTACGACCGTCGCAACGACGGCAAGTTCACGCCCGAGCAGAAGGAGCTGATCGAGCGCTACCACCGCGACTTCGTGCGCGCCGGCGCCCAGCTGTCGGAAGCCGACAAGGCGCGCATCCGCATCGTCAATCAGGAGCTCTCCAGGCTGTCGACGGATTTTTCCAACAAGCTGCTGGCGGGCACGAAGGCCGGCGCGCTTGTCGTCGACGACGTGTTATTGCTGGCGGGTCTCAGCGACGACGAGATCAAGACGGCCGCGGAGGCAGCGAAGCAGCGCGGACTTACCGGCAAGTGGGTGCTACCCCTTCGCAACACCACCCAGCAGCCCGCCCAGGCGGAGCTGACCAACCGCGCCACCAGGCAAAAGCTGTTCGAGCTCTCGACGATGAGAACGTCGCGCGGCGACAGCAACGACACGCGCGGCACACTCCGGCGCATGGCGGAGCTGCGCGCCGAGAAGGCGCAGCTTCTCGGCTACCCCACGTGGGCAGCTTACGCGCTGGCGACGCAGGGCGCGAAGACTCCGGAGAACGCGATTAAGCTGCTGACGGATCTCGTTCGCCCGGCAACGGCGCGCGCACGATCCGAAGCGGCGGAAATGCAGAAGCTCATCGACGCGCAGGGCGGGGGATTCAAGCTCCAGCCGTGGGACTGGCAGTACTACGCCGAGCAGGTGCGAAAGGCGAAGTACGACCTGGATGAGTCGCAGATCATGCCGTATTTCGAGCTGAACAACGTCCTCCAGAACGGCGTTTTCTTTGCCGCCAACAAGCTGTACGGTCTGACGTTCAAGGAGCGCCACGACATTCCGGTCTATCACCCGGACGTGCGGGTGTTCGAGGTATTCGATCAGACCGGTCAGGCGCTGGCGCTCTTCTACGCCGATTACTTCAAGCGCGACAACAAGAGCGGCGGCGCGTGGATGGATCAGTTTGTCGACCAGTCGCACCTCATCGGCACCAAGCCGGTGGTGTTCAACGTCGCGAACTTCACCAAGCCGGCACCTGGGCAGCCGGCGCTGCTCACCTACGACGACGTGTCGACGATGTTCCATGAGTTCGGCCACGCCCTGCACGGGATGTTCTCGAACGTGCAGTATCCGACCCTGTCGGGAACCAACGTGCCGCGTGATTTCGTCGAATTTCCGTCCCAGTTCAACGAGCATTGGGCGGTCGAGCCGTCGGTGTTCGCCAACTACGCCAGGCATTACCAGACGGGCGCGCCGATGCCGGCCTCGCTGGTCGACAAGATCAAGAGCTCGCGCACCTTCAATCAGGGTTTCGCGACGACCGAGCTGCTCGAGGCATCACTCCTCGATTTTGCGTGGCACACTTTGCCGGCGGGCTCGATTCCGGCTGACGTCGATGCTTTCCAGAGCGCGTCTCTCAATCGCTTCAACGTCGCTGTACCGGAAGTCCCGCCGCGCTACCTGAGTACCTACTTCTCGCATATCTGGGATGGGGGCTACTCGGCTGGATATTACGCGTACACGTGGAGCGAAGTGCTCGACGACGATGCTTACGCGTGGTTCCGCGAGCACGGCGGGTTGACCCGCGAGAACGGACAGAGGTTCCGGGAGATGATCCTGTCGCGCGGCGGAACGACGGACGCGGCGACGCTCTACCGCAATTTCCGCGGGCGGGATCCGAACGTCGACGCGCTTCTCGAGGAGCGCGGCCTCAAAACCGACGGATCGACGGACCAGTAGCCGTCGGCGAGCCGGCACCGATGCATGAGCCCTCGCACGGGAAAACGCCGCGCGGTTGTACTGCAGATGACACTTGCCGCGGCGTGACTGGTTCTTGACAAATACTTCACCGGACAGCATTTAGGGGGAACAATATCGATTGCGGGGTTGGACAGCCTCGCCGATTCCTCCCTCCAGGACTATCGGCGACGTTGGTGTACCCGCCATCGACACGAAGCGATCGCGGTACAGTCCCACTCACCACCCCGTGGAGGACCTCCGTATGGCAGTAGTTCGTCGTTTAACCCTAGCGCTCGCGGTCGGCTTGCTTTGGCCGGCTCTGTCGGGCGCACAGAATCCGGTGCCGCCCTCAGGCACAATCTCAGGACGAATCGTTGAGGCGGGGACCCAGACACCGGTCGCCGATGTAAGCGTTTTCGTCGAAGGTACGCGGCGTGGCGCGGTCTCCGGAGCTGATGGCACATTCACTATCGGTGGCGTCCCCTCCGGCTCGCAGACTGTGCGGGCCAGACGAATCGGGTTCGCCGCCCCGGTACAGATCGTCAACGTCCCCAACGGTGGCTCAGTAACGGTCGTCTTCTCTCTCGATCGCCAGGCGGCGATCCTGCAGGAAGTCGTTACCACCGGTTATGGTACGCAGCGCCGGCTGGCAGTTACCGGCTCGATTTCGACGATCGAGGCGGACAAGTCAAGGGTGGCCGTTCCGACCAACGTCACCAACATGATCGAGGGCCGGGCTTCCGGCGTACAGGTCACGCAGAACAGCGGTGAGCCCGGTGCGGGCGCCCACATTCTGATTCGTGGCGGAACTTCGATCAGCGCCAGCAACGAGCCGCTCTATGTAATCGACGGCGTGGCTATTTCTGGCGATCAGGTCGAGCCCGGCGGTTTCGGAGTCAGCGGTGATCCGCCGCTTCCGCGCAACCCGCTCAACATGATCAACCCGTCCGATATCCAGACGGTGACGATCCTCAAGGATGCCGCCGCAACCGCGATCTACGGTGCCCGCGCCGCCAACGGCGTGGTGTTGATCGAGACCAAGAGAGGCAGCGTCGGCGGACCAAGCATCGAATACAACTTTGCGGCTGGTATGGGATCGGCCCCAAGGCGTCTCGACGTCCTCAGCGGCTCCCAGTATCGGAACTTCATTCAGCAGCAGGTTACCGCGGGCGTTCTTCCCGCTGCCGCCCTTGCCGCTGAAGGGACCGCCAATACCAATTGGGAAGACGAGCTGATGCATCACGGCTCGACGGTCAATCAGGACCTTGCCTTCTCCGGCGGATCCGCCAATACGCAATACCGCGCCTCGGTGAACTACTTCGATCAACGAGGCGTTGTCGTAGCTAACGGTCTGCGCCGTATGCAGGCTCGCGTAAACGGCACCCATCAGGCGATCGACGGCAAGCTCCGCCTTGCCCTCAATCTGACCGGCTCGCACGTCAACAACGATTACCTCGCCTTCAACGAGAACAGTGGATTCGAAGGCGGGGTTTTTGTCAACATGGCGAACTTCAATCCCACTCACCCGGTGACCGTCACCGACGCGGCGACGGGAGTGGTCAGCTACTACGAGATCGCCCCCGGCGCGCAGTCGGTCCGCAATCCAGTGGCGCTTGCCAATCAGATTCTTGATAAAGGCGCTTCGGACCGGACCCTCGGCAACGTTTCGGCCGACTACGACATCTTCCAGCCACTTACGGCCCGGGTGAACATCGGCGTCGACCGCACCGAAGGCGAGCGCAGCTTCTACGCGCCGCGTATCAGCGCTTTTGGAGCGGGCTTTAACGGCGTCGCTCAACGCGCCAGCCGCGCCAATACGGTGAAGCAACTCTCGACGCTGCTCACCTACCATCCAACGATGACCAGCAAGGACCTCGAGGTCATCGGTGGGTACGAGTTCAGCCAGGCCACCGTCAGCGAATTCGGCGTGCAGACGCGCGACTATCTGACCGACGCGTTCACCTACAACAGCCTGGGCAGCGGCAACATTGTCCAACCTCCGTACGCCTTCAAGACGGACAGCCGCATTGTCTCGTTCTTCACCAGAGCAAACCTCGGCATCGCCGAGAAGTACTTCGCGACATTCGTGCTGAGAAAGGACGGAGCATCGCAGTTCGGTGAAAATCACAAGTGGGCCACGTTCCCGGCGATCTCAGGTTCCTGGCGGTTGAGCGAGGAGTCGTTCATGAAGAGCGGCCCGTTCAGCGAGCTGCGACTCCGCGCCGGATGGGGAAAGCAGGGAAATCCTGCCGTACCTCCTTATTCGTCGCTCATCCTGCTCGGTGCCGACGGCAACTCGCGGTACGGATTCGGCGACAAGCCGGTGACCGGTGTCACGCCAATCAGAAATGCCAACCCTGACCTCAAGTGGGAAGAGACGGCGCAGACCAACCTCGCGCTCGACTATGGCATTCTCGGCAACCGCTTGAACGGAAGCCTCGAGTACTACGTCAAGAACACCCACGACCTGCTGCTGACGGTGCAGGTACCGCAACCAGCAGTGGTCGGTGATCGTCTCGAGAACATTGGAAAGATCCGCAACAAGGGCATCGAGTTCTCGCTCGACGGACTGGTAATGGAGAAGCCGGGCTTCAGCTGGAACGCCGGCGTCGTCTACTCGCACGACAGGAACGAGGTCGTCGATCTCGGCGGAAGAACATTCATTCCGGATGCTCTCGCCAGCGGTCAGGGACAGTCGAACCAGTTCACCCAGCGGATCATCCCGGGCCAGCCGCTCGGCACGTTCTTCGGTCCGATCTTCACAGGCGTGAACGCGGCCGGACAGCAGCAATTCAATCACTACACCGTCACGCGCGATGCCAACGGCGTGGAGACGAGCCGCGTGCTCGCCGGCACCACCATCGCGCCGAGCGGGGATGATTACGTGATCCTCGGCCACGCGACTCCGAACTACACCCTCGGCCTGCACACGAACGGCAACTGGCATGCGTTCGACTTCAGCATGCTGCTCAACAGGGTGGCCGGCCAGAAGGTCTTCAACAACACCGCGCTGGTCTGGTCGACCAAGGGCAATGCGCTCCAGGACAAGAACTTCCTGGCCTCGGCGCTCAGCGATCCAACAGGAATTCACGAGCCGGCGATCTATTCCTCGCGCTGGATCGAAGATGGATCGTTTACCCGCCTGGCAAATCTCACCATTGGCTATACCTTCAATCCTCCAGCATTCACCAAGATGGCGAGCGGCGCTCGTCTCTATCTCTCCGGTGATAACCTGGCCCTCTGGACTCCGTACTCGGGTTACGATCCAGAAGTTCACTCGCAGCTGCCCGGGATAGCGCCCCGCGGCATAGATTACCTCCACTACCCGAGTCCGCGTACTTGGACGGGAGGTCTTCGTGTCGCTTTCTAGGAGCCAACTCATGAACAAGAAGATCTGGGCCGCCGCAGCTGTTGGCGCGCTCGTTCTCTTTCCGGCTTGTACGGACCTTACCGAGGTCCCGCAAAGCGCCATCACTCCCGAGAACTTCTATCGGAACGAAGGTGAAGTGATCGGTGGTCTTGCCTCGGTTTACGCCCAGCTGAGAGCGACCAACGACGAGTACTACAACATCTCGGAGATCAGCACGGACGAGATGATCGTACCGACGCGTGGTCAGGACTGGTATGACAACGGCAAATGGCTCGACATTCACCGTCAGACATTTGCGCCCGCCAGTCCCGCCGGTCTCGACAACATCAACTCGGCGTGGGTCGAGCTCTTCAAGGGTGTTGCCCGCGCGAACGTCGTCATGGAGGGCATCGCCAATACCCCCTTCGCCAGCAAGGCGACCGTAACCGCCGAGCTGCGGGTGTTGAGAGCTTTCTACTATTTCCTGCTCGCGGATCTATTCGGTGGAGTGCCGATCGTTACCGAAACCGCGATCGCAGCGCGCCCACAGAACACCAGGGCCGAGGTTTTCGCATTCATCGAGTCCGAGCTGAAGGCGGCGCGGCCTGATCTGCCGGCGAAGTGGTCGGCGGACATGAATGGCCGCGTCACGCAGGGCGCTGTCGACGCTATGTTGGCAAGCCTCTACCTGAACGCGCAGGTCTTTACGGGCACTGTGACGGCTGCCGGCCTCCAGCCGGGAACCCAGCGCTGGCAGGACGCGCTGACCTCCGCCAACGCGGTGATCAACTCGGGGAATTACAGTCTGGCGACCGATGCCTCAATGGCTTGCGGCACGGCCGGGTGCGGTTGGCGGAAGAATTTCACCGCCGACAATAACCTCACGCCGGAAATCATCTTCGCCATCAAGTACATCGATGTGACCGACATCGGATTGAACTTCCTGATGCGCGCGCTGCACTACAACCAGTACAGCGGCTCGGAAGCGCCGTGGAACGGCTTCTCCACTCTGGCCGATACCTACGCTGCGTTCGATCCCGCCGACAAGCGGGTGCAGATCTTCCTGGCCGGTGCGCAGGTTAACCTGGTCACTGGGCAGCCGGCTCTGGACCGTCAGGGCAACCCGCTGGTATTCGATCCAAACATTCCCAACGTCACGGCTGCGACGGAAGGCCAGGGCGTACGCATCGCGAAGTGGCCAGTGGATCCGAATCACGTCAACCGCAATAACGGCAACGACTACGCGTGGTTTCGTCTCGGCGAGATGTACCTGATCCGCGCCGAAGCGGAGAATGAGCTCGGGCAGACCGCCGCAGCAGTCGCGGACATCAACCTGCTCCGCGCCCGCGTGTTCAGCCCGCCGAAGCCGATTGCGCCTGCTACTCAGGCGCAGGTACGCGACGCCATTCTGCAGGAGCGGCTGTTCGAGATGACGGCAGAAGGTAAGCGCCGTCAGGATCTGATTCGCATGAACAAGTTCACCCAGGGAACGTGGTACGCGAAGACGGCCTTCGATCCATGGAAGATTCTGATGCCGATTCCACAGACCCAGATCGAAACCAATCCTCAGCTCCATCAGAATCCGGGCTACTGATTCCCGCGGTTCAACTCACTTCTCTTTCATCATGGCCTGCTCTCCCCGGAGGGCAGGCCATGATGTGCTAAGGTGGTCAATAAACGATGAATGCGGCCTTGAGGCTGAGGCTATGCTATCTCCTTCCCGCGCTGTCTCTCGCCGCCGCATGTGGCAACGAACAAAAGCAGGAATCCGCCGGGGGTAGAGCCCCCGCCCCACCAGTAGGAAATCATCTCTTCACGCTCCTGCCATCGGGCTATACCGGTGTGCGGTTCGAAAACCGCGTTCAGGAAACGCAGGACCTCAACGTCTTCACCTACCGGAATTTCTACAACGGCGGTGGGGTGGCCGTCGGCGATCTCAATGGTGATGGACTGCCCGAGGTGATGTTCACTTCCAATCAGAACGGGAACCATCTCTACCTGAACAAGGGTCATTTCCAGTTTCAGGACATCAGCGAGGAGGCCGGCGTCAGCGGTAAGGGTCCCTGGGCGACGGGGGTAACTTTTGCCGACGTGAATGCGGACGGGCGTCTCGACATCTACGTCTGCTACGCCGGAAACATCGCCGGGAAGCACCGCGCGAACGAGTTGTACATCAATCAGGGCCTCGACAAGAACGGCGTGCCTACGTTCAAGGAGATGGCGCGCGACTACGGCCTCGCCGATGAGGGTTATTCCACCCAGGCTGCGTTCCTCGACTACGACAACGACGGGAACATCGACATGTTCCTGATCAACAACTCGTTCCGCCCGGTGAGCAGCTTCGGCGTCCGCAACACCCGCAACACCCGCGACCCGCTCGGCGGCCACAAGCTGTTCCACAACGATGGCAACGGCCATTTCACGGATGTGAGCGCGCGGGCCGGCATCTATGGCGGCGAGATCGCTTTTGGGTTGGGCGTCGTGGTGAGCGATGTGAATCGGGACGGCTGGCCGGACATCTACGTCTCGAACGATTTCTTCGAGCGCGACTATCTCTACATCAACAACCACGATGGCACTTTCGACGAGCGGCTGGACAGGGAGATGTCTTACCTGTCGTACTTCTCGATGGGGCTCGACATCGCCGACATCAACAACGACGGCTGGCCGGACATCTATACGACCGACATGCTGCCCGAGGACGAGTACCGCCTCAGGACGACGTCCTCGTTCGAGAGCTGGGAGGCGTATCAAACGAAGGTGCGCAACGGATTCCATTACCAGTTGATGCGCAACATGCTCCAGTTGAATAACGGCAACGGGACCTTCAGCGACGTCGGCCAGATGGCGGGAGTGGCGCGCACGGACTGGAGCTGGAGCGCGCTTCTCGCCGATTTCGACCTCGATGGAAACAAGGACATCTACGTCACCAACGGCATTGCCAAGGACGTGACGTCGCAGGACTACGTGGCGTTCCTCGCCAGCCAGCTGACGATGGGTCCCCGGGCGTCAGAGAGTGGAAAGCGATCCGACTTCCAGGCGCTCACCAAAGCGATGACGTCGACCAAGCTCGAGCACTACGCATTTCGCAACAACGGCAATCTCGGCTTTACCAGCGAGGCCGCGAGCTGGGGCCTGGACACGCCCAGCTTTGCCAGCGGCGCGGCGTACGCCGATCTGGACGGCGATGGGGCGCTGGATCTGGTGGTGAACAACGTCAATGACGAAGCGTTCGTCTATCGCAGCAATGCCCGGTCGCTGGACAAGGAGAATCATTACCTCCAGGTAGTTCTCGAAGGTGAGGGCCACAATCGCTTCGCCCTCGGTGCGAAGGTGACCGTGCGCGACGGCGGTCAAACCCTCTATCAGGAGCTCTCCCCGACTCGCGGCTTTCAGTCGAGCAGCGACTACGTGCTGACGTTCGGACTGGGGAAGGTCGACACGGTTCAATCGGTGGCGGTGGACTGGCCGGATGGGCGCGTCAGCAGTGTGACAAGGGTCGCGGCCGATCAGCGCGTTACAGTCAAGCAGTCTCAGTCCGCAAAGGGGGCGGCGACCGGAGCGTTCGGTGCTCCCAAGCCAGGGACCGCCGTCCTCACCGATATCACGCGTCAGGCGACGCTTCCCTTCGCGCACCACGAGAACGACTACGTCGATTTCGATCGCGAGCGGCTGATGCCAAGGATGCTTTCGACCGAAGGGCCGCCGCTGGCGGTTGCCGATGTCAACGGCGATGGTCTGGATGACATCTTCATCGGCGGAGCCAAGGAGCAGCCGAGCGCCATCCTGATTCAGAACGGCGACGGCTCATTTGTGAAAAGCAACGAAAAGCTGCTCGCCGCTGACAGCATCGCCGAAGATGTCGGCGCCATTTTCTTCGACGCCAACGGTGACGGCCATCCCGATCTGTATGTGGTGACTGGTGGAAGCGAGTTCTCGGAGGCCAGTCCGGCGCTCGAAGACCGGTTGTACCTGAATGATGGCAAGGGAAATTTTCGGAAGGCAGTCGGCGCGTTGCCGCCTCTCGCCTTGAGCGGCTCTCGCGTGGCTGCTGCTGATTTCGACGGAGATGGCGCCGTCGATCTTTTCGTAGGAGGCCGCAGCGTGCCGGGCCGGTACGGACTCGATCCGCAAAGCGTGCTGCTGCGGAACGATGGCCGCGGGCATTTCACGGATGTGACGGACAGAGTTGCGCCGGGACTCTCGCACATCGGCATGGTGACGGATGCGGTCTGGAAGGACGTCGACGGCGATCGCCGCCCCGATCTCATCGTCGTCGGAGAGTGGATGCCGATTACCATCTTTCATAACGCTGGCGGCGGGAAGCTCGTAAAGATGAATGTGCCCGGCCTCGAGAAGAGCAACGGCTGGTGGAACCGCATCATCGCCGGCGACTTCAGCGGACGCGGGCGGACCGATTTCATCGTCACCAACCTTGGACTCAATACGCGACTCCAGGCGAAGGCGGACGAGCCGGTGACGATGTACGTCAAGGATTTCGCACACAACGGGTTTTTGCAGCAGGTCATCTCGTACTCCAGCAACGGGAGGCGCTACCCGTTAGCGCTGCGTGACGAGCTGCTGCGTGCAATCCCGTCGCTAAGGGAGCGGTTCGGCAGCTACAAGGACTACGCGAAGCAGACCGTCGCCGACGTATTCACCAGCAAGGATGTAGACGACGCGGTGGTGAAAAACGCTTATGACTTCGCCACTTCGCTGGTGAGAAACAACGGCGACGGCAGTTTCACTATGGTGCCGTTACCGCTCGAAGCGCAAATTGCTCCCATGTACGGAGTGCTGGCAACCGACGTCGACGGCGATGGCAACGCGGACCTGCTGATGGCGGGGAATCTCGACGGCGTGAAGCCCGAGCTCGGCAAGATGAGCGCCGGATACGGGGTCTATCTGCGCGGAGATGGAAAGGGGCACTTCATTCCATTGCGCGAGCAGGAAAGCGGGTTCTTCGTGCCGGGGCAGGCGCGCGACATCCAGCGCCTGCGGACACGAAGTGGCATCATCTACGTAGTTTCGCGCAACAATGACCGGCCGCTGGTTTTTCGGCCGGGCAAACCTTAATTGGCTGTCGCGTGTTTCGTCTTGATCAGAATTACGCCGTTGGCGGCGCGCAGACCGTAATACGACAGGCTGGCGGCGTCCTTCAACACCTCGATGCTTGCAATGTCGTGAGGATTGATTCCTACCAGAGCGCCACCCGGTCCCGGCTGGATGGCTACACCGTCGATGACATACAGCGGCTCGAGATTGCCGCTGATCGAAGCATTGCCGCGGATGCGTACAGCGATGCCCCCGTCCGGGGTTCGGGTGACCATGACGCCCGGCACTCGCGAGGCGAGCGCTTTTTCTATCGGATCATCGGGCCCGGCGCGGTCGATGTCGTCGCCCGTGACCGTTGTGGCCGGCAGTGGAGCGTTCGGAGCACCCGACGGCCCGGAATCACCAGGGGTCGTGTGCGTAGGAACACTGGCGCAGCCAGTGGCAAGCCCTACCAGCAGTGCGTAGGAGGGGACGCGCAGCGTTAATGACGCCATATGACGGTGGCGCAAAGGCCAAGAGAACTTTGGATAAGATAGCCGCATTAGCCATGCCCGCCATAAGAATCTTGGCTTAGACAGGTTACGACCGATCAGCGTGGTTCCGTTGGACTTCGCGCAGCTTTTCTTTTTGACTCAGCAAACCGGAGAATGACTCAGATGTACACTGGCAGATGGACTCGTGGAATGGTGTTCACCGCCGCGTTGATGACGCTCACCGCGACCGCAGCGGTGGCCCAGGACACGATCAGTGTCTCGTCACCCGACGGCAGGAACAAGGTTGGTGTGGCCACCAACGAGGGCAAGCTTTACTACATACTGAGCAGAGACGGCCGGCCCCTGCTCGAACCGTCGATGCTCGGCTTCGAGTTCAAGGGCGCACCGGCGTTACGCGATGGGCTGCGGATTACCGGGACGAAGCGCGCCAGCCATGATGAGACCTGGACGCAGCCGTGGGGCGAGGTCGCCCGCGTTCGCGATCACCACAACGAGTTGCGGGTTTCCGTAACAGAAACTGCCGCGCCCCAGCGACACTTTGACTTCGTGGTTCGCGCGTTCAACGACGGCATCGGCTTTCGCTACGAGTTCCCGGCCCAGTCATCACTCGCCGATTTCGTGATCTCGGACGAGCTGACCCAGTTCAACCTCGCCGATGACGCCAGGTCGTGGTGGATTCCGTCGAACCGGGGGCGGCTCGACCGCTCGGAGATGTTGTACTCGTCGTCGCCGGTGAGCGTCATCGACAGCATCCAGACTCCGCTCACCATGCAGACCCGCGACCAGAAAACCTTCATGGTGATCCACGAAGCGAATCTCGTCGATTACGCCCGCATGAACCTGGCAGGCCCGAGGATGGATAGCCGGCTGCTGCGCGTGGCGCTGGCGCCGTGGCAGAATGGGGACAAGGTACGCGGCCATGCGCCGTTCATGACCCCGTGGCGCACCATTCAGCTGGCTGACCGCGCCGCCGATCTCTCGCCCTCCGTGCTCGGGCTGAACCTCAATCCGCCCAGCGTTCTCACGGACGTCAGCTGGATCAAGCCGATGAAGTACGTCGGCATCTGGTGGGGGATGCACATCAACACAATGACCTGGAGCTCGGGGCCCAAGCACGGAGCGACCACCGCGAACACCAAGCGCTACATCGACTTCGCGGCGGCCAACGGGCTCGGCGGAGTGCTCGTCGAAGGATGGAACACGGGCTGGGACGGCGACTGGATCAAGAACGCCAACGCGTTTTCGTTCACCCAGGCGTACCCTGACTACAACATCCAGGAGCTCGCCGCCTACGCGCACTCCAAGGGCGTCCACCTGATCGTGCACAACGAGACGTCGGGCGGAATCGTGAATTACGAGCGCCAGATGGAGGCGGCCTACGCGATGTACCACTCACTCGGTCTCGATGCCATCAAGTCGGGTTACGTCACCGACACCACGCCCGAAGGAAACTCGCACCACTCGCAGTTCATGGTGCGTCACTACCGGAAGGCGATCGAGACCGCTGCCAAGTATCACATCATGATGGATGTCCACGAGCCGATCCACGACACCGGCGAGCGCCGCACGTATCCGAACATGATGAGCAGGGAAGGCGCGCGTGGGCAGGAGTACAACGCCTGGAGTGGCGAAGGCGGCAATCCACCCGAGCACGAGACCAATCTTTATTTCACGCGACTCCTGGCGGGGCCGATGGATTTCACGCCCGGAATCTTCGATCTGTTGATCGAACGGGGAACGGGCCGGCCGCGCCGCTCCGACGAGCCGCATCCGCGCACCACGCTCGCCAAGCAGCTGGCGCTGTACGTGGTGATCTACTCGCCGCTGCAGATGGCGGCGGATCTGCCGGAGAACTACGAAGGCAAGCCCGCGTTCCAGTTCATTCGTGACGTGGCGGTCGATTGGGAGACGAGCAAGACCATCGACGGCAGAATCGGCGACTACGTGATCGTCGCCCGCAAGGCAAAAAACAGCGGCGACTGGTTCCTCGGAGCGATCACCGATGAAGAGGGGCGGACCTTCAACGTTCCGTTGAACTTCCTGACACCCGGTCGCAAGTATACCGCCGAGATATACGCCGACGGGCCCGGTGCCAATTGGGCTACCAATCCGTTGCCGGTGAGCATCTCGAAGCGGACCGTCGATTCGAGTACGAACCTTTCGGTGGTGCTGGCTCCAGGGGGCGGGCAGGCGATTCGGTTTACACCGGTCAAATAGGGAAGGCAACTGCTAACGGTAACGCTGGTCGCTGCGAGCCGCTGCGCGGGGAGCCTGGTGCTTAACTACCGTGGGACAGATTTCGATGCAATCAGAGGAAACCGGTTGAGTTCCTCGTAATGTCGTTGAAGTCTGTCCCGTCGTCTGCAGCGCCGAGCGCAAAGCTTGCAAACTGGCAGCGACCAGCGGTGTCGTTGCGGTTGTTGCTTGCTCTTACCGCCCTGTACTCGATCGCCGGCTGTGAGCGGACCCCGGAACCGACGCAACCCCCTCTCTTCGAGCTCCTCAAGCCCGAAGCAACGGGCATCACTTTCTCCAACAC